>DASWRT010000336.1:0-12357 GCA_036403035.1 Allostellaceae bacterium | reverse complement strand
TGAAGGAGTAGGGCCTTTTACCCCGCCCGAGCGGGTCGTGCTCGAACTCGAAAGAGAAACGTTGAATCGGGGATCGGGGGAGATCAGAATAAAAAAGACGACAAACCGCTTAACGCGAAGGACGCGATGGATTCGCTAAGGACGCGACGGTAAATTTTCTCGCGCGCCGCAGGCGCGCAATAAGTCCTTTTGCGGCCTTCGCGTGTACATTGCGTCCTTTGCGTTGAAGCGTTTTCTTTATACTTATCTCCCCGATCCCCCACCACCCCCCCCCCGATCCCCGATTCAAAGTTTCTCTTTTGAGTTCGAGCACGCCCCGCTCGGGCGGGGTAAAAAGCCCTATTCTTTCAGCGCGACCGTCTCGAACTCGGCCGGCATCGTGATCTCCAGCAGTTCGAGGTCGTCGGAGTGGTCGATCTCGCGGTGGCGGATGCCGGGCGGCTGGTAGACGCAGGTGCCGGGGCGGAGCAGGATTTCTCCGGCGCCCTCGTATTCGAAGCGCACCCAGCCCTTCAGGACGTAGACCATCTGGAAGTCCAGCGTATGGTAATGACCGCCGTCGCGCAGCTTGTCGCCCGTCCGCGCGCGGATCACGTGCGCCTGCACGCGACCGCCGGTCGCCGCGGCGATGCCGAGATCGCGGTACTCGAAGAAGGCCCGCAGCCCCGGTTCGAAGCGGTCCGTGTCGGCGTGGCGGACGACGAGACCGCCGCCGGCGGCATCGGCGGCGGTGCGGCTCTGATCGCTCATTCTCGTTTTCCTCCCTGCGGATGTAGGTTCACGAAGCGTAGCCGGTCGGCAGGGCCGTCGTGTACTTGATCTGCTCCATCGCGAAGCTGGAGCTGACGTCGTACAGGTCAGCGATCCGGATCAGCCGCTTGTAGACCCGGTCGTAGGCGGCGATGTCCGGCACGACGATCCGCAGCAGGTAATCGATCTGCCCGCTCATCCTATAGAACTCGACCACCTCGGGAATCTCGGTGACGGCGGCGCAGAACGATTCCGCCCAGGCGGCGTTGTGCCGATTGGTCCGGATGCTGACGAACACGGTGACGCCGACATTCATCTTCCCGGCGTCGAGAAGCGTGACGCGGCGACGGATGACGCCCGCCTCCTCCAGCTTCTGGATTCGCCGCCAGCACGGCGAGGGCGACAGGCCGGCACGCGCCGCGATATCGGCGACGGGCATTGTCGCGTCTTCCTGCAAGCAGACGAGAATCTTCCTGTCGATCTCATCCATTTGGCAATCCATTCTGTGAAACCGCTCGGTGATGGAATGGAATTGCACCATTCGACGGCAAGACGCCCGACAACGCAACCCGTTTCCCGCGCTCCCGTGCTACGATTGATTGTTTCGTCAATGGAGGTGTTGTCGCGATGCGCTGGTCGTTCTCGGAGCATCCGGCGTCGGTCGGAGAAAGCTACGTCGAGCATCTCGGCACGGCATGGTCCTTCGCCTGGCGGATGCTCGTCGCCGGCTGCGCCTGCGTGATGCACGGGCTGTTCCCGTTCCTGTTCGTCAAGACCGGCTCGCTGGCCATCCGCGAGCTTCACGACAGGATGGTCGTCAACCGGACCCGGGCGTCGAATCCGTCGCCGGCCGGCCGCCGCAACGAGCCGGCGCTCGACTTCTCGATCTGATCGGGTCCGCTCCCCGTCCGTCCGTCCGTCGGGGAGGCGCGATCACGCCCGGGTGCCGCCTCCACCGGCAACGGCGGCGGCCGCAACGTTCCGGACGCCCCGGTCGCTCAAGGTCCTGAGCAATCCCGGAAGCCGCAGATCCAACTCGCGCCGCGGGCGCCAGACGCGCCGCGCTTCCGCCTCGGCACGGTCGGCGACGCGTCGACGGGCATCGATCGGCAGCCGGTTGAAGGCCGTCGCAATGCGCCTGTAGGCGCGGAGGTTCGGCTGACGGGCGAGCAGGCGCAACGCCCGCGGCGTCGAGGCGTCCGCTCCGAACTCCTGTTCGCAGGCGTGCGCGAGAATGTCGACCGCCTTGAGACCGACCTCGTCGAACGTGAACACCGTGTGTCCCCTTCACCGAGTTGAACAACCATCCTCGGCGTCGGCTGGTTAAGAACATCTAACCAATCTCTACCCCGGACGGGTTAGAGAGCCGACTTTCGTCTGCAATCCCACCTATTGCGCCCCTCCCTGACGCGCCCCTCCCTGACGGAGCGCGCGAACGACATCCGCCTTGGCATTGCACGGGAGCGGTGAGCGGCCGCAACCGGACGGAGGCAAGGGAAACTGTCCCCAACCGAGGCGACGGCGCGCCCGGAGATGTCTGCGATTCGCGAATACATCGTTAACATCGATCAAGCCGGCTGATTGCCCACGGACCGTCCAGCCACAATATTTTGTGGTTCTCATACATCATATCGCTATGAGATTAGTAAATTTGTTAAGGTTTTAGGCGTGCGAACAAATTCTTTTGATCAATCCAAGATATTGTATATGGTTTAAAAAACGTAAATGAACGGGAACCGTTTGATAGCACCCGGTCGCACTTTTATGTATCGTTCAGTGTACGCCGATCACGCGCCCCCTCGTGAGCGAGCGAGGCGTCGCCGCAGGCATACGCCGGACGGGAGTAGGTCCCGGAGGGATGATGAAGCATTACGAAGAACTGACTGGCGGAAGCGGACGGCGCATCTATTACAGGGCCGAGCGGTTCAAGGCGCGGGATCTCTTCAAGCGCATGCCTCCCGATCTCGCCATCGACAATGTCAATTACGCCCTCCAGGACATCAGCCTGAACGGTCTTGCGGCGCTCGCCGGCCGTGGCACCAACGATTACTGCGACGTCGGCACGCGCGTTCCCGTGCAGCTCGGCGTCAACGGCACGATCCTGCACGAAGGCGTCGGAGAGATCTCCCGTCTTGAGCCGACGCCGTTCGGCACCAAGCTCGGCGTCCGGCTGACCGACCGTTGCTTCAACATCCCGCAGCTCGTCGCGAAGTACCAGGAGACGCTGATCCGTGTCGATCTGGATCGCGACCTCGCGCAGGCCGACGGGCTGGTCGCGCCGGAATACCGGGCGGTGTGCGCCGACGTCGTGCATCTGCTGCGGACCTACAAGGCGATCGTCGAGCGGTTCATGGCGACGAATCCGGACCGCGCCGCGATCGACGACATGTATGCGCTCTGCGAGGAGCGGATGCTGCCCCGTTGGCGCAAGCTCTGGTACCGCGCGAATGAGATCGTCCGTCCGCTGCTCGACGATCCCGCTTCGTTCGCCGCCGCCAAGCGGTACACCGAACTGGTCGTGACGCCGGAACTCCTATGCGGGCCGATCTGGCATCGGAGTTATGAGAAGCCGCTCGGCTACCCGGGCGACTTCCTTGTCATGCAGCACGTGTACGACTGGCAGCGCGAAGGCAGGACGCTCTTCGACCAGCTCGTCCACCGCATCGGCCTGGATGCGGCGGAATGCGTCGCGTCGCGCATGGTCATGGTGCGTCAGGCAATTGCCGCCACCGTGAACGCCGCGACCGACGAGGGACCGGTGCACATCGCGAGCCTCGGCTGCGGCCCGGCCAAGGAGGTCGTCGACTACCTGCAACTTAGGGCCTTGCCGAAGCCGGTAAGATTCACGCTGATCGACCAGGACCACGCGGCGCTCTCCCTCGCGTATGAGCGGACTTATGCCGAGGTGCTCCGTCTCGGGGGGAAGGCGACGGTCAACTGTCTGCATACCTCGTTCAGCCAGTTGCTGAAGGCCGGCGAGCTGTTCAACAAATTGCCGGCGCAAAACCTGATCTACTCCGTCGGGCTGATCGACTACCTCGTCGCGAAGCGGGCGAAGTCGCTGGTCGCGGCGCTGTACGAGCAGCTCGCTCCGGGCGGCACCCTGCTTGTCGGGAACATATTCGATACGCTGAAGGGCACCTTCTGGACGATGGAGTTCCTCTGCGACTGGAACATCATCTATCGCAGCGAAGCCGACATGCGTGCGCTCGCGGAGGATCTCGGCGCCGCCGAGGTCACGACCGAGATAGACCCGAGCGGTTGCGTCTGCATGATGCGGATTCGGAAGCCATAGAAAGGCGGCAATTCTCACCGCGACGGAACACGCCACACCGGACTGTGTCGGTTTCGCTACCGTCGTAGTCCGGTTACGCCGCGCCGAGGTTACATTCCGCCGGCTGCGCGACGAACCTGTCCGCGGGGAAGCAAGCCGTCACCGTCGTCCCGGCACCCAGCGCGCTTTCAATGGCGATCGTTCCGCCATGTAGCTCCAAGATCTTCTTGGCAAGCGGCAGCCCGAGGCCGGTGCCGCCGCGCTTGCGGCTGAACGCGCTCTCGATCTGCACGAACGGTTCGAGCACTCGGCCGATATCCTCGGGCGCGATGCCGATGCCGGTGTCGGCGACGTGGATTGCGTACGCGCCGTTTCCGCGCGCATCGACGTGCACCGTGACGGCGCCGCCGGATTGCGTGAACTTGATAGCATTCGAGACGAGGTTGATGATGACCTGCTTTACCAACCGCAGGTCACCAAGCAGGCGCGGTACGGTCCCCGGGGGCGGCGGCTCGAACGCTAGACGGACCCCGCCCTCCGCCGCCTTGTCGCGGAGCAGGCGAAGGCTTTGGTCGACTGCAACGGCGAGGTCGAACTCCTCCTCGTTCAATGCGAGCTTTCCGGCGTCCGCCTTCGACAGATCCAGGATGTCGTTGATGATTCCCAGCAGGTGCGAGCCGCTGGCGTAGATGTCGTCGACGTACGAGAGATAGCGCTCGGACCCGATCGGTCCGAACATCCGCCGTTTCATGACGTCGGCGAAGCCGATGATCGCATTGAGCGGCGTGCGCAGCTCATGGCTCATCACCGCGAGGAACTCGCCCTTGGCGCGGTCCGCCGCCTGCGCTTCGGTCAGAAGCTGGTCCGAGCGGGCTTTCTCCTGCAACAGCAGCCGGTTGCTGATGAAGTACCTGCGTATATACAGCTCCTGCACGTAATTGGCGAAGACGCCAAGAACGATTGACGTGACCAGGAACGAGTCGTTGCTGAGGAGCGTCTCGATCGGGATCGGGTTGCCGAACAACGCGACGCACTGATAGGCGATGAACAGCGCGGCGGAGATCGATCCCGAATACTGCCAGCGAAGGCGGATGCACGTCGTGCAATAGATCACGACTGGGATCAGTCCCGCGTAATACAGCGCGCCGACGCGAGCGTTGGTGACCGCCGTCATGACGACGATGCCCGCGCCGCTGATCATCATCGCCAGGGACATCGCGGGTTGCGCCCAGGTGACGAAGGCAGGGACGTACGTCGTCAAATACAGCGTGAACAGCGTCGGGCAGACGACCGCATAACGGATGAGCCAGACCGCCTCGATCCGGTCGGCGACGATGTAAAGATCGAGAATGCCGAACAGCCCGTATAGCAGCATCCCGGTGAGGAGCGAGAGGCGGAGGACCGGCAATCCTCGCCGGATGTGCTCCGCCATAAACGTACGTTCGGTATCCCGATCGGCGAATCGGAGACTGAATCGCGCGATCGCGAGCGACGAGTCCGCCTGTGTTTCAGGATCGTCCGTCATCGCGCCGCATCGCGGTCAGAATGTCAGCCTCAGATCGACGCCGACGACGTCGGCGCTGTCGTGAGTCACGCCTTGCGTAACGGCGGTTGTGCCGAGCGCGGGAAAGGCGGTCGTGTGGTTGATCGACGCGTCGCGCGTGAAAAGGTGGGCGTACGAGAGATCGACGCCGATTCCGCTGGTGATCTCGTACGACACGCCGAGAGCGGTCCAGTAGCGGTTGCTGTCCGGCACGCTGGTCGACCGGAAATCGTCGCGCGTCGGCGTCTCGTCGTATTGGAAGCCGGTCCGCACGCTCCATCGATCGGTCAGCTTGTACCGAGCGCCGATCGATCCGCCGAACGTGTCCCGGTAGTTTTCGGCTATGGCGATATCGCTGCCGCCGGCGACGTGGAGGCGCAGCTCCTTGAAGCGGCTCCAGCCGTAATAGTTGAGCTGAGCCAGCAGCGTCAGCCTCGGCGTCACGTCCCATGCCGCGCCGAAATTCGCGATATCGGGCAGGTCGAGGTCGCCGGAAACATCCTGCCGCGTAACGGCGCCGGCGAACTCGGTGGTGACCTGCCCGGACAGCGTGTGCGTGATCGCCGACCGGTAGGAGAAACCGAGGCGCAAATTCTTCACCGGCTTGACGAGCAGGCCGATATTGAAGCCAGCGCTCCAATCGCCGCCTTCGGCCGTCAGGCGGCCGTCGGTCGCGGGGCTCGGGCCGCCGGGAGCAAGCGGGTTCGGGAGCGCGTTGGCGAGCGTCGCGTCGGCCCGCTGGATGTCGACGCCTGCGCCGACCGAGAGCCAATCGGCGACCCGGTAGGCGACGGACGGCGCGACATCGATCGTCGCCAGGTCCGTCTTCAGCGAGTCGTACCGGCCGAAGAAATCCGGCCGGTACTCGTTGCGGAGCCCGAACGGCGTGGTGACGGCGAGCCCAAACCACAATGCGCCGTTCATCAGCGGCTGTGCGACGTAGACGTCGCCGGTGAATTGCGGATCGAAGCCCTGATCGTCGGAACCGGTCAGCGGCAGGCCCGAGAACGGTCCGACGGATAGGCTCGAACCGCGATTCTCGATGCGGGCATCGGGGGCGAGCACGCGCACGCCGAGCTGGGCCTGCGGCTTCGCTACGAGTTCCGTCATCCCGGCGGGGTTGTAGAAGATCGTGCTCGCGTCCTCGGCGACGGCGGCCTGACCGGCGAAGGCGCTGCCGATCCCGCGCGCGCTCTGCTCCTGAAGCAAGAAGCTAGCGGCTCGCGCGCTTCCGGCGGCGCCGAGCAGCCCGCAGACCGCGCCGAGAATGACGATCTCTTTCCGCACGTTCCGTGTCGACAAGCCAGCGCGCTCCCGCGATCGCCGCTCCCCACCCGCCGGCTCTGACCTTGGGGCGCAAGCGAGTCGCTCGCTCATTGCTGCCCTGATGCAGCAATGCAAAGCAGTCTCACGGAGAGTGCTTGCGAACCAGTTAATTTGCCCTTAATGCACCGAAACTAAACCTTAGCGATAGGACGAGTGAGCGTTCAGTGGATGACGCCGCCTTTCCATGTGGACCGGTCTATCGTGAACCGCTCTGAGCCGCCAGCGCATCCGCGAGGAATTTGATGCCAGCCCGTATTCGGCTTAGCGCCTTGTCTCCTCCTCCCCCGCTCGCTTCGGCCGGCGGAACGCTCGGCCGGGACGACCACGCCGAGCGCCCCCCGGCGGCGGCGAACGGCCTCGGCCGGGCGCAAAGAGGCTTCCCCTCCTGCGCCGGAGCATCCTGACGCCATGCGCGATCTTCCTGCCGCTGCTGGCGGCTTACGTAACCAATCTGCTTCTGATCGCTGCAATGGGCGGGTTACTGGCTTTCCTGCTGGCGTTTCCCTGCGCGCTCATCATCGGGTCGATGTACGTCATCGGCCATGACGCCTGCCATCACGCCTTCACGTCGTCGCGAACCCTGAACCACGTGATTGGGCGCATCGCCTTCCTGACGTCGCTGCACAATTTCAGCTTGTGGGACATCGGCCACAACCGGACGCACCACCGGTACACCAATCTACGCGGCAAAGACTATGCCTGGGAGCCGATGTCGCCCGGCGACTTCGCCGCCGCCCGGATCGGCGCACGCATCCTGTACCGCTTCTTCCGCAGCCCGATCGGCGTGCCGTTTTACTATACGATCGATATCTGGGGGCGCCGCATGGCGTTCGCCCGGCCGTCGGTGATACATCCCGTCTGTCGGCCGGCGCTCGCTCATTTCGCTGACACGCTGCTGGTCTGGCTATATGCCGCCGGCCTTGCGGCGAAGCTCGCGAGCGTCGCCGCGGCGCACGGCCGTGGTTCAGGGAAGACAACTGGTCGCGGGAGCGTAGCGCGCTGTTCGCGACGGTCCACATCCGTTTACCGGTCTTAGTCGAAAAGATCCTGCTCGATGTGATGCACCACAACGCGCACCACCTGCTCGCCGGGATACCGCTTTACAAGCTGGCGAGCGCGCAGCGTCTCGTATCCGCGCCGGGTATGCCGTCCTGGTGCTGGTCGTGGAGCGCATTCCTCGACATTTGCCGGCGCTGCAAGCTCTTCGACTACCAAGCCGGCCGATGGACCGATTTCGACGGCAGACCGACATCGGAGCCTCTGTTCCCGGAGGCGAAGCGCGACCGCCGCCGGTAACCCGGCCGGTACGCTGGCGCAGGAGCGGCTGCTCTGCTAGTCCCCTGCGCCGACATGACACCCCAGGAACTCCAGGACCGCCTCCTCTATCGCGACGGGCTGATGCTGATCATCGACAAGCCCGCCGGTCTGCCGGTGCATGCGGGTCCGGGCGGCGGACCGAACCTCGAGCGGCATCTCGACGCGCTGCGCTTCGGGCTGCCGAGTCCGCCCGCCCTCGCCCACCGCCTCGACCGCGACACCAGCGGCTGCCTCGTGCTCGGCCGGCACCGCAAGGCGCTGCGCCGCCTCGGCGCACTGTTCGCGGCGGGCGCCGTCGAGAAGGTCTACTGGGCCGTCGTCGCCGGCATTCCGGCAGCGGCGAGCGGACGGATCGAGCTGCCGCTGCGCAAGGTGACGCGCAAGGGCGGCGGCTGGCGGATGATCGTCGACCGCGACGCCGGCCAGACGGCGGCGACCGACTACCGAATTCTCGGAACCGACGGGACATCGGCCTGGCTCGAACTGCGGCCGCGCACCGGACGGACTCACCAGATCCGCGTCCATTGCGCGGCGGGACTCGGCTGTCCAGTCCTCGGCGACCCGATCTACGGCAGCGGCATTGCCGCCGGCGGTGCGGCGGCGCCGCTCCATCTCCATGCGCGGTCGATCGCCGTGCCGCTCTACCCGAACCGCCCGCCGGTGACGGCGGAGGCGTCGCCGCCGCCGCACATGCGGGCGGCGCTCGCGCGGTGCGGCTTCACGGAAGAGGCTTTCGCCGCCGCTGCAACAGCCGGCGTGACGACGGCGGCACCGCTGCGTTAAGAGAAGTGAGCGGGATCGGTTGCGGCCGGCGCAATCCAAACGGCCGGCCGGACGACGCGGCCGGGCGCGACGCGGTGCGTAGGGGGCGGGCGATGGCGGAAAAGAACGTGAACAGGCCGTTCGAGGCGACGACGGTGCTCGACGATCTCGCATCGCTCCTGGAAGAGCGGGCGAACGCCGCTCACGTCGAGATCGCCTGCGTCGCGGCGGATCGCGGCGAGGAGGCGCCGCGCCTCGTGCTCTCCGGCGCGCAGGCGGCGGTCGTCGCCCGGCTGCTGCGGCGTACCGTCGACCGCGAGCGCGCCGAATAATATCAATGACCGTTGAGCTTGACTCATCGGCCATTGGTCGAGCCCGCGCGGCGCTTGAGCATCGCCCGCTCGGCGCCGGTCGACGACCGAGGCCGACGGCATAAGAGCCTCCCTGCATCAGGTTCCCGGCAATCCGACGCCGAAGCGGCGGTTGATCCAGGTCAAGGTGTTTCCCGCGGCGATCGGGTCCGATGGCGCAGTGCAACCCGCTCGCTGGAGGAAACGATGTATAAGGATCTTCTGGTCGTCGCCGATGCGACGCCCGCGGCCGGCCGCCGCATGGAGGTGGCAGCCGATCTCGCGGCACGGTTCCAGGCTCACCTGACCGGCCTGTACGCGGTATCGGTGCCCGATCCGCTCGCCTACCCGATGTACATGGAGGGCGCGCTGATGGCGAAAGCCCTGGAGGAGGCGACCGCGCGGGCCGAGCAGCGCGCCGCCGAAGCGCATCGGGCATTCGACGACGTCGCCGGCCGCTATGGCGTCGCCGCCGAATGGCGGACCGTGCATGGCCTGCCGAACGCCGTTGTGCCGCTCCATGCCCGCTATGCGGATTTGACGATCATCGGACAGATCGATCCGGAGCAGCCGGACGCCGACGCCTTGCCGCGGCCGGAGGACGTCGCGCTCGCCGCCGGCCGTCCGGTGCTGGTGGTGCCCTATGTCGGCCGGTTCGAGTCGGTGGGACGGCGCGCCGTCGTCGCCTGGAACGCCAGCCGCGAGGCGACGCGGGCGGTCAACGACGCCCTGCCGCTGCTCGCAGCCGCCGATGTCGTGACGGTGCTCGCGATCAATCCGAAGCACGGCAACAAGGGACACGGCGAGGAGCCGGGCGCCGACATCGCGCTGCATCTCGCCCGGCACGGCGTCAAGGCGCAGGTCGAGCAGGCCGTCTCGGACGAGCTGGATCCCGGTCAGCTGCTGCTGTCGCGGGCGGCGGATCTCGGCGCAGACCTTATCGTCATGGGCGCGTACGGCCATTCACGCATGCGCGAGATGGTGCTCGGCGGCATGACCCGGACCATCCTGCGCAGCATGACGGCACCAGCGTTCCTGTCGCACTGAAGCCCTATACCGCCGCCGCCGCGCGACAACACCGTCGGCCTCGGTCGTTGACCGATGCCGAGCGGGTGTCGCTCACGCGCCGCGCGGGCTTGACCAACGGCCGATGAGGCAAGCTCAACGGCCGTTGGCATAAGAGCACCTGACGGTATCGGTTACAGTACGGTCGGGTGCTCCAAAGGCGGCGGCGGCTCCGACGATTATTGCGGCCGGCGCCACGTGCCGGGGCCGCGGCCGATCGGCCGGCGCTCGACTTCGAAGGTCCGGCCGCCGCGCGGGCCGCCGGGGCCGCGCCGGTCGCCGGACCAGCCGGGGCCGCCCATCTGCTGCGGCGCCCGCGAAGGGCCATCGGCGCGGTCCGGCAGCTCGGCGGCGTGTCCGGGCCGGTCGGGCGCAATCACCGCGATCGCGTGCTTGTAGACGAGCTGCGCATTCTCGCCGTCCGCCGAGGTCAGGCGCAGCGTGTAGGCATCGTGGCCGAGAACGTAGCCCTGCAGGCGCACGCCGCTGGCGAGGAAGATCGTGACCGGCGTGCGGTCGCGCACGACGGCGTCGAGGAGGGATGTCTGGAGCTCTTCCGTCGTAGGCGAGGTCCCGGACATTCGGCGGTCCTTTCAGAACGATCCGCGAGGGGATGGCGCAATGGACCATAATGCGCCGCGACGCCGCCCGGAAGAGTCCATGCGGCGTCGGCACATTGCGCCGCAGCAATCGCAACGCAGCATAGGAGCCTTTTCGGGAAGCTGACGAGGTCGCGAGCGGCGCGAGGATCGGCGGACGGCGGCGGCATCATGCTGCCGTTACGCTTACCCTGCGCCCCGGACGGGTCAACCGGCCGTCGCACGGACGGCCATCCTTCGGAATCGCGTGAAGGTGCTTCAGCGCCCATCCCGGTAGACGGCGAGCATCATCGGGCGGAGCAATCGGCTATCCTGTGCGGGCGGACGGTCGCACCGGCCGCGACGCGACCACGACGGAGGAGAGCGATAATGGCCGATCCCGCGGCGACGGAGACATTCATCGCCGGCATGCCGAAGGCGGAGCTGCACGTTCATCTCGAAGGCACGCTGGAGCCGGAAATGGCCTTCGCCCTGGCCCGGCGCAACGGCGTCAGACTCGCCTATGGCTCCGTCGATGCGCTGCGCGCGGCGTACCGGTTCACGCGCCTCCAGGACTTCCTCGACATCTACTACCAGGGCACGTCGGTGCTGCTGACCGAGCAGGATTTCCGCGACCTGACGTGGGCGTACCTGGAGCGGGCGCGGCGCGACAACGTCGTGCATGCCGAACTCTTCTTCGACCCGCAGGCCCATACCGCGCGCGGCGTACCCTTTCCCGCAATCGTCCGCGGCATCCGCCGCGCGCAGGAGGAGGCCGAGACGCGGCTCGGCGTCACGTCGAAGCTGATCCTCTGCTTCCTCCGCCATCTCGACGAGGCCGACGCCGAACGGACGCTCGACGAGGCCCTGCCCTATCGCGACCTGCTGGACGGCGTCGGTCTCGATTCGTCGGAACTCGGCCACCCGCCGTCGAAGTTCAGGAACGTCTTCGCCCGCGCCCGCGCCGCCGGGCTGCGCTGCGTCGCCCATGCCGGCGAGGAAGGGCCGGCCGATTACGTCCGCGAGGCGCTCGACGTGCTCGGGGTCGACCGGATCGACCACGGCAACCGCTCGCTCGACGACGACCGCCTCGTCGAACGGCTGGCGGCGGAGCGGATCGCCCTCACCGTCTGCCCACTCTCGAACCTGAAGCTCTGCGTCGTCAGGGACATGGCGCTGCATCCGCTGCGCACGATGATGGAGCGCGGGCTGCTCGTCACCGTCAACTCCGACGACCCCGCCTATTTCGGTGGATACGTCGCCGACAACTACCTCGCCGTGCAGCGCCATCTCGGCCTGGGCCGAGCGGCCTTGCGGCAGCTCGCGGCGAACTCGTTCGAAGGCTCGTTCCTCGACGCCGAGTCGAAGCGCCGGCATATCGCCATGCTCGAC
>DASWRT010000335.1:0-4646 GCA_036403035.1 Allostellaceae bacterium | reverse complement strand
CCTGCCAGAGCCGGATGAGGAAGAAGGCACGCGCGTCGCCGCCGCCAATGCCTCGCCCCGGAGTTGACGGCGCACGGCGGGAAGCGCCGACCCGGCGGGACCGGCACTGTACATGGAACCAATTGGCCCAACGGATGCTTGGTACGGGTATGAGACAAGATGCGCCGATGACGAACCAGCGGAAGATCTGGGAGGCAGCGATCCTCCTGGTGCGTCGGCACGGGGACGAGGCCGTCGACATCGCCGACCGCGAGGTGTTCCGCTACCACCACAACCGTGACGAGGTCACGTGCGCCGTCTGGTGCTGGATCTCGCGGGCGGCGGCCGAGCTGCTGAAGCCGGAACCGGATTTCGGCGAACGGGTCCACTGAACGGATCGGCAGCCGAGGTCGGACGCCGGCAACGCCCCAAGCTCCCTCATAGCCGGCGGGCACCCGTCGTCCGTCTCGGCCTCACGCGATATGGCTGCGTCGCAGGCCGCGACCGGTGAGCAGCGCCAAACTCCCTCTCGATTCGAGGCTTTAGCAGTTCGCACGCCTCTTGCATGATAGGCGCGCGGAGCGGCTTTCGTGCGGGCTCGAAAACCGGGAACGGGCACCGACGCCGTCACCGCCGCAAAACCGGTTCCGAGGGAGCTTCACGGAATGAAAAAGCATGCAGTGCTTGCCGCGGCGGCGGCGGTCTTGGGCGTCGCAATGGCATGGGGTGGCGCCGTGGCCGGCACGACGACGGCGCAGGCAGCGACGCTGCGCTGGGCGAATGACGGCGACGTCAACTCGATGGACCCGTACGCCCGGCAGGAGACGTTCCTGCTCAGCTTCAACGGCAACATCTACGAGCCGCTGGTCGGGCGCGACCGCAACCTGAAGCTGGCGCCGGCGCTGGCGACGGAATGGGCGCAGACCTCGCCGACGATATGGCGTTTCACGCTGCGGCAAGGCGTCAAGTTTCATGACGGCACGCCGTTCACCGCCGACGACGTCGTCTTCTCCTTCGATCGCGTGCGCATGCCGGGCTCCAACCTCGGCGGCAACGTTGCGACGGTCGAGTCGGTGCGCAAAATCGACGACTTCACGGTCGAGTTCGAGACCCGCGGTCCGGACCCGATCCTGCCGGACGAGATCACCAACTGGTACATCATGTCGAAGGCATGGTGCGAGAAGAACAATGCGGTGCGTCCGGCCGACCTGACCAAGAACGAGGAGAGCTACGCGACGCGCAACGCCAACGGCACCGGTCCCTTCATGCTGAAGAGCCGCGAGCCGGAGGTGAAGACGGTGCTCGTCAAGAACCCGAACTGGTGGGGCAAGCCGGAGCACAACCTCGACGAGGCCGATCTGACGATCATCAAGAACCCGCTGACGCGCGTGGCGGCGCTGCTCTCCGGCGAGATCGACATGATCTACAACACGCCGCCGGAGTCGTTCGACAAGATCAAGCAGACCAAGGGGCTGCGCCTGACGGAGACGCCCGAGCTGCGGACGATCTATCTCGGCATGGACGTCAACCGCGACGAACTGGTGGAGAGCAGCGTCAAGGGCAAGAACCCGTTCAAGGACAAGCGCGTTCGGCAGGCCTTCTTCCAGGCGATCGACGAGAAGGCGATCGCGGCCAAGGTGATGCGCGGCTATGCGCGCCCGACCGGGCTCCTCATCGGGCCGGGGGTCAAGGGTTTCGACGAGAGCCTCAACGGCCGCGCCGCGCCGCACGATCCCGCCGCCGCGAAGAAGCTGCTGGCCGAGGCGGGATATCCGGACGGTTTCGAGGTCGGGTTCGATTGCCCGAACGACCGCTACGTCAACGACGAGGCGATCTGCCAGGCGGTGGTCGCGATGCTCGCCCGCATCGGCGTCAAGGCGGACCTGCTGGCGCAGACCCGCGCCAAGTTCTTCGCCAAGGTCAACGAGCCGCGCTATGAGACGTCGTTCTACCTGATCGGCTGGACGCCTGCGACGTACGACGCGCACAACGCGCTGATCGCGCTGACGGCGACGCGCAACCGCGAGAAGGGCGCCGGCATCAACAACAACGGCGGCATCTCCAACCCGGATCTCGATGCACTGATCGACCGGATCCAGGTCGAGACCGATCAAGCCAAGCGCAACAAGCTGATCGCCGACGCGCTGACGATCCTCAAGGAGGAGTATCTGGTCCTCCCGCTGCACCAGCAGGTCGTCGTCTGGGCGGCGCGCGACACTGTCGATCTGGCGCAGGGCGGGGACAATTACTTCCCGCTGAAATACGTGACGATGAAGTAGGACGGAAGGCGCGGCCGTTCCGGCAGGACGGCCGCGCCTCGCTGTCTCTTTCAGCCGCCGCCCGGTCCTTTCCTGTCAGGTCGGTCCGCGGCGGCCGGCGATCTGCCGCCGCAGCTCGAGCCAACGCAGGAGGATCGCCTCCAGCCCATGACGATCCGTTTCGTCCCGTGCCTCCGCGCCCCGTTCGAACTCGCGCAGGACCGACTGCAGCGCCCGGATCGCAGGGTCGTCCCGCCGGGCCTCCGCCTGCCTGACCCGGTCGCGGACGATGTCGGGTGCGCCGACGCCGTACTCGAAGAACATGCGGATGGCGGTGATCGTCGGGTCCTTGACCTGCGCTTCCATGCTGCACCTCCCCGGAGGCTTTCGTGTGATCGCGGTGAAATAATGCGACGTCCGGCGCATTGCCGCAGTGCGCGTCGTCACATCACGCGCCGATGGTGCGATTCCCTCCATGCCAGCGGCGCGCGTGAGGCGGACCATATCAATGGGTCAACTTCATCTGGGACGATGTCGCCAAATCGGATGTTTCCCTAACGGAGGCATCCGAAATCGACTCTGGAGGCACAATGCGTACGTTTCTGATCGCTGCCGGCGCGGCACTGGCGCTCTCGATGGCCGCCGCTCCGCACGCGGCCGACGCGAAGGGGTGCATGAAGGGCGCGGCGGTCGGCGGCGTCGCCGGGCACATGGCCGGGCACGGCGTCGCCGGTGCGGCCGCGGGCTGCGCCGTCGGGCATCACCACGCGAAGAAGAAGGAAGAGGCGCAGCAGACGACGGCCGCGCACAACAACGCGGCGTCCCGCAGCACCACCGACAAGAACGGCAGCGTTCCGCAGCAACAGGAATAGGGCTTGCCGCGCCGCGGGTATCCGTGGCGCGAGCCGACCGTCGCCGCTCCTGTCGGCCGGCCGGTCAAAACCACGAAGCCCCGCCGGTCACCCGGCGGGGCTTCGCGTCTCCGAATCCGGTCAGAGCCGGCCTTGCGGCGTCAGCCTGTCCACGATCATCGGCAGGTACTGCGCCAGCAGCGGCAGAAGCTGGCTCGCCGGCATGCCGCTCTGCGCCGTCATGTTCTGCACCTGCTCCGGGCCGAGGGCGCGGTGCAGTTCGTCGGGCGAGATCTGCTGGTTCGGCCCGTGGCCGATCCAGGACTGTGCGACGTTCTCCAACCCTGCCGAGCGGAAGCGGTCCAGAAGCGAACTCAGGCCGGCGGGCGGCTGCGCAGGCGCCGTCTGCACGTCGGTTTGCTGCGCGGATGACGGCTGCGCACGGCCGAAGGTCGCCGCGAGCGCGGACCCCAGCCCTGCATTGGGATCGTGCTGCATCGGATGGCCGAGCAGGGCGCCGATCGCGGTCGCGACGCCGACGCCCTGCTCGTGGTTCACCTGCGCGTGCGGGAAAAGATCCATGATCTGCCGATAGAAATCCATTGTGCCTCGCGTTCTGTGGAGGAGGGGAAGGGGCCACGGCCTGCTAACGGCGCCGCGATGCGGACGGCGCGGCGTCGGCCCCCCCCGTCGTCAGAACGTGAACCGCACCCCGAGCTTGAACACATGCGCGTCGACGTCGCTGACGCCGCTTATCTCCGAATTGAAGCGGAGATACCGGTAGGAGGGAACGATCGCGAGATGATCGCCGAGATTTATGGACAGTCCCGCCTCACCGAGGATGAGGAGGTTCGCGTCGCTGCCGCCGCGGAACGTCACGTCCCCGCCGGCCGTGGAAAAGCTCGGAAGGTCGGTATAGGCCGCGCCGACCCCGGCGCCGACATAGGGCGAGATCAGCGGGGTGATCGGAAATTCGACGAAGCCGTTGACCGTCGCCGTGTAAAGATCGCTGTTGCCGCCGCGCAGGATCGCGGTCGACGTGCCGCCGCCCGGGCTCGTGATGGAGACGGACTTGACGTTCGCCCGTCCATAGCCGCCTTCGACCTCGAGCCGGAGGTTCACGGCCGGCAGCCGGAAGCGGTATCCGATCGCGGCGTTCAGGAGATAGCTGTCGTCGAAATCCGCGTCGGCGGAGAAGGCCGACCGCGTGCCGTGCAGGTTCTGCAGGTCGAGATAGCCGCCGCTGCCGCTGATATAGAACTGCGCATGGGACGGCGTCGCGAAGGCGAGAGCCGCGGCCGCAGCAACCGCCGATACGCTCCACTTCAACATCGTTCGTGCTCCGATGAGGACAAAAGCGGACTCATCGAACACTCGATGGGCAACCGATGTTCAGCCGCCGGGCCGGATCTGTCGACTTCGGGGCACAATGTGGCGCGTTCGACACACAGCACGTGCTGCGTCTCCGGCGGCACGGCTCGACAAGTTCGGTAGTGCCGACGAGAAAAGCCCCGCCAGTCGCCTGACGGGGCTTTCACTATCTCATGTGGATTGTCTT
>DASWRT010000334.1:0-13213 GCA_036403035.1 Allostellaceae bacterium | reverse complement strand
ACCTGTCCTTGCCACCCGACGAGGTCGACACCATCAATGAAAAAGCCTTCGTCGCGAGCGGCGATCTCGAACGGCCCTATGATCCGGGCGGCCTCAGCGACTTGAACGATCAGCCGGAGCGCCGGAACCAGGCGCGCCCGGAGGGAACCGGCACGGGCGAAACGAGCGGCGGCGTCCTCGCGGCGGAGCGGCGCGAACGGTCGATGCCGGACAAGGCGTCCGGGGACCGGCCGGCAGGAGAGACGGGAACGACCGGCGTGCTCGGCGAGAGCGGCGGTTTGAGCAAACCTGTTTAATCGGGTTCAGCGCATCCCGATTCCTGCCTGCTAAAGTGGCGCGGCGACAGGCAAGAGAGGAGCGACACGGCCATGGCGCCTATCCGGCTCAACATCGTCGAACAGGCCGGCGGCGACGGACCGCTGCTCGTCGTCCTGCACGGGCTGTTCGGCTCGGCGCAGAACTGGGCGACGATCGCAAGGCGCCTCGCCGACCGCTACCGGGTCGTCGCCGTCGACATGCGCAACCACGGCGCATCGCCTTGGGACGACGCGATGACCTACGACGCGATGGCCGAGGACGTGATCGCGCTGCTGCGCGCCCGCGCGCCGGGCGGCGGCGCGGCGCTGCTCGGCCACAGCATGGGCGGCAAGGCGGCGATGCTCGCGGCGCTGCGGGAGCCTGCCCTGGTCGACCGGCTGATCGTCGCCGACGTGGCGCCGGTCGCCTATCCGCCCGCGCTCGGCGCCTACGTGCAGGCGATGCGCGACGTCGACCTGAGCGGCGTCTCGCGCCGCGCGGAGGCGGACGAGCACCTGAAGCCGCGCATCCCGGAGCCGGGCATCCGCGCCTTCCTGCTGCAGAACCTCGTGCAGGGTCCGGAGGGGTTTCGCTGGCGTCTCAACCTGCCGGTGCTCGAACGCGACATGGCGCTGATCTCGGGCTTCCCCGATGTGCCGCACGGCAGTTCATACGGCGGACCGGCTCTGTTCCTCCGCGGCGAGCGCTCGGACTACGTGACCGCGGCGCACGAACCGGCGATCCGAAGGCTGTTCCCGCACGCGAAGATCGCGTCGATCGCCGGCGCCGGACACTGGGTGCACGCAGAGAAGCCGGATGCCTTCCTCGACGCGGTCTCCCGATTTCTCGACGCACGGACTTAAATTATCCGTTCGGCGTCGATTCCGGCGACATTCTACTCTCGCGATGGAACCGACTCGGCCCGACAGTGCGTTCAACGCGCGAGAATCCGTCCGCCGCACCTGTGATCGCTACTCAGGTGCAGCGGTTAAACCGTGCTGCGGGAGAGAGTGGGATGCAGTCCGATCGGGAGAATAGGATCAAGGAGCGTGCACACGCCATCTGGGAACGCGCCGGGCGCCCGCACGGTCAGCACGACCGGCATTGGGCTCAGGCCGAGGCCGAGATCGCCGACGAGGATCGGAACGCGAAAACGGCCGGCGAGGAGGGTCGCAGCATTGTCAAAACGGTGATCGAGACCGCGGCGAGCGTCGCCGGGGCGGCCCTGCAAGCCGCCACGGAAGCCGTGACCGGCAAGCGGACGGAAGAGGCGGACGCGAAGAAGCCACGCGCCGGCACCGCCGCGACGACAGGCGCCGAAGGCGAAGGCGACAAGGACGCGAAGGCCGCACCGCCGAAACCGGCCGCCCGCGCGAAGACCGCGAAGCCGGCCGCCGCCGAGAAGACCTCCGGCGGGGCCGAGAAAGGGCGCGGTCGCGCGAAGAAGGAGACCGACGCGGCGAACGGCAGCGAGAAGCCGAAGCCGCGTGGCCGTAAGGGGACGACGCAAGCCTCGGCATGACGTAGGACAGGAGCGGCATCCCGGCCGCATCGTCCGTGGCAAGGGGCTGAGAGGAAACAGAAGCTCCTCTCACCACAGAGAGCGCAGAGGAGACTCGGAGGATCGCTGAGCAATTTGCTGCGCGTGTTCCGCACGCGAGAAATCGTATCTCCGCGGACCTCCGGGGTTCTCTGCGGTGAAAAATTGTTCCCTCGGGAGCCCCAACCAATCTACAGGTGTAAGGTCTTACGCCCGCAGCCGCGCGACGATGTGGAAGACGTGCCAGTGCTTCGGTCGGCCGCGCGGCGTCACTGCATCATTCTCCTCCTCGTCGAACCGTTCGAGGATGAAGCCGTCGAGGAGACGCAGCGCCGCCGCACGGTCGAGACAGGTGATGCCGGGCCGCCCGGCCCAGCCGTCGCGATCCCCATAGAACTGGCCGGCAAAGCAGCCGCCCGGACGGAGCGAGCCGGCGATGCGCTCCCACAACCTGGGAAAACGGTCGGGCGGGCAAAGCGGCAGAGCGAAGCTCGCATTGATCAGATCGACGGCGGGCCAGTCGGCCTTCTCGAACCGTCGGCACTGCACCGAAAGCCGACCGGCCGCGGCGGCTTCGACTGCTTCCGGGCGGGCGCGCAGGCGCTCGATCGCCTGCGGTTCGTCGTCGATCGCTAGCACGGTCCAGCCGCAGCGCAGCAGCTCGATCGTGTCGCGTCCGTCGCCGCAGCCGAGATCCGCCGCCGTACCCGGCGCCGTGAACCCGGCGAGGGCACCGAGCAGCGTCGCCCGCGGCGGACGGGAAGCGGTCGCGTCGTAATAGGTCTGCCACCCTTCGGAGCTTGATTTGGTCATGATCCGCTGTCCCGCATGCCCGTAGCGGTTCTTGCCTGCCCGGTCGCGGCAGGAGCATAGTGCTTGGACGCGCTTGGGGAAGTGGCCGCGGGATCCTGGGTTAATCCGCTGGCCCACCCGAGGGGCCTGGCGGGGGGACAGGGCCCATGTCCTCCCCGCCCGCTCCTCCGTTTCGCGCTCCCCCTATCGGCATGTTCCGCTCCCGACCTGAGTTCGGGAGCTGCCGCATTGCATCGAGCGGCTTGTCTTGCCCTGTCCGAGCGATTCCAGGGTTGAGGTTATCGTTAATAGGCTCCGACAGGACCGGCACTTTACCGCAGCCGCCAAGGCGTCGATTTCCGGCGAGCGGTGTTGAACTGGGCAAGCGCTGGGAGGCGGCGGTACCGCCCGGGATGTCGCGCACGGCCGCAGTCGCAAAAGGGAGAGCAGGATGATGCCGCGATCGTTGAGCATCGCCGCAACCGGCTTTTCGGTCATCGGGATTCTTGCATTGCCGGCGGTGACGCTGATGCTGGGCACCCCGACCCTGCAAGCCGCCGCGGACGAACTGGCGGAAAGGAACGCCGCCGCCGCCTCGGCGGCGGGCGCGCCGGACAGCGCCGTCGCCGGATCCTACGACCGCTCGTTTTCCGGCATCGACCGCATGATGCTGCCGCCCGGCTGGAGCGTCCTGCCCGAAGGGACGTGGCCGGCAGCGTCGCATTCTCCCACGGAGCAGCCGTCGACGTCGGCCTGGAAGGAGATCCGCGGCGAGATGCCGGCGGGATGGACCGGCGCGGGCAGCCTCGCCGGATCGAGCGCGCCGCCCCCGCCGTCGTCGGCTCGCTTCGTTCCGGCCGAGCCCGGCAGCGCCGACGGCGGCGCCGGCACCGGCTGGTCGTCGCGCTTCAGTTTGCCGTCAGCAGCTTCCGGGCGATGATCACGCGCATGATTTCGTTCGTGCCTTCGAGGATCTGGTGGACGCGGAGATCGCGCAGATAGCGTTCGATCGGATACTCCTTGATGTACCCGTAGCCGCCGTGAAGCTGGAGCGCATCGTTGCAGACCTTGAATCCCACGTCGGTCGCGAAGCGCTTGCCCATCGCGCAATAGAGCGTTGCATTCGGGTCCGCGGCGTCGAGCGCGGAGGCGCCGCGGTGGACCATGAGACGCGCCGCGTCCAGTTCGGTGGCCATGTCGGCGAAGCGGAACTGGAGCGCCTGGAACTCCGCCAGCGCCTGGCCGAACTGCTTGCGCACCGTCATGTGTTCGCGCGCCGTCTCCAGGCAGGCGCGGGCGCCGCCCAGCGAGCAGGCGGCGATGTTCAGCCGGCCGCCGTCGAGCCCCTTCATCGCGATCTTGAAGCCGTCGCCTTCGGCGCCGATCCGGTTCGCGACGGGAACCCGGCAATCCTCGAAGATCACCATCCGCGTCGGCTGGCTGTTCCAGCCAAGCTTCTTTTCCTTCTTGCCGAAGGACAGGCCCGGCGTACCTTTCTCGACGACGATGCAGGAGATGCCCTTCGGTCCTTCGCCGCCGGTGCGGACCATGCAGACATAGATGTCGCTGGCGCCCGCGCCGGAGATGAAGGCCTTGGCGCCGTTCAGCACGTAGTGGTCGCCGTCGCGCTCGGCACGGGTCTTCAGGGACGCAGCATCGGAGCCGGACCCGGGCTCGGTAAGACAGTAGCTCGCGAAATGCTCCATCTTTGTGAGCTTCGGCAGGAAACGTCGGCGCTGCTCGTCCGAGCCGAAGCTGTCGATCATCCACGACGCCATGTTGTGGATCGAGATGTAGGCCGCGGTGGACGGATCGGCGGCGGCAAGCTCCTCGAAGATCAGCGCTGCATCAAGCCGGCTCAGCGCCGAGCCGCCGACATCGTCGCGGACATAGACGCCGGCAAAGCCGAGGGCCGCCGCGTCACGCAACGCCTCGTCGGGGAATGTCTCCGTCTCGTCCCAATCCGCGGCGTGCGGCAGCAGTTCGCCTTGCGCGAACGCGCGCGCCGCCGCCTGGATCGCTGACTGGTCTTCGGAAAGCGTGAAATCCATCGGTCGCCCCTACCCTCTTCCAACTCTTATATCTCTGACAATATCGCGGCCGGCGCCGCGGTGCCTTGGTCCAAGAGGATCAACTGTCAGGATCAGCTGTCGTCGCACGCCCTGCCGCAGCGCCGATTCGCCCGATTGCATCCTGCCTGCCGTCGCTGAAGTGATCTCCCTTCGGCTATCGAGTCAATCCGTTTGTCATGAGATATCGCCCGTTTGCACCGAAGCGCAGTCCCGAATAGTTGCAAATGCAAGAAATTCGTCGAGCTTTTTGCCTATCTTCTTGCGCAATGACTTCACTACGCAAGGTCTGCGTGGACGCGGTAGAAATTTGGTCCTATAACGGCCAAGAAACGCCCTGGCGCATGTTTGGGCAGCGCTTCCGCCCAGGAAATACGCTGCTCTGCAGCAAGGAGAAGATATTCGAGGAGGCCGCTATCGCTCGCAGAAAATGCGCGGCGACGGTGTGCGATTATCAGTTGAAATTTTTTTCGTTTGTTTCAATTATGTCCCACATAAACTTCGCTAAACTGAGGTTCTGGCCGGTGTCAACCAACGATCAAGAGAAGCGTCCGGATCTTCTACACAGCCTGACGGAAATCGTCGCAAGCTACTTGAAGATCAACACGTTACCCGCGGATCAGGTTCCCCCGTTCATCGAGGCGATCTACGCGGTGCTGAACAGGGCCGTGTCGGCCGAGGGAGGCGCAGTCGTTCCGGCAGCCCCGGAACCGGTCCGGCCGGCGCCGGCGGTGCCCATCGATGAGTCGGTCACGGACGACTACATCATCTGTCTTGAGGACGGAAAGCGCCTTCGGATGTTGAAGCGCTATCTGTCGACGCACTACAGGATGACGCCGGAAGAGTACCGCAGCCGTTGGAGCCTGCCGGCCAACTATCCTATGGTCGCCCCGAGCTACGCTGCCAGCAAGGCCGCCTTTGCGAAGCGCATCGGTCTCGGCCGCCGCAGCCGTCGCGGCGAAGCGAACGGCAGCGCAGCCCCGGCAAGCGCGGCGCCGAGCGGGCGCGGACGCCCCCGCAGCGCCCCCGTCGTCGAGGAGCCGCCGAAGCGCGGACGCAGGCGCTCCGCGGGCTGACACGCGCTTCCACGCCGCCACGCATCACGGCACGCTTAGGGCCTATCTGAGTAGGCTCTAAGCGTGCTGTGAAGCTATGTCTCGGCGGCGATACCGGCCGCTCGTCTCCGGTAATGCGGCCGCGGATCGGCAAGCCTGCTTCTTCCGTGGCAGCTTCTGGCGGCCTGTGATTTTTCCCGTGTAGGCATAGTTGCTCCTGGAACAACAAATCGTTCCGGGAACAGCAGATTGTCGCGCAAGCGCCGCATCCTCATTTTCAATCCAATCAAGCCGCCGCATCAAGGCAATCAAGCCGTCGGCGGCGGTGAAGATGAGGGTACAGCCATGATGACGATCCGCCCCGCCGGCGAGCGCGGCCATGCCCGGCACGGCTGGCTGGACAGCCGGCACAGCTTCTCGTTCGGCCAGTATTACGATCCGCGCCATATGGGCTTCGGTCCGCTGCGCGTCATCAACGAGGACCGTGTCGCAGCGGGCGCCGGCTTCCCGACGCACGGTCATGCGGACATGGAGATCCTGTCCTACGTGCTCGACGGCGAGCTGGAGCATCGGGACAGCATCGGCAGCGGCGCGGTGATCCGGCCCGGCGAGTTGCAGCGGATGAGCGCCGGCACCGGCATCCGGCACAGCGAGTTCAATCCATCGCGCGAGCGGCCGGTCCACTTCCTGCAGATCTGGATCGAGCCGGAAAGCACCGGGTTGCCGCCGGGCTACGAGCAAAAGCGCTTCCGCGTCGCCGAGGAGCCGGGACGCCTGCACCTGATCGCGAGCCGCGACGGGCGGGAGGATACGCTGACCGTCCATCAGGACGTGGCGATCTACGCCGCCACGCTGCGGCCCGGCGACGAGGTTCGTCACGCTTTGACGCCCGATCGCGGCGCATGGGTTCAGGTGACACGCGGCGAGGTCGTGCTCGACGGACAGCTCCTCCATACCGGCGACGGCGCGGCGGTGCGCGGCGCGGAAGGGCTGACGCTGACCGGCAGCGGCTCGGTGCCGGGCGAAATCCTGCTGTTCGACATGGCGATGTAGCAGAGCGGCGGCGCGGGCGGCGCGTGCAATCAAGCCGCGCGGCTCGCGCCGAGCACGGCATCCCAATAAGGGGGATCGCCGAAGGCGGCGAGCAGGTGGTCGACGAGACCGCGCACCTTCGCCGACAGGTGCCGGTTCTGCGGGTAGATGGCGTAGACGTTGCCGGGCACCGGCTCGCAGTCCGGCAACACGATCTGGAGCTGACCGCGCCCGATCGGGTCGGCGACGAGGAAGGTCGGCAGCACGGTGATCCCCAGGCCGCCGACGGCGGCGTCGCGCAGCACGTCGCCGTTGTTGGCGTGGAAGCGGCTGTCGACCCGCACCCGCTCGATCTCGTTTCCGTTCTGGAACTGCCATTGCAGCTGCTGCCCCGTGCTGCTCGCATATGTGAGGCAATCGTGCCCCGCCAGATCGGCCAGCCGCTCCGGCAAACCGCGCCGCGCGGCATAGGCCGGGCTGCAGCACAGCACGCGGCGGCTGGTTGCGAGCCGGCGCGCGATCAGCGACGAGTCGGGAAGGCGCCCGATCCGCACGGCCATGTCGTAGCCTTCGCTGACGAGGTCGACATACCGGTCGTTGAGGTCGAGATCGAGCGACACGCCGGGGTGCTTCTGCATGAAGCCGCAGAGCGCCGAGCCGAGATGCAGGATGCCGAAGGATACCGGCACGGCGAGGCGCAGATGTCCCTTCAGTTCGCCGGTCTGCTCCGTGACGGCGTCGACTGCCTCTCCGAGGTCGGCGAGGATCGCGACGCAACGCTCGTAGAACGCGGCGCCGGTATGGGTGAGGCCGAGATGCCGCGTCGAGCGTTGCAGCAGACGGACGCCGAGCGTCCGCTCGAGTTCCGACAGCCGCCGGCTGACCACCGACTTCGAGATCCCGAGCCGCCGCGCCGCCTCCGTCAGGGTGCCGGCGTCCACTACCCGGACGAACGTCTCGATGTCTTCGAGCCGATACATTGTTCCGTAATCGCGAACTGTCTGTGCGAGTGCCGCGGGATTATCCCTCGCAGTTCAACGCGCTACGTTGTCGGCAGTCAAGAGCGGCGGCGGCGGCAGGGCGCAAGGCGCTGTCCGGCCGCCGCCGCGAACCGGAAGGGAAAGCAGCATGACCAAGGTTCTCGTGCTTTATTATTCGACCTACGGCCATATCGAGACGATGGCCCAGGCCGTTGCCGAAGGCGCGCGATCCGTCGCCGGCACCACCGTCGACGTGAAGCGCGTGCCGGAACTGATGCCCGAGGAGGTCGCGCGCAAGGCCGGCGCGAAGCTCGACCAGCCGGCGCCGATCGCCAAGGTCGACGACCTTCCGGGGTACGACGCGATCATCTTCGGCACGCCGACCCGCTTCGGCAACATGGCGTCGCAGATGCGCAACTTCCTCGACCAGACCGGCGGCCTCTGGATGAGCGGCGCGCTAATCGGCAAGGTCGGCAGCGTCTTCGCCTCGACGGCGTCGCAGCATGGCGGCCAGGAGACGACGATCACGTCGTTCCACACCACCCTGCTCCACCAGGGCATGGTGATCGTCGGCGTGCCCTACGCCGAGCCCGGCCTGACCAACATGAGCGAGGTCAGCGGCGGCACGCCGTACGGCGCGACGACGCTCGCCGGCGCCGACGGCTCGCGGCGGCCGAGCGAGAACGAGTTGAAGATCGCGCGCTACCAGGGCAAGCACGTCGCCGAGATCGCGGCGAAGCTCTCGCGTCCGCTCTGATCCGCCGCTCTCTCGGGACGGCGGGCGATCGGACGCCCGTCCATCCGTCCGTCCGCCGCCCGGGATAGGCCCTCACCCGCCGTTGCCGGACCGCACATAGGAAGACTGGCCGCGCACGTGCTCGTTCGGCACGAGCCGCTGCCCGATCGGCGGGAAGGCGCGCTGCGCGCAGTCGAGCCGCTCGCAGACCCGGCAGGTCGGCCCGACTGGCGTCGCCGCACCGTGGCCGAGGTCGATGCCGTCGGCATAGACGAGCTGCGGCGCATGCGCGATGTCGCAAGCCAGTCCGATCGCGAGATGCTGTGGCGGGTCGCGGTGGCCGCTCGCCGCACGGACCACGTCGCGGGCGATGCACAGATAGGTGGCGCCGTCCGGCAGGATCGCGACCTGCGTCCGCACCACGCCGGGAAAACGGAACGCGTCGTAGATGTTGAGGCGCGGGCACGCGCTGTCGAACCGCGCGAAATGCAGGCTGCCGCCGCTATGCCGCTTCGAGATGTTGCCGGCCTTGTCGACGCGCAGGAACGAGAACGGCACGCCGCGCAGTCCCGGCCGCTGCAAACTCGTCAGCCGGTGGCAGACCTGCTCGAAGCTGGCGTCGAAGCGGCGTTGCAGGACGGCGATGTCGTAGCGCACCGACTGCGCCGCCCGGATGAATGCCTCGTAGGGCATCATCACCGCCCCGGCGAGATAATTGGCGAGGCCGATCCGGCACAGCCGCCGCGCCGCGTCGGTCTGGAGCTTGCCGTCCTCGGCGGCGACGCGGTCGAGCAGCCCCGATGCATACAGCAGCGCCACCTGATGCGCGAGGTGGAAGGTCCGGCTCGGACCCGGCAGCATCTCGTTGAGCAGCAGGCGCCTGCCGTGCGGGTCGTAGCGCCGCAGCGCGCCCTGCATCACGTCGTGCGGCATCACGCGGGCGCGCACGCCGTGCATCCGCTGGAGGAACGACGCGAGGCCGCGATACAGGTCGCCCTGCTCCAGCTCGGCCTCGCGCCACAGCGCTTCAGCCGCCTCCTCGATCGCCGGGAAATGGTTGGCGTGCGCCTGGAAAAAATCGTGCACGCGGTCGATCGGGAACGCGTCGGTCGCCGCGCCGCGCACGCTGGCGAGGTCGCCGCCGCGGTCGGCGGCGATGCGCTCGGCCAGCGTCCGAAGATCGTCGCGCGCCTCGCGGAAGGCCCGGTAGAGATCGATGACGGCTTGGGCGACGGTCGGCGCGTTCGCCGCGAGGTCGCGGATCTCCTGCGCCGGGGCGGGGCCGCCGCCCTCGAAAAGCGGATCGGCGAAGACCTCGCGGAGATCGGCCGCGAGCCGCCCCTCGACATCCTCGGCGAAGGTCTGGAGGTCGACGTCGAACACGCGGGCGATGCGGATCAGCAGGTCGGCGGAGACCGGACGCTGGTTGTGCTCGATCAGGTTGAGATAGCTCGGGCTGATCTCGAGCTGCTCGGCAAGCTGCGTCTGGCTGATGCCCGACTCGCGCCGCAGACGCCGCACCTTGTGGCCGAGCATGGCCTTCCTGCTCATGTCGCGCCCTCCGTCTTTTCAGGTCGACAATATACCAAGTGAAGAATTTGCAGATTTACTATTTTACAGAAAAGTTGGTTCGTCATTTGTAAAAAATTACGGCACGATTCTTCGCGTCGAGCATTTACGCGGCATCTCGTTGCGCGGAGGGCATCATGAAGATCTGCATCTACGGAGCCGGGGCGATCGGCGGCTACATGGGCGTGCAGCTCGCGCGGGCCGGCGCCGAGGTCAGCCTGATCGCGCGGGGCGCCCATCTCGCCGCGATGCGCGCGAACGGCGTCAAGCTGCTGATCGACGGCGAGGAGCGCGTCGAGCACCCGCACTGCACCGACGACCCGTCCGAACTGGGACCGCAGGACTACGTGATCGTCGCGCTGAAGGCGCATTCCGTGCCGGCCGTGGTGGACTCGATGCGGCCCCTGCTCGGCAACGACACCGGGATCGTGACGGCGGTCAACGGCATCCCCTACTGGTACTTCTACAAGCATGGCGGCCAGTGGGAAGGCTCGACGCTGGAGAGCGTCGACCCCGGCGGGAAGCAGTGGAGCATCTTGGGACCGGAGCACGCGATCGGCTGCGTCGTCTATCCGGCGACCGAGGTGGTCGAGCCCGGAATCATAAAGCACATCTACGGCGACAAGTTCCCGATCGGCGAGCCGAGCGGCGAGCGGACGCCGCGCGTCGAACGGCTGAGCGAGATCATGACCGCGGCCGGGCTGCGCGCGCCGGTGCTCGACAACATCCGCGACGAGATCTGGCTGAAGCTGTGGGGCAATCTCTGCTTCAACCCGATCAGCGCGCTGACCCATGCGACGCTCGACATCATCGCGAGCGACCCCGGCACGCGCGCCGTGGCCAAGGCGATGATGGAAGAGGCGAAGGCGATCGGCGAACGGATCGGCGTGCATTTCCGCGTCGACGTCGAGCGCCGCATCAACGGCGCCGGCGCGGTCGGCGCGCACAAGACCTCGATGCTCCAGGACCTTGAGCGCGGCCGGCCGATGGAGATCGACCCGCTGGTCAGCGTCGTCCAGGAGATGGGCCGTCTCGTCGGCGTGCCGACGCCCACCCTCGACACCGTGCTCGCCCTCGTCCGCCAGCGCGCGAAGATCGCCGGGCTGAATTAACGCGGACTGAATCGATACGGTCGAACCATCAAGGCACCAAGATGGTTGTCGGGCGGGCGCCGCGCGCCTGGATTTCCTTGGTGTTGGGGTATCTTGTTGGTTCAAACGTTGTTTTTTCTCCGATCAGCCTAACCGGGCCGGCACTTTTCAGCGACGATGCGTCACGGGCTCTCGTTCCCGCCGGGTTTGCCGCCCGCGTGAGCAGCATGTGCCGCGTGCGCGCGGCGGTGCGCGGCATGTTCGTGATGCCCGTCATGCGCTGCTGAAGCATGATCGTGCCCGGCGCCGCCGTGATCATGCGTCATCGGGTGCTTCCGGTTGAGGTACGCAAAATAGGCGGCGAGCGCGCCGAACAGGATGTTGAGCCAGAACGTGTAGTCGACCCGGAAGTCCACCATCTCCGCCCGGATGTTCGGGTTCGGCTGCGGCACCCAGCCGAGCGCAGTGAAGGCGAGGTCCATGACGAGCGCGGCGACAACCATCGTCGCGTAGAACACGGCGAAGATGTAGGCGGCCATGCGCCAGCCGTAGTAGCGGCGATAGACGTCGAGCAGCGGCAGGACGATGAGGTCGGCGTAGAGGAAGGACAGTACGCCGCCGAAGCTGATCCCGGCGCCCCACAGCACCGCCGCCATCGGCACGTTGCCGATCGAGCAGACGAAGGTGACGATGGCGATCACCGGGCCAAGCAGCGCGTTCAGCGGGGTCTGCACCCAAGGCGACGCGCCTTTCAGGAACAGCGCCTCCCAAATGCCGTTCGGGACGAAGGCCGCGAGGAAGCCGGCGATCAGGAACCCGCCGATCAGGTCCTTCCACAGCATCGACCAGTCCATCGCGAAGTTCTGCGCGATGCGGATCCGCGCCTCCGGCTTCCTGAGCTTGTCCCAGAAACCGTTCCCTTCGACGACCATGCCGGAATGCTCGTGCCCCGTGCCCTGCTCGGGGTGGTGCCGCGCCTGCTCGACGAGCCGCTTCGGATAGGTCAGCCGGACGAGCACGGTCATCATGACGACGAGGACGACGCCGCCGATCCATTCCGCCGCGGTGAACTCCCAGCCCATCAGGAAGTAAAGGATGAGGCCGAGTTCGATGACGAGGTTGGTCGACGCGAACAGGAAAGCCAGCGACGGGACGAGCGCCGCCCCTTTCTTGAAGAGAGTCCGGCTCACCGCCGCCGAGGCATAGGAGCAGCTTGAACTTGCCGCCCCGGCGACCGTCGCGAGCGCGATCTCCTTCGCGCCGTCGCGGCCGAGGACGCGGCGCACCGCCTCCGTCGGGACGAATGCCTGGAGCGCCGCGGAGATCGTGAAGCCGAGCACGAGGCTCCAGCCGGTCTTCCAGAACATGCCGAAGGCCATGAAAAGCGCGTGGCCGACGTTCGCGATGACTCCGTGCATTGTGCGCTCCTGTCTAGGCGTCGAGAACGCGCATGACCGTGCCGGGCGGGTGCCTGTACCAACCAGGATCGCGGTAATCGCCGGGCGCCAGCCCCTCCCGCACCTTCACGACGGTGAACATGCCGCCCATCTCGGCCGCGCCGAACGGTCCCTTGCCGGTCATCATCGGCAGCGTATTCGGCGGTAGCGGCATTCCCTGCATGTCGGCCATCTCCGCCATCCCGGCGGAGCCCATCGCCATGTATTGCGGCAGAAGCGCGTTCATTCGCGTCGCCAGGCCGCCGCTCTGATCGACGCCCATGAGATTCGGTATGTCATGCGCCATCGCGTTCATCGCGTGATGGCTCTTATGGCAGTGGAACGCCCAGTCGCCCGGCCGATCAGCGACCCATTCGACCGCCGCCGTCGTACCGACCGGCACGTTGACGGAGTTCATCGGCCACCGCGCCGAGTCCGCGATCCAACCGCCATCGGTCGCCGTCTGGATCATGTGGTAGCCGTGCAGATGGATCGGGTGCGAGGTCATGCTGAGATTGCCGAAGCGCACTCGCACGCGCTCGCCTTGACGTATGACCAGCGGGTCGGTGCCCGGCCAGACGCGGCTGTTGAACGTCCACATGTTGAAATCGAGCAT
>DASWRT010000333.1:0-7761 GCA_036403035.1 Allostellaceae bacterium | reverse complement strand
GGGTCGGCGTATGCCGAATTGCTCATAGCTAGGACGAGCGCAGCCGACAAAATCATTTTCATGTCAGCACCGGCCGTGATAGATCTGCGGATTAGCTTGGCAATTCTGCTTCTGCCGCTCGTGATATTTTTGCATATAGGGATCGTTGCTGTTTGGCATACCCCATGGCATCACTGGTGGAATATATCTGTCTTCCGCGGTCAGAACGCTGATCCAAGTCTCGTTGCTACAACCCCATTCGGGTTTTGGTTGATCTTCGAGCTGAGCGACAAGATTGACCCTGAGGATAACGGACCCAGGTTCGCGCTGAAAGCCATCCTCAGTAACAACGCCGTTGGGCGCTTTTAATTCATAAACCTGAACCAGTCCACGCTGAGGATTGACTCTAAAACTGGTCGCCGCGTACCAGTTGCCGTCCATTGGCACGTCGGTGTTGTTGGTGACCCAATGGCTTTTCCAAATCAGGCAAGAACCATCCATTATTTGCTTGCCGGATTTGTCATGGACGGCGTTGCCGTATTTGTCTACCGCTGGGAGCGGCACAAAGCCAAAGAGGACATGCCCTCTTTGTTGTTTTATATAGTTGGCTTCGGCGTCGCGTCGTTCTTCAGCGGCTTGGCGGTCAAGTTCACGGGCAGCGTAATTGGGAGGCAGCGTCTCGGTGGGGACGTTGTCAGCAGGTGAACGACTGACCAAGAGACGAGCGCCGATGACGATACAGACGGCGGCGGCGGCAAGGGGCACGTAACCTTTGTTCATGGTCACCTCCCGGGCAAGAGCCCCCACAGCCGGGAGTATGCATTATACCATGTTGCGGCCGTTCACTCCAGCATCGTCGGCGCGCTCGACTGCTTCCTCCGCTTCGCCCGGTCGTGTCCGGTGCTGCTGCCGGCCGACGCCGCCGAGTAGCGCCGCCGCCGCTGCTGGCGCGGCCCCGCTCACGGAATCTTTCGCCGTCGCCCGCCGTTTCCGCTGATTAGGGCGGTACGGCGGGCGGAGGCAGGCGGCGGTCATGGCGGCGGACGGGACGATCGGAGGCGGCGGGCTCGAAGCGAAGGCAGCGGCGATCCACCGGCGCCTCTGCGCCGTCTATCGTTGTCCGATCCCATATTTCCATACGCTCGACCCGCTGAGCGAGCTGGTCTCATCGCTGCTGTCGCACCGCACGCGCAACGCCCAGTCGAGCCGTGCCTTCAAGGATCTGCGCCGCCGCTTCCCGCGCTGGGAGGCGGTGCGCGACGCGCCGGCCGCCGAGGTCGAGGCCGCGATCGCGCCGGTCACGTGGCCCGAACAGAAGGCGCCGCGGCTCCAGGCGATCCTGCGGGCGATCGACGCCCGACGCGGCGGCGACCTGTCCCTGGACTTCCTCGGCGAGATGCCGGTCGAGGAGGCGCGGGCGTGGCTTGAGGAACTGCCCGGCGTCGGGCCGAAGACGAGCGCCGCGGTGCTGAGCTTCAGCCGCCTGCGCCGGCCGGCGCTCCCAGTCGACAGCCATCACCACCGCGTCGCCGTCCGCACCGGCCTGATCCCGGCGAACATGCCGGTCGGCCCCTCGCACCGCGCGCTGGCGGCGCTGCTGCCGCCGGGCTGGGACGCGCAGCAGATCTACGACAACCACGAGGTGATGATGCTGCACGGGCAGCGCTGCTGCTTCTTCCGCAACCCGGCGTGCGGGCGCTGCGCGATCCTGCCGCTCTGTCCGACCGGACAGGCGAGGGCGGGCGGCGAAGAGACCGCGGCGGGAGCGGTCGAGGAAGCTGGCGCGGAACCGACCGGTTGAAGAGAAACGGTCCGGAAGCCCCTACCGCCCCTCCCGCCGCCACGCGACGATCAGCGTGCCCAGCGCCAGCAGCAGGGCGGCGAGCGCCGGGAGCAGCGGCACGTCGCGGACGCCGGTGACGACGTAGTCGCCGTTGGCGCGGAAGCCGAGCCAGTTGCGGCCGCTGGCGCTGCGGTCCGGTCCGACGCGGCGCACGTCCGGCAGCGGCCCGCCGGACCCCACCCAGAACGTGCCGCCGCCGGTCGCCTCGGCCACCGGCGCCAGCTTGTCCGGCGTCGTGCGCACGTCGGACAGCTCGATCGGGTTCAGCGCGCCGGCGGCGGCAAGCGCGGTCCGCGTGCCGTCGGTGATGCGGTAGAGGCCGCTCTCCGCAACCGGCAGCGTCGCGGTGCTGCGCCCGCCGGCCTCGGGCTTCAGCTTCACTTCCTGCATCTTCCCGTCCGGCCCGGTGACGCGCACCGGCCGGTCGTCCGGCTCCAGCGAGCGCTTCGTGATGGTCAGCTGGTCGCCCTCGACCGTTCCGCGCAGATCGTTCTCCTCAAGGTCCGGCTCCTTCATCAGCCAGTAGGCGAGCCGGCGCAGCAGCTCGGCCTGCGGCCCGCCGCCCTCGAAGCCGCGCGTCCACAGCCACATGTCGTCCGAGAGGATCTGCGCGACGCGGCCCTCGCCGATCCGGTCGAGCACGAGGAGCGGCTCGTCGCCGACGCCGCTCATTACGGACACGCCGCGATGCGGCTGCGCCTCGACCTGCCGGAACCACCGGCCCCATTGCGGCTCCTTGCCGGGCACGTCGCCGGGCAGTTCGGCGGTCACGGGATGGCGCTCGCCGGTATCGGTGATGCGCGGCTTGAAACCCTGCTCGTAGACCTGTCCGCTCGGCTCGGCCGGGAGCACCTGCCCCAGCGGCGTGCGGTACAGGCTCAGCGGCGTGCCGAAGTTCGGCCCGGCCGCCTCCAGCAGCGCGCCGCCCTTCCGCACGTAGCGGGCGACGTTGTCGAGATAGGCCTGGGGCAGCACGCCGCGGCGCTGGTAGCGGTCGAAGATGATCAGGTCGAACTCGTCGAGCTTGACGTCGAACAGCTCGCGGATCGGGAACGCGATCAGCGACAGCTCGCGGATCGGCGTGCCGTCCTGCTTCTCCGGCGGCCGCAGGATGGTGAAATGGACGAGGTCGACCGAGGGATCGGCCTTCAGGATATTGCGCCACGTGCGCTCGCCGGGGTGCGGCTCGCCCGAGACGAGCAGCACCTTCAGCCGGTCGCGGACGCCGTGCACGACGAGCGCCGCGCGGTTGTTGTCGAGCGTCAGCTCCTGCGACCCGGCCTCCGCCTCCAGTTCGACGACGTTCGGCCCGCCATGATCGACCGTGATCGACACCGGCACGTCCTGGCCGATCGGCACCAGGGTCTGCGTCGGCGAGCCGCCGTCCTTGCGGATCGTGAGTCGAGCCCGTCCGCCCGGCGTCGCCGGGCCCGGCAGGTCGTCGATCCGCACGGTCAGCTTCAGCTCCTTGCCGACGAGCCCGAAGGACGGCGCCTGCTGCACCGTGAGCCGCCGGTCGGCCTCGCCGGGCTTGCCCGAGAGCAGCACGTGCAGCGGCGCGCCGATGTTCGCGGCGTCGCCCTCCGGCACGTCGTGGACCTGTCCGTCCGTGATCATCGCGACGCCGGCAAGCCGCTGCCGCGGCACGTCGGCGACCGCGCGGTTGAGCGCGCTGAAGAGCTGCGTGCCGGTATCGGCCGGGGCGGCGCCCGCGTCCGGCTTGCCGGCGCGCACGACGCGGACGTCGAGGTCCTTCTGCGCCGCGAGCTTCTCCTGGAGGTGGGCGAGGGCGGCCTCGGTGGCGGCGCTCCGCTCGCCGATGCGCTGGCTCGCCGAGTTGTCGACGACGACGACCGCGACGTCGCGCTGCGGATCGCGCTGCTCCTCGACGAGCGAGGGGTCGGCGAGGATCAGCAGCAGCACGGCGACGGCGAGCATGCGCCATGCGACGCCGCGGGCGCGGCGCCACAACCCGAACGCGAGGACCGGCAGCGCTAGGACGGCGAGTGCGATCACCGCCCACCACGGCAGGAGCGGCGCGAAAGCGAGATTGTAGGCCGTTCCCATCATCGCCGGCTGCTCTCCGCTGCCCCGCTCATTGTCCGAGCCGTTCGAGGATCGCCGGCACGTGGACCTGATCGGTCTTGTAGTTGCCGGTGAGGCAGTACATCACGAGATTGACGCCGAAGCGGTAGGCCATCTCGCGCTGCGGCTCGCCGCCCGGCACCACCGCGTTGGCCGGCCGGCCCTGCGCGTCGGTCGCCCAGGCGCCGGCCCAGTCGTTGCCGCCGACGATCACCGTCGAGACGCCGTCGTTGACCCGGTCCTCGACCGGCTCGACCCAGATCGTGCCGCCGCTCCAGCGTCCGGGGAACTCCTGGAGCAGGTAGAACGACTTGGTCAGCACGTGGTCGGGCGTGACCGGCGCCAGCGGCGGCACCTTGACTCCGCCGAGGAGCTGTCGCAGCCGTTCCGACCCGCCGGCGCTGCCCACTCCGCCGTCCGACTGGTCGCGCGTGTCGAACAGGATCGTGCCGCCGGTCGCGAGATAGCGGTTGACGCGTTCGGCCGCCGCGGGCGACAGCGGCGGCTGTCCCGTCGCGATCGGCCAGTAGAGCAACGGGAAGAAGATCAGCTCGTCTTGCTCGACATCGACTTCCATCGGGTCGGCGGCATCGACCGCCGTGCGCCGGTTGAGCACCGCGGTAAGGCCGCTCAGACCGGCGCGGCTCTCGTCGTCGATTTGCGGGATGCCGGTTCGCACGTAGGCGAGGTGCATCTCGCTGGTCGCCTGGACCGCGAACGCGTCGTCGCCCTCCGCCGCGTGCGCGGCGCCGCTTCCGAGCAGCGCGGCGGCAAGCGCGACGCCGGCTGCCGTCGCCGCTCCGCCGCTGCCCGGCCGCCGCCGTCGCCGGACCGAAAGCAGGCCGCGCAACGCATACGCGATCACGAGGTCGGCCAGTGCGACGAGCAGCGCCGCCGCGAGCAGCCACGGCTGCATGTCGATCTCGGCGCCGCGGGCGTAGCCCTCGCGCGCGACGCCCGCGGGGAGCGTGCCGATCGGCGCGAGATCCTTGACCGCGCTCGCGAGGTTGAGCGCGCGCCGCGCGTCCGGCGTCCCGTAGAAGCCGGGCGGCGTCGCCGGGCCGGCGACCGTGCCGGCGAGCGCACCGGCGGCGATCGGCCGCGCCGTGCCGGGGGCGTGTTGCAGCCTGCCGAACCCGTCTAGCGTCTCGACCGGCGGCAGCGCCGCCTCGGCGGCCCCGGCGACGCCCTGGCTCATGCCGACGACGCGCCGCAGCATCTCGACGAAAAGCCCCGAGATCGACAGGTTCGACCATGCCGGACCGGCGGTGGTGTGGATCAGGGCGAGCCAGCCGTCGCCGCGCTTCTCGCCGGTGACGAGCGGCGTCCCGTCGGTCAGCCGCGCCCAGGTCTTGCCGCCGAGGTCGAGCGTCGGCTCGGCGAGCACTTGCCGCGACACGGTGACGTCGTCCGGCACGGCGAGGCCGTTGAACGGGCTTTCCGCCGCGAACGGCGCGAGGCGGGCAGGCCGCTCCCAGGAGAGCGCGCCGCCGATCGTCCGTCCGCCGCGGCGCAGCCGGACCGGCAGCAGGTCGTCGCTGCTCTCCGCCATCGCCGGGCCGGCGAAGCGGACCACGACGCCGCCGGCCTCCATCCATTTGACGATCGCATCATGCTCGGCGCGGCCGCCCGGTCCGGAATCGGGAAGGATCAGCACCGCCGTCTCGCGGCGCAGCAGGTCCTCGACGGTGCCGTGGCGAACCTCGCTGAACGGCGCAAGGGCGCGGTCGAGGTAGTAGATGTCGCTCAGCAGCGGCTGCGCCGGCTGGCCGGTGCGGGAGGTGACGATGCCGACGGGCCGCCGCCGCCAGCGCTCGTCGAGCAGCATCACGGCGCCCGCCGACGCCTCGCCCTCGATCTCGATACGGGCCGCGTGGTTGCGCAGTTCGCTCGGCATCGGCAGCCGGATGTCGGCGACCTGCGTCCCGGCGCCGAAGTGCAGCGGCTCGCGGGCGAGAAGCCGCCCGTCGTCGGCGGTGGCGCGGACGAAGAGCTGCGTCTCGCGCGCCGCGTCGGCGCGGCGGACCGAGACGGCGAGGTCGGTGCTCTCGCGCTCCGCCGGGGCAAGCAGGCGGGCAAGGTCGTCGCCGTCGTCGGTCAGCACACGGACGCCGGCGCCGCCGGCAAGCCGTTGCAGCCGCTCCGCGATCTCCGCCGCGCCGCTGCTGCTGCTGCCGCCCTGGTCGATGCCGTCGGACAGCCAGACGACGCTCGCGCCGGCGGGGGCCGGCGTCATCGCCTCGATGCGGCCGAGCGCGGCGCGGCGGTCGACCGGCCAAGGCCGCGGCGTCAGCGTCTCGGCGGCGATCCGCGCGTCGGCGGCGCGCATCGGCTGGAGCGGCCGCGCCGCCTCGTCGCCCGGCAGCGGCGCCGTGCCGACCAGCACGACCTGCCGCTTCTCGCGGTCGGCGCGGTCGATGAGCTGGGCCATCGTGGTCTGGCGCTCGGTCCAGTGCCGTGCCGCCGCCCAGCCGTCGTCGACGACGAGGAGGAGCGGTCCGCTGCCCGCCGCGAGCTGGCGGCTCGGATTGAGCAGCGGGTGGGCGAGGGCGAATATGATCGCTGCCGCCAGCGCCATGCGCAGCAGGATCAGCCAGAGCGGCGTATGCGCTGCGGTCTCCTCGCGCGGCTGCAGGCCGAGCAGCAGGCGGATCGCGGGGAAGGGCATGCGGCGCGGCGCTGGGGGCGTGACCCGCAGCAGCCACCACAGGATCGGCAGCGCGCCCAGTCCGAGCAGCAGCCAGGGCGACGCGAAGGCGAGCGAGCCCAGCGACAGCATCGCGCTACCGGCCTTTCAGCCCGCCGAGCACGGCGTAGAGCGCGAGGAGCGCCGTATGCGGCGGCCGGTCGGTGCGGTGCGTCGCGAAGCTCCAGCCGAAGCCCCGCGCGAGCGCCGCCAGCCCGTCGCGATGCGCGGTCAGCCGCTCGACATACTGGTCGCGCACCGTCTCGACGCGGCTGATCAGCATCGTATCGTCCTCTTCCATCCCTTCGAAGCGGATACGTCCTTCGAAGGGCAACGTCTCCTCGGCCGGGTCGAGGATCTGCACCAGATGCCCGTGCACGCCGAGGCCGGCGAAACGGGCGAGCGCGCGATGAACCTCCGGCAGCGGCGACAGGAAGTCGCCGAACAGCACGAGCTGCCCGTGCCGCGGCAGCGTGTCGAACGCCGGCAGGCTCCCGGCGCCTGCGCCGCCTCGCTCGACGAGCAGCGCGAGACGGTTGAGCGCGACGCGTCCGCTCGCCGGCGGCAGCCCGCCTTCCAGCAGCGCGATCCGCTCGCCGCCGCGCACCAGCAGCGCCGCCAGCGCCACCAGCAGCAGCTCGGCCCGCGCCTGCTTGGTGCCGAGCGCCGGATCGGACGCGTACGCCATCGATGGCGAGGCGTCGCGCCACAGCCAGACGCTCTGCGCCGCTTCCCATTCGGTCTCGCGGACGAACAGCCGCTCGGACTTGGCGCTCTCGCGCCAGTCGATGCGCTGCGCGGAATCGCCGGGCTCGTATTGGCGGAACTGCCAGAACGTCTCGCCCTGGCCGACCCGCCGCCGTCCGTGCACGCCCTGCGCGATGGTCGCCGCGACGCGCTCCGCCGCGACGAGCAGCGGCGGCAGCCGACCGGCGATCTGCTCGGCGCGATGCTGCAAGGTGGCCGCGGCTGGAGCGGGAGGCATGATCAGGGACTATTGGTAAGCGCGGCGTGTCCACCCCCACCCCGACCCTTCCCCGTCAAGGGGGAGGAGACTTGGTGGCGCGAAAAAACATCATATTGCTCCCTTCCCCCTTGCGGGGAAGGGTTGGGGTGGAGGGCATCGCTGCGCCGGACGCTCATCGCAGCGGCGCCATCAGCCGGTCGA
>DASWRT010000332.1:0-2760 GCA_036403035.1 Allostellaceae bacterium | reverse complement strand
GCTGCGGGTCCGGCGACTTCGCGGCGTCCGGCGACGCCGCCGCCGTATCGGTCCGCCCGCACGACATCCGCCTCATGGCGGACGGCGCCGCCCCGGCGGGCGGCGACGGCGGGTCGAACGAGGCCGGCGGAACGGTGATGCGGCACGCCTATCTCGGGGCGCAGCGCGACTATCTCGTGGCGCTGCCGGACGGCCAGCAGCTTCGGGTGGTCACGCCGGCGCAGGTCGCGGTGCCGGTCGGCAGCGCGGTGCGGCTGCACCTGCCGCCGAACGGCTGCCGCGCTCTCCCCGGCTGAGACGCGGTTTTCCGGAAAAGAACGAGATCGGGAGGAAATGAGATGCGGCGGAAATTGATTGGGACCATTGCTGCATTGGCTCGGATCGCGATCGGGCATAGGACGGGTAGCGCGGCATCGCGCCGGGTTCCCCCACCCCGACCCTCCCCCGCAAGGGGGGAGGGAGAAAGTGGCGCGGCGCTCCATTCTGTCCCCTCCGCCCCTGCGGGGGAGGGGCGGGGTGGGGGGAGCCGCGTGACGTGTTTCCGCAGCCAGGTACAATTCGCGGTTGCGCTCGTGCTGGCGATCGGTTGCGCCTCGGCCGGCGCCCGCGCCGCAGCGCCCGCGCCGACGCCGGTCACGCCCGAGCTGATCGCGGCGGCGAAGAAGGAAGGCCGGGTCGTCTTCTATACCGCGGTCGACGTCCAGGTCGCCGAGAAGCTCGGCGCGGCGTTCGAGGCGAAATATCCCGGCGTCGCGGTGCAGGTCGAGCGGTCCGGCGCCGAGCGGATCTTCCAGCGGATCAGCCAGGAAGTCGGGAGCGGCATCCATGCCGCCGACATCGTCGACTCCTCGGACGTGACGCATCTGTACGTCTGGAAGCGCGACGGGCTGCTGGCGCCCTTCGTGCCGACGGAGGTCGCCGAGAAATGGCCGGCGGACGAGCGCGACGCCGACGGGTTCTTCGCCGCCGACCGGGCGACGCTCTCGGTGATCGGCTACAACACCAAGCAGATAAAAGCGGAGGACGCGCCGAAGAGCTTCGCCGACCTGCTCGACCCGAAATGGCGGGGCAAGATCGTCAAGGCCCATCCGGGCTACAGCGGCACGATCATGACCGCGACGTTCGAGTTGAGCCGCGCGCTGGGCTGGGACTATTTCGAAAAGCTCGGCAAGCAGCGCGTGCTTCAGGTGCAGTCCTCGACCGAGCCGCCGAAGAAGCTCGCCCTGGGCGAGCGGCCGGTGATGGCCGACGGCAACGAGTACAACCTGTTCGAACTGAAGGAGAAAGGCAGCCCGGTCGAAGCCGTCTATCCGACCGAGGGCACGCCGCTGATCGCGGCCAGCGCCGGCATCATGAAGGACGCGCCCCACCCGAACGCGGCCCGGCTGTTCGCGACCTTCCTGTTCTCGCAGGAGGGGCAACAACTGATGAGCGACGTCGGCGGCGTCCGCTCGTTCCATCCGGACGTCAAGGAGAAGGCCGGGCGCAAGCCGATGTCCGAGATCAAGCTGCTGAAGTCCGATCCCGCCGAACAGGAGAAGGCGGTCGAGACGATCAAGCAGAAATACGCCGAGTATTTCGGAACGTGATCCGTCCGCCGTCGCGTTCCCGGCGCCTCGCGACAGCCGCCGCATGTCGTCCGACATGGGACGGAGCATGACGGCCGCCGGAGCCGCCGCGGGCGAGCGATCGCCGGCCGGCGGCGTCCGTGGCCGCCGCGTCGATCTCTCGGCGCCGGTGCTGGCCCTGCTGGGTCTCGGCCTTGCGGTGCTCGTCCTGCTGCCGCTCGGCTGGCTGGTCGTCTATGCCGTCACCGACAAGGCGGGGGCGCTCACCGCCGGCAACTTCGTACGGCTGGCGACCGATCCGACGTTCGTGACGCCGTTCCTGACGACGCTCGCCATCGCCATCGGCGTCGCGGCCTGCTCCTGCCTCGTCGCGGCGCCGCTGGCTTGGCTCGTCGCGCGGAGCGACATGCCGCTGCGGCGGACGGTCCGTGCCCTGGTGATGGCGTCGTTCGTGACGCCGCCCTTCCTCGGCGCCATCGCGTGGGAGATCCTCGCCGCGCCGAACAGCGGCATCCTGAACCAGTGGTACTGCTGGCTGTTCGGGCTGGACCCGTGGGACTCGCCGCTCGACATCTACACGGTCGAGGGCGTCGTGTTCGTCATGACGTGCTATGCGTTCCCGTACGTGTTCGTGCTGGTCGCGAACGCGCTCGACCGCATCCCCGCGGACCTGGAGGACGCATCCTCGATCCTCGGCGGCGGACGCTGGCGGACGCTGCGGCGCATCACGCTGCCGATGACGATGCCGTCGCTGCTCGCCGGGGCGCTCGTCGCGTTCCTCCAGGCGATGACGATCTTCGGCTCGCCGGCCATCCTGGTGCTGCCGGCGGGGTTCCACGTGCTGACGACGAAGATCTGGAGCCTGTTCCAGTATCCGCCGAACCCGAACCTCGCCGCCGCGGCCTCGCTGCCGCTGCTCGTCGTGACGGTCCTGCTCCTCCAGGCCCAGCGCCGTCTGCTCGGGCGGCGCGGCTATACCGTCGTCGGCGGCAAGAGCGGCGCGCCGCGCACCGTGGCGCTGGGCATGTGGGGACGCTGGGGCGCACTCGCCTTCGCCGTCCTCGTCCTCGCCTTCCCGGTGCTGCTGCCCTACGGCGCGCTGCTGAAGACGGCGCTCGTCCGCACCGCGTCGGACCCGCTGACGCTCGACAACATGACGCTGCACAACGTCGCCTTCGTCTTCGGCGAGTTC
>DASWRT010000331.1:0-6158 GCA_036403035.1 Allostellaceae bacterium | reverse complement strand
CTTCTCTCCCTCCCCCGTGAGCGGGGGAGGGTCGGGGTGGGGGCATGTTCCCGGTTGAGGCCAAGATATTCTGATAGGAAGATCGGACGCGATTGGCCCCACCCTGCCCCTCCCCCGCTCGCGGGGGAGGGAAAACGGGATTGATCCCGCTCAGGAAATCTTCAGCTATCGGCCGCGTCCGGCAGCGTTGCGACCGGCTCACCGCTCCTCGCCGCGGATGAAGCGCTCTGTCCGCTCGCGGGCTTCGTGGTCGGTGAACTGGCGCGGGGGCGACTTCATGAAATAGCTCGACGGGCCGGTCAGCGCGCCGCCGATGCCGCGGTCGAGCGCCAGCTTGGCGCAGCGCACCGCGTCGATGACGACCCCGGCGGAGTTCGGCGAGTCCCATACCTCCAGCTTCAGCTCGCAATTCAGCGGCACGTTGCCGAAGGTCGTCCCCTCCATGCGGATATAGCACCATTTCCGGTCCTCGAGCCACGGCACGTGGTCGCTCGGCCCGACATGGGCGCGGTCGTCCGGAAGATCATAGTCGAGCTGGCTCGTCACCGCGCGCGTCTTCGAGATCTTCTTCGATTCGAGCCGCTCGCGCTCCAGCATGTTCCGGAAGTCGGTGTTGCCGCCGAAATTGAGCTGGTAGGTGCGGTCGAGCCGGACGCCGCGCTCGCGGAACAGGTTGGTCAGCACGCGATGCACGATCGTCGCGCCGACCTGGGACTTGATGTCGTCGCCGATGAGCGGCAGCGCCTTCTCCTCGAAGCGGCGGCGCCAGCGTTCGTCCGACGCGATGAAGACCGGGATGCAGTTGACGAGGGCGCAGCCGGCGGCGAGCGCCGCCTCGGCGTACCAACGGGTCGCCTTCTCCGAACCGACCGGCAGGTAGGAGACGACGATTTCGGTCTTCGTCTCGCGCAGGATGCGCGCCACCTCGGCCGGCTCCCCCGGCGCCTCCTCGATCACGCCCCTCAGATACTTGCCGAGCCCGTCGAGCGTCGGCCCGCGATGCACCGGCACGCCGAGCGGCGGCACCTCGGAGAAGCGCACCGTGTTGTTCGGGGCGGCGAAGACCGCCTCCGACAGGTCGCGCCCGACCTTGGTAACGTTGATGTCGAAGGCCGCGGAGAACTCGATGTCGCCGACGTGATAGCCGCCGAGAACCGTATTCATCAGGCCGGGGACCGGCTCGTCGGACGGCGCCGCCCGGTAGAACGTGACGCCCTGCACCAGCGAGGACGCGCAGTTCCCAACGCCGACGATGGCCACCCTCACCTTCTTGCCGCTCAACGCCGTACCTCGCTGATCGCCCGTCGGCGGCCCGAGCCGCGCAAAACTTCTGCGCTCGGACGCATGGCGAGGGAACACAAGGCGCGCGAGGAAAGTTCCTGGTTGCAAGAGCCTGCTTCAGCGGACTCCAAGGCAGCGCTGACGGACTCGCATCCGCCGCATCGCTCGACGGCTTCCAATCCTACGGCATCGGCAGGATCGACCCGCGGACCAAGACCCTGACGATGTCGCTGCACGACATAGACGGCAGGGCGCTGTACAGCGTCGAGCTGCCGGCGGAGGCGTAATCCGGCGGAAGCACAGAGGATCACATTCGCCATCTAATAAACGTTAAAATTTCGTTTCCATCGGTCCAAACACTCTTTATCGTCTGCGCCGTTACGCGAAGAGAATGACAAGGATCTGTAATGGGAACTCTTTCTCTTTCCGCCGCATCGGCAGCCGATCACGGGACGTCGACCGCCGATTACGTGCTGGAAGGTCCGAAATGGGGCACGAGTGCTGCGCTGGGAACGGCCGGCGGCGTCGTAACCTACAGTTTCGCGACCGGGGATTACTCGGGACAGCCGATCCATTTCGACACTCCGGCGCTCGATCACACCTATCAGGACGCCATCCGGAGCGCCTTCGCCGCCTGGAGCCACGTCGCGAATATCACCTTCAAGGAAGTCGCAGACTCGGCGGCCAGCGACATCAGGCTCGGATGGGAACCGATCGACGGCCCCTACAAGGTGCTCGCCCAGACGACCTACAGCTACGACATGCAGGGGCACATGCAGCATGCGTGGGTCGGCTTCGACGACGGCGAGTTCTACGCGCCGAGCGGACCGAACGCCGCGCCGGCGCTGTCCGACGGGTTCACCTTCCAGGCCATCGCCGAACACGAGATCGGGCACGCGATCGGGCTCGACCACTACAACACCTCGACCGCGATCATGAACGCCGTCATCTCGACCAATAGCTTGCAGACGCCCGACATCGACGGCATCGACACGCTCTATGGCGCGGCGCCGGCGGCGGCCGTCGCGAGCGCAACGGCGGCGGCAACCGACGACAGCGCGGCGACGCTGACGGACGGCAGCGGCGACCTGTACGGCATGTCCGGCCACGGTGGCATCCCGGCCGCGCACATCCATCACCACGTCCACCACGAAACCGACTGGCTGCTCGCGTAGCGCCCTCCCTCGCCCTTCAGGGAGAGGAAGCAACATCCCCTCGCCCCTTGCGGGAGAGGGAGGGACACAGCCGAAGGCTGGGCGGGTGAGGGGGCCTGCAACCGAAGGGAGCGCCGGCGCGCATGCGCCGGAAGCGACGCCGCGGCTATGCCCTCTCGGCGGAACGGAGTTCCGCCGAGAGCCTGCCGGCAGCCGGACCGTAGGTCCGGCGAGAGGCGTCGACGCTTGCTGTGCTCTCGGCCCCCCTCACCCTGCCCTCTCCCCGAGGGGCTACGACATTCACACATCTCTCTCCGGCTCTCGACAAGCTGCACGGCGGAGAACCCAGAAAACCGCAGAAACCCTCGATTCTCGGTGCCAAGGTTGAGCATCTCGCTGCGAAAGGGGCGTCGAGATAACCGATTGAAAAGAAAGTACTTCTGGTGATGTGTGAATCTGATAGCCCCGAGGGGAGAGGGTTTCAAGAGGGGGAGAGTTTTCGAGGCGGCCTGCGGCCAGCGCCGCCTCACCGCGTCGCGGTGTACTTGCCGTCGTGCCAGACATAGACCTCGTACCGGGCCTCGCGGATGTCGCCCTTCTCGTCGAAGGAGATCGGCCCGAGCGCCGTCTGGAAGGATTGGCCGGAGCGTAGCGCCTTGGCGATGGCGGCCGGATCGTCCGCGCCGTTCGCCCGCTTCATGCCCTCCGCCATGGCCTGCACCACGGCGTAGCTGTAGAGGGTGAAGCCCTCGGGGTCGAATCCCTGGGTGCGGAAGCGCTCGACGAAGGTCTTCGCGTTCGGGTTCTCGCGCGGGTCGGTCGGGAAGGTGAACAGCGTCCCCTCTCCGGACGGCCCGGAAATCGACCAGAACTCGTTGGTCGCCATCGCATCGTCGGTGATGAACTGCGCAGTCAGTCCGGCTTCGTGTCCCTGGCGGACGATCAGCCCGGCCTCGGTGTGGTAGCCGCCGTAATAGACGGCGTCCAGGTTCAGGCTCTTGAGGTTGCTGACGAGCGCTCGGTAATCCTTGTCGCCGGCGGTGATGCTGTCGAACATCACCTCCTTCAGTCCGCCCGCGTTCATGCTCTTGCGCACCTCCTGCGCCAGCCCCCCGCCGTAGGCCGACTTGTCGTGCAGGATCGCGATGCGCTTGCCTTTGTATTTCTCGGCGAGCCACGGCCCGATGAAACGGCCCTGCGCGTCGTCCCGGCCGTAGAGCCGCATGATCGTCGTCCAGCCCTTCTTGGACGCATCCTCGGTCAGCACCGGATTGCTGGCGGCCGGCGTCATCATCAGCACGTTGTTCTCGGCGTAGACCGCGGAGGCCGGGATGGTCGAGCCGGAGCAGGCATGACCGTCGACGAACTTGACGCCGGCGACGACGAGCCGGTTGGCGACCGCGACCGCCTGCTTCGGATCGCAGGCGTCGTCCTCGACGGCGAGCTTCAGCTTGCGGCCGCCCGCCACGCCGCCCGCGGCGTTGACGTCGTCGATCGCCATCTGCGCGCCGTGGCGCATCTGCTCGCCGATCGTCGCATAGGGACCGGACATCGGACCGACGACGGCAATCGTCATCTCCTGCGCGGCCGCGGGCGTTGCCGCCGCCGTGGCGGCGCCGACCGACAGTCCGAACGCCGCAACAGCGGCAATCATCGTGGATTTCGACATTTGTGCACTCCCTGGAGCGCCCGTTTTCGGTAAAATTTTTGCCGGGCCGGTAAACTGTCGGCGCATGCGCCGGCCATCGTCAAGCGGGGCGGCGGCAGCGGCCACGGCGGAAGAAGGAGCGGACGGATGGCGCGCTGCGACGTGGCGGTAATCGGGCTCGGCGCGATGGGCAGCGCCGCCGCCTATCATCTCGCGCGGCGCGGCAAGCGCGTGATCGCGGTCGAGCGGTTCGAGCCCGGCCACGACCGCGGCTCGTCGCATGGCGAGAGCCGGATCATCCGGCTCGCCTATCACGAGCACCCGTCCTACGTGCCGCTGCTGCGCCGCGCCTACGAGAACTGGCGCGCGCTGGAGCGCGACACCGGCGCCCAGCTCCTCACGATCACCGGCATCCTCGAGGCCGGACATCCGGGCTCGCCGGCCGTGCAGGGGTCGCTGGAAGCGTCCCGCCTCCACGACCTGCCGCACGAGGTTCTCGACGGGACGGCGATCTCGCGGCGCTTCCCGGCGTTCCGCCTTCCGGCGAACTGGCGGGGCATCTTCCAGCCGGACGGCGGGTTCCTGCGGCCGGAGCTGGCTATCCGGGTCCTTGTCGACGCGGCGCGCACGCACGGCGCCGAGATCCGCACGGGCGAGCGCGTGCTCGGCATCGACGCGCCCGGCGGCGGCGAAGGCGGCGTGCGCATCCGCACCGACGGCGGCACGATCGAGGCCGGCTCCGTCGTGGTTGCGGCGGGCGCGTGGATCGCCGACCTCGTCCCGCTGCTGCGGCCGCATCTCAGGATCACGCGGCAGGTGCTCGGCTGGTTCGCGCCGCGCGAGCCCGAGCTGTTCGCGCCGGAGCGCTGCCCGGTCTTCCTCATCGAGCCGGAGGAGGATTCCTGCTACGGCTTTCCCGATTTCGCCGGCACCGGCGTCAAGGTCGCGTCGCATCGCGAAGGCCGCACGCTGGCCGGCGGCGACTCCCTGGCGCAGGACGGGGACGCCGAGGACGAGGCGCGGATCCGGCGGACGCTCGCGCGGTACATCCCCGCCGCGGACGGCCCGCTGCGAAAGATGCGGACCTGCATGTACACGCGGACGCCCGACGAGGATTTCGCCGTCGACCTGCACCCGGACGACCCGCGCGTCGTGATCGCCTCGCCCTGCTCCGGGCACGGCTTCAAGTTCGCGAGCGTGATGGGCGAGATCCTGGCCGACCTGTCGACTGAGGGAACGACGCGGTTCGACATCTCGCGGTTCCGGCTCGACCGGCTGACGGCGCGGTGAGGAGACCGGGCGGCTCGCCGCGCATTCTCGTCTGTCCAGAGAGCGCAACTTTGTGCAGGCGGACGCGATGACTTGACTTCCGTTCGCGCTTTGTTCGATTGTCCGGTGGTTTCCTCAACCGGAGCAGACGGATGATCGCCGACCGCAACGTCACCCTGTACCACGCACCGAACACGAGGTCGTCGGGCACCCTCATCCTTCTCGAAGAACTCGGCGTGCCGTTCGAGCTGAATGTGCTCAACATGAAAGCCGGCGAGCAGCGCCGGCCGGGCTATCTCGCGGTGAACCCGATGGGAAAGGTGCCCGCGCTGAAGCACGGCGATGCGCTCGTCACCGAGCAGGTCGCGATCTTCCTCTACCTCGCGGACCTGTTTCCGGAAGCCGGGCTTGCTCCCGCGATCGGCGACAAGCTGCGCGGACCGTACCTGCGCTGGCTGGTCTACTACGCCGCCTGCTTCGAGCCGGCGGTGACCGACCGGGCGATGAAGCGGGAGCCGGCGCCGCCGGTGATGTGTCCCTACGGCGATTACGACGCGATGCTGAAGACGCTCGCCGACCAGCTCGCCAAGGGGCCCTACCTGCTGGGCGAGCGTTTCTCGGCCGCGGACGTCCTGTGGGGAACCGGCCTCGCCTGGACGACCGCGTTCAAGCTGGTGCCCGAGCGTCCCGAGATCATGGCCTACATCGCCCGCGTGACCGCAAGGCCCGCCTTCAACAGGGTCAAGGCCAAGGACGCGGAACTCGCCGCCGCGCACGAGAAAGCAGCGCCCTCGTCCTGAAGTCGG
>DASWRT010000330.1:0-5230 GCA_036403035.1 Allostellaceae bacterium | reverse complement strand
GATCGACGGCTTCATCTCGGTCGAACGGTTCGCCAGCCTCTCGACCGAGGGAAAATACCTGTCGCTCTCGTTCTGGCGCGACGAGGCCGCGGTGCGGCGCTGGCGCGAGCACGCGCGGCACCACGGCGCGCAGGCGCGCGGCCGCGCCGAAATCTTCGACGATTATCGTATCCGGGTGCTTCAGACGGTGCGCGACTACAGCATGACCGACCGTACGGAGGCACCACAGGAGGCGCCGTAAGCGGAGCGGACCTGCCGGAAGGCTCTCATTCCCAGCTGAAGTGCGGCAGTTTGCCGAGCTTCGCGGGTCCCATGTAGATCTGCCCTTCCTGGAGCGTCACCGGGACCGAGAGCTGCGACCTTCCGTCCGGACCGGGCTTCGCCAGCAGCCCGAGCGCGAGCTTCGCAAGCTGCGCGTCGCCCGGCTTGACACCGCCGCCTGCGACCAGCGCATCGACGACGTCGCCGTAACCCTCGATCACCGCGGTGAGCGCGCCGACCGGCTGCATCGCCGCGTCGAGCGCGAGCGTGCCGTTGGCGTAGGCCAGGGCCGGTCCCCAGGAGAACCGCAGCGCCTCGACTTCGGCCGTGCCGCCGGCGTCGCGCCATGCCGCCAGCGCGTCGCGGAGCGGCCGCCCGCCGGGCACCGTGCCCTTGACCGCGAGCCGCGCATCGACGCTGTCGATGACCGCGCCGAGCGGCCGGACCGGCGCGGGCAGGGCCAGTTTCTCGAAGCGCAGCGCCCCTGCCGCCCAGACATCGCTGTGACTTGCCGCATCATGCGCCGGCAGGAGCACGCCCGCGTGCATCCGGTCGGCCCGCACCGTGGCATCGGCGGTGATGGTGACGGAATCGCCGTCGAGCGACACCGCCAAGGCGCCAGGCACCGGATCGGCCGGCCGCGCCGGTGCGACCGTCCCGGAGAGCGACGCCGCCTCGGCGACGATGGCCGGCCGCGCCGGTCCAGGCTGCACCGCGACGCGGCCGCCGCGCGGCGCGTCCAGGCGCCAGACCTGCGGCGCCCACGGCTTGGCCTCGCCGACGAGCCGCGCGCCGCGCGCTTCCCAGCCCGGCTGGGCGCGGTTGTCGCCGAGCACCGGCGCGTCGATGCTCACCCGGAAGACGAACGGAAAGCCCCCGACGCCGATCCCGTCCCAGCCGACGGTGTACCCCGCGACCCGGCGCGCCTCCGCCCAGTCCATCACCGCGGCGCGGATGCGGCCGGCGGCGACGAACCAATACGCCGTGTACAGCCCGGCGACGGCGGCGACGGCTAGGAGGAGAAGCGGGAGGAGCAGGCGTGAGCGGCGCATTGCGGCGGCACCATAAGGCGCGCCAAGGTGCTCGTCGATGACGAAGGATCGGGGCGGCAATGCGCGCTGAGCGCTTGTGAGTGGCGCGGCCAGGGCTAAAGTCGGGTTTTTGCTCGCACCGCCACGCATGTCAGCCGCTCCGACCTCGCGCCCCGCCGCCACGACCGTCCAGACGGCATCGCCGCTTCGCAACCTGCTCTTCGGGACCATGCCCGGCATCTTCGTCGTGCTGTGGTCGACCGGCTTCATCGGCGCCAAGCTCGGCCTGCCCTATGCCGGGCCGATGACGTTCCTGGCGCTGCGCTTCCTGATCGTCGCCGCGGTGATGCTTGCCGTGTCGGTTGCGGCCGGCGCGGCGTGGCCGCGCTCGTGGCGGGAAGCCGGGCATGTCGCGGCGGTCGGGCTGCTGATCCAGTTCACCTATCTGGGCGGCGTCTTCTTCGGGATCGCGCATGGCGTCGCCGCCGGGCTCGCGGCGCTGATCGTCGGGTTGCAGCCGGCGCTGACCGCGGCGTTCGTCGGCGGCGTGCTCGGCGAGCGGATCACGCCGCGCCAGTGGCTCGGCTTCGCGCTGGGCCTCGTCGGCGTCGCCGTGGTGGTGTGGAACAAGCTCGCCTTCGATCCGCGGACGCTCGCCGGGCTCGCCACGGTGCTCGCCGCGTTGGTCGGGATCACCGTCGGCACGCTGTACCAGAAGCGCTTTTGCGCCGACCTCGACCTGCGCACCGGCACGGCGATCCAGAACGGCGCCGCCGCCGCGGCGATGCTGCTGTGCGCCCTCGCCTTCGAGGAGTTGCACGTCGACTGGACCGGGCAGTTCCTCTTCGCGCTGGGCTGGCTCTGCCTCGTCCTGTCGATCGGCGCAACGATGCTGTTTCTGTTCCTTCTGCGTCTCGGCGCGGCGGCCCGGACGGCGAGTCTCTTCTACCTCGTGCCGCCGGTCACCGCGTTCATCGCTTATTTCCTTTTCGATGAGATGCTTGGCGTGACGGCGGTCGTTGGCCTGATCATTGCTATGACCGGCGTGCTTCTGGTGAATCGCAGGTGATCGCAACACCGATGGACGCCTTGTCCCTCATCAACGACGACCGAAAGGGCGGCGCTACCTACGACGGCGCGGCGAGCGGGGCGCTGCCGGCGCCGCTTGCCGACTGCATCGCGCGGCAAACCGACATCTGGCTGTTCGGCTACGGCTCTCTGATGTGGGACCCAGGTTTTCCGCACAGCGCCGCCGAGCCGGCGCTGCTCAAGGGCTACCATCGCCGATTCTGCGTCTATTCCCGGCGCTACCGCGGGACGCCCGAGCGGCCGGGGCTCGTGCTCGGCCTCGACCGCGGCGGCTCGTGCCGCGGCATCGCCTTCCGCATCGCCGCGTGCGACGCCGCGCCCGTCATGACGTATCTATGGGAGCGCGAGATGAGCGGCGGCAGCTATGAGATGCGCGACGTCGTGATCGACATGGCGGCGTCCAGGACCATCCGCGCGCAGACCTTCGTCGCCCGGCGCGACACGCCGAGCTACACCGGCCGCCTCGGAGTCGAGGAGACCGCGCGGCTGATCCTGCAAGGCATCGGCGGCCGCGGGCACTGCCGCGAGTATCTGGAGAACACCATCCGCCACCTCGAAGCGCTCGGCCACATCGACAAACCGCTGCGCACGCTGGAGAAGCGGGTCAAGGAACTGGCGGCGGCGGAACCGCCCTGCCGCGACCTTCCCCGCTGAGCATGCGCCCGACCGGCCGGTGATCCCGAGAGCGATGAGCGGCGGCGGCGTCTGGCTCGTGCAACCGCAGCACGGCGGCGGGCGCGTACGTATCTACCCGCTGTTCCCCATCCCCCGCCCGCCCGCCTCCGGCGCTTGGCTGCCGGCGCAATGGTCGGCGGTATCCGGGCCGCCGAAGACTGTTTGGACGGTGACGCCGAGACGCTTCGCGCCGCAGCCGTCAGTCGGCCGGACGCGTCTCTAGGAGTCGCCGATTCCGGCTTCGTCCGCCTGTCCGGACGGTGCGCGTGGCTGTGCTCTGGGGCCCGTGCACATCCACTTCCCGATCGGGTTCCGCAACCGCATCGCCGTCGCGCTCGACTGGTTCTGGGCGTATCTTACGTACCAGTGTGGCGCCCCGCTCATCACGGGCGGCGAATCCTGAGGACACGTCGCAATGCCGACAGCCGGTCTCGACCGGGTCGAAGGAGAGCGGACTGCCGCCGTCGCGGCAGCGCCAACCATGTGGCGGCGGCCGCTCGCCGAGCGCGCCGCCGCGCTGCTGCTCGGCCCACCGGGGCCGGCGCGGCTCCCGGCGCGTGTCGAACTGGCGATCCGGGCGCAGGAGCGCGATAGCGAGATCCTGGTCTGCTGGGCGCAGCTCGGGGCGATCACCGTCTTCGCCGCGATCTACTGGCTCTCGCCGAAGACCTTTCCGCCGAACGCGCCGTTCGAGCCGGTGCCGGCGACGCTCGCCGCGTACGGGCTCTTTACCCTGCTGCGCCTGTGGCTGGCGCGGCGCGACCGGCTGGGGCCGTGGTTCCTCACGGTGTCGGTGCTGATCGACGTCGCCGTGCTGATGGTGACGATCTGGAGCTTCCATCTCCAGTACGACCAGCCGCCGGGCCTGTACCTCAAGGCCCCGACGCTGCTCTACGTCTTCATCATCATCGCGCTGCGGGCGCTGCGCTTCGACCCGCGCTGGCTGATCCTCTCCGGGCTCACGGCCTGCCTCGGCTGGGCCGCGCTCGTCGCCTATGCGCTCGCCTGGCCGCAGATGCCGGGCGCCGAGACCGTGTCGGCGGTGACGCACAGCTACGTCGAGTACATGACCTCGCTGAAGATCCTGATCGGCGCCGAGGTCGACAAGATCATCGCGTTCCTCGCCGTCACCGCGGTGTTGAGCCTCGCCGTCGTCCGGGCGCGGCGGATGCTGGTGCGCGCCGTCGCCGAGGGCACGGCGGCGATGGAGCTGTCGCGCTTCTTCGCGCCGGAGGTCGCGCGCACCATCGTCGCCGCCGACGACGCGATCCGCCCCGGCGAAGGCATGCTGCGCGAGGCGGCGGCGATGTTCATCGATCTGCGCGGCTTCACGCGGCTGTCGCAGGAACTGGACCCGCACGAGCTGGTCAGGCTGCTCAGCGAGTATCAGGGCGTGGTCGTGCCGATCGTTCACCGGCACCGCGGCAGCATCACCACCTATCTCGGCGACGGGATCATGGTGACGTTCGGCGCGACGCGGCCGAACGCCACCTATGCCGCCGACGCGCTCGCCGCCGCCGAAGACCTGCTGGCGGCGTTCGCCGACTGGCGGAGCCGGCGCACGAGCGGCGGGCTCGCAGCACCCGACGTCGGGGTCGGCATCTGCACCGGCACCGTCGTCTACGGCGCGATCGGCGACGCGGCGCGACTGGAATACGCGGTCATCGGCGACCCGGTGAACCGCGCCGCGAAGCTCCAGAACCACACCAAGGCCGAACGGGTGCGCGCCCTGACGACGGTCGACGCCCTCCACCTCGCGGAGGCGCAGGGCCATCGCCCCGCCGGCACGGTCGAACCGCGACCGGCCCGCACGGTCTCCGGCATCGCCGAGCCGCTCGACCTCGTCGTGCTCGGCTGACCCTCAACCGCCCGCCTGCCCGCCTGTACGGGCCGGTCATGGGGCCGGTTTTGCAAAATACAGGAATCCAGTCGATTAACCGTTCGGTGAGTTTCTGGGATTCCAGCGGGTTGCGAGCCGATCTTCAAACGCGGAACAGGTAGAAAACAGGTTTTCGCTCCTGTTCTTGTCCTGTTATTTTCCTGTTTTCTCCTGTTTTTTGCGTGTATCCGGCCCGCCGATCCCGACCGGCAGACCGCTCGCCGTGCGGTCGTCCATCATGTTCACGATGTCAAAGAGCATGGCGGCAACCGGTGCTGCTCGCCGGACATGATTA
>DASWRT010000329.1:0-5430 GCA_036403035.1 Allostellaceae bacterium | reverse complement strand
GTCGGCCTGCTCTGGTCGGAGTCCGTCGCCGCCGAGGTGCTGGTGTTCCTGGTGCTCGGCCGCCCCCTGCTGGACCGCCTGGAGCCGGCCGGCGCCACGATGCTGGCCGCCGCGGCGGGCGTGCTGCGCTGGGCGGTGATGGCGCAGACTGCGTGGCTGCCGGCCGTCGCCCTGGTGCAGCCGCTGCACGGCCTGACCTTCGCGCTGCAGCATCTCGCCGCGATGCGCCTGCTGGCCCTGATCGTCCCGCCGCGCCTCGCCGCGACGGCGCTGACGCTCTACGGCACGGTCGCCGTCGGCGCCGCGACGGCGCTGCTGACGCTCGCCTCCGGCGCGCTCTACGGAAGGTTCGGCGCCGCCGCGTTCTGGGCCATGGCTGCGCTCTGCGCCGCCGCGGTTCCCGTCGCATGGCGGCTGCGGCCATAGAGAATACCGTCAGTGCTTTGATGTTTCAGGCGTCCACCCGCCGCGCGAGATGGACTATCCGCGCCGACGCTGTATGGTTTCATGGCCGGAGTCACAGCTACAGCCCTGATCGTCGAACATGCAGACCGCACCGAATGCCCGGTTCCCTGGAGCAGCGTTCCTTGGCGCATCGCTGGCCATCGCGCTCTCCTGCGCCGCCGTCCCGCGCCCGGCCGTCGCCGCTGACGTGCAGGCGTCGGTAAAGGACGAGGGCGGCCAGCCGGTCGCCGCGGCGGTCGTCACGCTCACGCCCGCCGACGCCGCCGGCGCGGCTGCGGCTGCGGCGTCCCCCGCGACCGCTCCGGCGCTGGCCGCGGCGTCGATCGACCAGCGCAACGAGACCTTCATCCCGGGGGTGGTGGTGGTCGCGCGCGGCGGCGAGGTGACGTTCCACAACGCCGACAATACCCGCCACCACGTCTATTCGTTCTCGCCGATCAAGAGCTTCGAGTTCGTGCTGAACCCCGGCGACGCCTCGACGCCGGTACGCTTCGACAAGGCCGGGGTCGCCGCGGTCGGCTGCAACATCCACGACCACATGGCCGCCTTCGTCTACGTCACCGACACGCGCTGGTCGGCAGTCACCGACAAGGACGGCCATGCGCGCCTCGCCGGCGTCGCGCCGGGCGCGTACACCGCGACGGTCTGGGACCAGCGGCTGCGGCCGGGCGCGCCGCCGCCGACGATGCCGGTCACGGTCGCCGCGTCGGGCGGGCCGACCGCGTTCACTGCGACGATCAGCCTGCCCGCGTCGAAGCGCCAGAACCGCCGCGACCGCGAGAAGAGCGACTACTAGCCCGGATTTCTCCCAAGGAGCAGTGCTGCGAGGCCCATCTTTGCCGCCGGAGTAGGAGCGCGCTGCGCAGCGATGCGGCACATCGGACGCGGCGCGCGACGCCCGCCGGCGGCAAAGAGCGGCATCCCTTCGGGTTGCACGCTGTTGGTGCGCGGGCTCTTGCCGGAACTCCGTTCCGGCTGGCGGCAGGCGAAGCAAAGCTTCGCTGAGAGCCCGGCTCCTAACCCCGCGTCAACAGCGTGCAACGCAGCACTGCTCCTTGGGAGAAATCCGGGCTAGGCCCGGTCCGACGGGGCAGATCGACCACGGCCGAGAGAATGGGTTTCCGCCGCCGCCTCTCCATCTTCCTGGTCATCACGCTCGCCACGGTGCAGCTCCTGACCGCGGGGTCGGTCTATGTCGCCACCCGCGCCGTCCTGATCGGCGAAGGCAAGGCGCAGCTCGCGGCGGCGGCCGGCCAGTTCACGCGGCAGCTCGACGCACTCGGCGATCAAGTCGCCGGCAGCGTCGAGGTGTTGGCGCGGGACTTCGCGCTGCGGCAGGCGATCGCGCAGCGCGACCGCGGCACCGTGCTGTCGGCGCTGCGCAACCACGGCCGGCGGGTCGGCGCCGCGCGCATGCTCCTGATCGGCCTCGACGGCACGGTGGACGCCGACACGACGAACCCGGACGAAGCCGGCGCGCGGTTCCCGTTCGCCGGCATGCTCGACGAGGCGAGCGGCGCCGACAACTACGCCGCCTCGGTCGTCGCGGTGGAGGGCAGCGTGTATTGGCTGGTCCTGGTGCCGGTCCTGGCGCCCGAGGCGATCGCCTATATCGGCGCCGGCATCCCGATCGACGGCCGGTTCCTGATGCGCTTGCAGGAGCTGGGCTCGCTGCCGAAGGCGATCTCGCTGGTGACGGATCCCGGCGACGGCGGCGGGCGCTGGCGGCCGGTCGCCGGGAACGCGGCGGCCGGGCTGGTCGCGCACCTGCCGCCGCCCGGCGCGCCGCTCCCCGTGGAGCCGGCGCTGACCACCGCCGACGGGCAGGAGATGCTGATGCTGGCGTTGCACCTCGACACCCCTGCCGGCAGCCGGCCGGTCGTCGCCGTCCTCGGCTACTCGCTCGACGAGGCGCTCCGGGCCTACCGGCCGGTGCTCGCCGCGTTCGCGGTCCTGCTGGCGGCCGGCCTCGCCGCGGCGCTGGCCGGCGCGGTGCTGATCGCGCGCGGCGTCGCCCGGCCGCTCGAAGGGCTGGCCGCCATAGCGCGGCGCATCGAGGTCGGCGATTATTCCCCGCCGCCCCCGGCGGAGCAGAAGGACGAGATCGGGCTGCTCAACGCCGCGCTCGGCAAGATGGCGCATGCGATCGGCGAGCGCGAGGAGCGGATACGCGCCGCCGCCGCCGAGGCGGAACGCGCCGCCGTGCTGGAGGTCGAGATCCGGACGCTCGCGCGGCTCGGCGAGGTTGGGCAGGAGATCACCGGCACGCTCGACGCGGAGTCGGTGCTCGCGACCCTGCGGCGCCATCTCGCCGACCTGCTCGACGTGCCGGTGCTCGCCGTTTATCTCCTTGATCGAGACGGCGCGGCGCTGACGCTGGGATACGGCGTCGACCGCGCCACGCCGATGCCGGTGCCGGTCCGCATCCCGCTCGGCGATCCGGAGAGTCCCGTCGCGGCGGCGGCGCGCGACCGCCGGCAGCTCCTCGTCGAGGCCCCGGCGCCGTCCGGCGGCGGCGATGGCGGCGAGCCGCGCCGGCAGACGACGGCGAGCGCGCTGTTCGGTCCGCTGCTTGCGGGCGACCGGCTGCTCGGCGTGCTGTCGGTACAGTCCGCGCGGCCCGGCGCCTACGGTCAGCGGGAGCAGCTGGTCTTCCGCTCGCTCTGCGCCTACGGCGCCGTCGCGCTGTCCAACGCCGCCGCCTATCGCGACCTCGACCGCACGCTGGCGACGCTCCGCGAGACGATGGAGGAGCGGCAGCGCCTCCAGGCCGCCGAGGAGCAGGATCTCGCCTTCGCCCGCGAGTTGCAGATCGGTACGCTTCCCCCCTCGTACCGCTTCCAGGCCGGCGGCTTCGTCGCCGGGATCGAGGCGCGGATGAACGCGCTGCGCGAGGTCGGCGGCGACTTCTACGATTTCGTGATGCTCGACGATCGCCGCCTGCTCCTCGCGGTCGGCGACGCGTCGGGCAAGGGCATCGCCGCCGCGATGTTCGCGAGCATGGCGCGCAGCAGCCTGCGCGCGGAAAGCCGCCAGACCGGGAGCCCGGCGGTCCTCCTCGCCGACGTCAACGACTTCCTGGCCCTCAACAACCCGGCCTTGATGTTCGTGACCGTGCTGCTAGGCATCCTCGATATCGGCACCGGAGCGCTGACCTACGCGAGTGCTGGCCATCCCTACGCGCTGCGCGTCCATCGCGCCGCCGGCCCCGGCGGTGGCGGCGGCGGTGAGGTCGCGCGGCTTACCGAGGCGCAGGGTATGGCGCTCGGCGTCTTGGAGGCGCAGCATTACGGCGAAGCGGAGCACCGGCTGGAGCCGGGCGACACGCTCGTGCTCTACAGCGACGGCATCTCCGAGGCCGAGAACGAGGCCGGCGAGATGTACGGCGAGGCACGCCTCGCCGCGACATTGCACCGCTTTGCGGATCGCTCGCCCGAGGAGGTCGTTAACCTCATCCTGGACGATGTCCGCGCTTTTTCGGGGACGAGGCCGCCGGGAGACGATACGACGCTTCTCGTGCTGCGGCTGGACGGCGAGACGGGCAGGGGAAACCAGAGATGACCGGTGACGTGGCCGGCTTGAAGCGGACGCAGGGAGAAGCGCGCGGCCCGGCCGCCGCAGCCGCCTCTGTTTCCGCCACGGCGTTTCTTCTGTGTCTTGCGTATGCTGCCGCAGCGCAAGCGCAGGAATTCAAGTTCGACGGCTTCGCCGAGGCGCGGCTGGTGCATCCGACCGGCGAGCAGAGCTGGCTTAAGGGCGGATTCGGCAAGCTGCGCTACGGCGGCGGCGGGGACGTCGACCCGCAGATCGGCGGCGTCGTGCTGGTCCCGCGGATCGAATTGACGCCGGAGATCCTGGCCGTAGCCACCGCCCGGTACGATTCGGGGCAGGACCCGCGCTTCGGCGTCACCGAGGCGTTCGTCCGCTACCGGCCGGTCTCGACGACCGCGTTCCGCTATACGGTGAAGGCGGGCGCCTTCTTCCCGCCGGTGTCCGTCGAGAACGAAGGGCTCGGCTGGACCAGCCTGTGGACGCTGACCAACTCCGCGATCAACAGCTGGATCGGCGAGGAAGTGCGTCCGGTCGGCGGCGAGGGCCGCGTCGAGTACCGGACCGGCGGCGCGCTCGGCACGGTGGAAGCGATCGGCTCGGTGTTCGCCGCCAACGACACGGCGGGGACGCTGCTCGGCGAGCGCGGCTGGAGCCTGACCGACCGCATCACGCCGCTGGGCGGCCATGTCCGCGAGCCGGATCTCTTCGCGGGCGGCAACCCGCCCGCCAACAGCCGGGTCTTCGACGAGATCGACAGCACGCCGGGCTATTACGTCGGCGCCTCCTGGGACGTGCCGGACTACGGCAAGACGACGCTGATCTATTACAACAACAAAGCCGACATCGGCGCGAACCCCACCACCAGCGCGTGGCACACGCGCTTCTGGAGCGCCGGCTACAGCGGCGAGTTCGGCGATTTCGTCGTGATGGCGCAGGGCATGCTCGGCGACACGCGCGTCGGCCACGTGGTCTTCGACACGGAGACGAAGTTCTATGCCGCCTACGCCCTCGTCGGCTGGAACATCACCGACGAGTGGCGCCTCGCCGCGCGCATCGACCAGTTCGGCACGTCCGGCTTCAACCCGGCCGATGGCATCAACCGCAGCGAGCACGGCCACGCCCTTACCGTCGATCTCGGCTGGCGTCCCAAGCCATGGCTGCGGCTCAGCGGCGAGGTTCTCGCGATCGACAGCTTCCGCGCGCTGCGCGCGAGTGGGGGCGTCAACCCGAAGACCGTCGACACCCAGCTTCAGCTCAGCGCCCGCCTGTTCTTTTAGCGCGCCTGTTCTTCAGGACCAACTGCGAAGCTATTCCGTCCGGCGACGTGTCGGCGCTCCTGCGCGCCGGTGCCGGCGGGTTCCCGAAGAAGCGCCGCCACCGCGGCCTCGGCTTCCGCGAGGTCGCCTCCGGGGC
>DASWRT010000328.1:0-13615 GCA_036403035.1 Allostellaceae bacterium | reverse complement strand
CGCCGCGCACTTCCTGCCGTCCGCGCCGGAGGGCCATCCGAACCGGCGGATGCACGGCCATTCCTTCCGGCTCGACGTCGCGGTGGCCGGCGAGCCCGACCCGGAGACCGGCGTCATCCTGCATTTCGCCGAGTTCGAGCGGGCGCTCGACGAGGTGCGCGAGGCGCTCGACCATCGCCTGCTCAACGAGATCAACGGCCTTCAGACGCCGACGCTGGAGCATCTCGTCGTCTGGGTCGCCGGCCGGCTGGCGCCGAAGCTGCCGGGCCTCGCCCGCGTCACCGTCCGCCGCGACTCGATCGGCGAGAGCTGTACCTACTACCTCCCGCCGCCCGGCGCGGACCCTGCATAGGGCGCGAGAGAAGCGCTAGCTGCTTCCATCCGTGCTCTCGTGCTCCGCGATGGCGTCGCCGATCGCGGCCCATTCGTCGGCGAGGTCGGTCTTCCCGACGTCGCGGAGGCGGTCGGCGACCCTCCGGACGTAGTGCGATGCATCGGGACCGAGTCTGCGCACCAGATAGAATGCCGCCAGCCGGTCGGCATCGTCCATTTGCTCCTGCGGCAAGCTGCCGGACGGAGAATCCGCTTTGCCCGCGGCGCGCGGTCGCTCGTCGGTCGCGGCACGGTCGTCGGCGCGGCATGCGGGCGCCGCGCTCCGCGCGGTGCGGCGATTTCGGCCTTTCGCGACGGATTTCGGTCGTCCGGTGTTAACGGGGTGGCTCATGCGATTTGATACGCTCCTACCCATAAATGGGTATTTTTATGTCAAGACTCTTTCATAAATATATTATTCAGTCCACCCGCTTGTAGTGCATCTCAATCATTTCGCTAGAGGAAATAAGGCCTTACGGTTAGGGTCTGGCTTGGCCGTACCGGGGGCCGGTCCTTGCATCGCGGCGCCGGCGCGGCGTACATGCGGCATACAATCTGCGTGCGTGCCGCTGTCGGCCGTGCCGAAAGGGAACCGTGATGCTGTATCCGCCGCCCGACATCATCGAGGCCGAGATTCACGCCCGTCTGCCCGATCGGTTCAGGGTCCAGGGCCTGCGGAGCACCTGGGGCGCCTGGAACAAGTCCGGCGCCGCGCTGCACTCGTTCCTTGAAGGTCCGTCGTTCGACCGCGACGGCAATCTCTATCTCGTCGACATCCCGTGGGGGCGGATCTTCCGGGTCTCGCCGTCCGGCGACACGTGGAGCCTCATTGCCGAGTATGACGGCGAGCCGAACGGGCTGAAGATCCACCGCGACGGCCGCATCTTCATCGCCGACTACAAGAACGGGATCATGCTGCTCGACCCGGCGACCGGCGCCGTCACGCCGCATCTCGTCCGCAACCGGCTGGAGCGGTTCAAGGGCGTCAACGACCTGGTGTTCGCCTCGAACGGCGACCTGTTCTTCACCGACCAGGGACTGACCGGCCTCCATGACCCGACCGGAAGGGTGTTCCGTCATGCCGCCGACGGCAGTCTGACCTGCCTCGTCGACACCGTGCCGAGCCCGAACGGCATCGTCCCGAACGACGCGGAGAACGTGATCTTCGTCGCGGTGACTCGGGCGAATGCGGTGTGGCGGGTGCCGCTGCTGGCGGACGGGACGACTGCCAAGGTCGGCGTCTTCATCCAGCTCTCCGGCGGCCTCGGCGGCCCGGACGGGCTGGCGCTCGACGAGACCGGCGGCCTCTGGGTCGCCCACGCCGGCAACGGCTGCGTCTTCGGCTTCGACCGGCTCGGCCGCCCGAAATACCGGGTGGTGGTGCCGGATGGGCTGTCGACGACGAACATCGCCTTCGGCGATGCCGACCGGAAAACGCTGTACATCACCGAGTCCGAAACCGGCGCGGTCTACCGGGCCCGCGCCCCCGTGGCCGGACGGCCGATGTACTCCCATGCGTGAAGAATTGGGGAATACTTTGAAGCTTCCGGTTGGTTAAGAAGACATGCAAGGGAAGCTCTTGGTTGCCCTGTAACGGTGACGTCGAATTTCCTTGATTTGACGTCGATTAACTTACGGCCCTACAGTTCCCTTGCGGTGCCCGGAGTCCGGAGGCGCGACCGCGCGCCGAAGCAGCGCGAGACCGTTCGTCCTTGTCTCCACCCTTGTCGGCGGCTCCGGCGCGGACCGCAGAAACATCCCAGCAGGAGAGACGTAATGAACGCACGTCCGGCATCCCGCGCTTTCCTCTTCGCGACGGCCTTCGCCGCCGCCGCATCGCTCGCGCTGCCGCCGGTGACGGCGCTCGCGCAGGCCACCACCGGCCCGGCCAACAGGGCGAACACCCACCAGGGCACGGCCGCAGGGCAGATGCCGGCGCAGGGCGGTGGAATGAGCGGCGGCGGCGGCGGCATGTCGTCGGACAGCAACTCGTCGGCGACGACCGGCCCGTCGAACAAGGCGAATACGAAGCAGGGCACGGTGGCGACCGGGACCAAGAAGCAGCATGCCCGGAAGCATGCAGGCAACAGTCAGCATACGGCGCATTCCGGCACGTCCGGCAGTGGCAGCGGGACCGCGCCGACGGGCGGGCCGGCGAACAAGGCCAACATCAAGCAGGGCACGTCACAGCAGTAGCGGGCACGTTCCCTCGCGGCGGCCGGGATCCCCCCGGCCGCCATCCCGCCACCCGTCCGGGTCCGGCGCGTGCGGCGCCCGTATGCGGACCTGGATTGCGGCGGTCATGTTCGGTGAGGCAGGCATGCGATCCGGCCGGTCGAGAGGTTTTTTCCGCGCTGCACTGATCCTTCTTGCCGGCGCTACTGCCGCCGGTCCGCTCGCGCCGGTCCTGCCGGCCAGTGCCGCGGAGATCGCGATCCAGGCCTATCCGCTGCCGCCGGGCACGTATCCGCACGACGTGGCGCCCGCCGCCGCGCCGGACCGCGGCGTCTGGTTCACGGCGCAGCCGAACGGCGCGCTCGGCCGGCTCGACCCGGTGACCGGCAAGGTCGAGTTCATCCCGCTCGGCGACGATTCGGCGCCGCATGGCGTCATCGTCGGCCCGGATGGCGCGCCCTGGGTCACGGACGGCGGGCAGAACGCGATCGTCCGCGTCGACCCGGCGACGCGCGCGGTGCAACGCTGGCCGCTGCCGGCGGCGCGCGGGTATGCCAACCTCAACACCGCCGCCTTCGCGCCGAAAAGCGGCATGCTTTGGTTCACTGGACAGAACGGCATCTACGGCCGGCTCGACCCGTCATCCGGCGCGATGCAGGTCTGGGACGCGCCGAAGGGAAGCGGGCCGTACGGCATCGCGGCGGCGAAGGACGGCGGCGCCGTCTTCTTCGCTTCGCTCGCCGGCAGCTATCTCGGGCGGATCGATCCGGCGACCGGCGCCGCGACGGTGGTCGAGCCGCCGACGCCGGGGCAGGGCGCGCGGCGAGTCTGGCCGGACTCGAAGGGCAATCTGTGGATCAGCGAGTGGAACGCCGGCAACGTCTCGCGCTACGACCCGAGCAGCGGCGCCTGGAGGAGCTGGAAGCTCCCCGGCGAGCGTCCGCAGCCTTACGCCGTCTATGTCGACGAGCGCGACGCGGTCTGGCTCAGCGAGTGGCGCGGCAACGCGATCGTCCGCTTCGATCCGGCGACGGAGCGGTTCGAGAGCTTCCCGAGCCCGCGCGAAGGCGCCAACGTCCGGCAGATTCTCGGCCGCCCCGGCGAGGTCTGGGCGCCGGAGTCCGGAACCGATCACCTCGTCGTGTTCCGCTCCGCCCCGCGATGACATTGCCGGCGGACGGCGCGGCGAATAGAGATCCTGCGCCGCGCCGTCCGCCGGCGGATCTTCAGGCCGCCGCCGGCAGCAATATGCTCTTCTCGCGCTCCAGCACCCGGCGCACGGCCGGACGCTCCAGCATGCGGTCCTTGAACGCGGTGTAGTTCTTCAGCTCCGCGACCGGCAGTTCGATGCGCACGGCCCAGGGATAGAACACCAGCGCATAGCCGTCGCAGGCGGTGAACTGCGCGCCTTGCGTCCACTGCTTGCCGGCGAGCAGACCGTCCAATTCCTGGAGATTCGCCCAGAACGCCTTCCGGCCGCTCTCCTTCATCTTCGGGAAGGCGTTCTCGTCCTCGATGAAGCGCTCCGGCCGGGCGATGCGCGTGTAGGACGGGTGCACGGTGGCCGACAGCCACGCCATCATCGAGAGGCAGCGCACCTCGCCGAGAGGATCGGTCGGCAGAAGCTGCGCTTCGGGAAAGCGCCGCGCCAGATAGGTCAGGATCGCGGTGTTCTCAACAATGACGGCGCCGTCCTCCAAGGCCAGGGCCGGCACCTTCCCGCGCGGATTGATCCTGCGGTACTCGGGCGTGTTCTGTTCGCCCTTCGAGAGCAGGATCTGCTTCGCCTCGTACGCGGCGCCGCTCTCTTCAAGCGCGATATGGGATGCAACCGAGCAGGCCGCGGGACTGTAGTAGAGCGTCAGCATGACGTCGCGTTCTCCCTACAATGTTGGGGTAAGCAGGTTAAGGGACGGAGCTTGGCGGTTCGCTTCCCGGTTGTCCATCGCCCCGGCGGTCTCCGCCTGCTCATCGGCGCAGGTCTTCCGCCAGCTTGAAGGCATGCGCACGGTCGCCCAGGCGCAGACGGTAGACCTGGAGGTTTTCCAGCACGCGCTGCACGTAGTTGCGGGTCTCGTTGTAGGGGATGCTCTCGATCCAATCGACCGTGTCGACGCCCGCCGCGCGCGGATCGCCGTACATCGCGAGCCACTGCTTCACCCGGTTCGGGCCGGCGTTGTAGGCGGCGACCGACAGCACGTAGGAACCGCCGAACCCGTCCAGCATCTTGTCGAGATAAGCATGGCCGAGCGTCAGGTTGTAGGCGGGGTCGGCCGTCAGCCGCTCGGCCGAGAACGGCAGCGACAGCGTCTTCGCCACGTCCTTCGCCGTCGCCGGCTTAAGCTGCATCAGGCCGCGGGCGTCGGAGCGGCTCACCGCCCCCGGATCGAAAACGCTCTCCTGCCGCGTGATCGCCAGCACCAGCGGCGCCTCGGCCAAACCCTTGCGGACGACGGGAAGCACCGGGTAGCCGGGCTCCAGCGGCGGCACGCCTTCGGCGGCAGTCGCGCGTCGCGCGGCCGAGACGGCCACGTCGGGCCGGCCGGCCGCGTCGGCGAGCGCGACCACGAGCGCCAGCTCCTCGGGCGTCGTCGCGGCGGCGCTGAGGCGGAACAGGAAAAGCTTCGCCGTCTCGCCCTCGCCCAGCTCCGCCAGCATCCGCGCCGCGCGCACCAGTTCCTTCCGGTCGAAGGCGGCGCGCGCCGCGTCGTCCGGCCGCGGCAGCGCCGGAAAGCGCGGCGACGCTGCCGCTCCGAGCTTCGCCGCGGCAAGCTGACCGTAAAAAGTGGTGCCCTGCGCCGCGGCCTCGGCGTACCAGCGTCGCGCATCCTCGGCACTGCCCTGCGCCTCGGCCGCCCGCGCCGCCCAGTACGCGGCGCGGGCGATGCTGATCGGCATCCGCACCGCGGCATGCAGCCGCGCGAAATGCGTCGCCGCGCCGACCGGGTCGCCGAGCCGGCGCAGCGCGATCCATCCCGCAAGGAACTCGGCATCGGCGTATTCGGCAGCGGAGGCCGCCGCATTGCCGTTGCCGTTCCCGCCGCCGGGCTCGGCGATCCCGTGGCGCGACGCCACGTCATAGGCGAGCCGGTCCTTCGCGCCGCCCTGGTCGAGCAGGCGCCGCGCCAGCACGTTGCGCTCCGACCACCATGCGTTGACGTGCCCGGCCGGATCGCGCCGCGCCGTGAGCAGGATCGCCGCAGCGTCCTCAAGCCGGTCCTGCTTGCGGTCGCGGCGCGCTTCCTCGAATCGCAGTCCGGGATCGTCGCGCAGCGGCGCCGGGAGCTGCGCCGCCAGCGCGTCGGCGTCGGGCCGCGCCTGGACGAAGGCAAGCCGTGCCTCGGCGAGCCGCCGCCGCTCCTCGGGCACCTGCGCCATCTCCCGCCGCGCCGCCGATTCCTGACCGTCCCAGAGCAGCCGGTCGAGCCGCGCCAGATGATCCTGCGGGCGGAGCCCGTCGGCATATCGGGATAGGATCGCCGCCTCGGTGTCGGGGCCGATCTCCGGCGAGACCCAGAGATCGCGGACCAGCGCGAGCGCCGCGTCGCGCTGCCCGGATGCCGCGAGCATGTCGGCGAATCGGAGCTTGCCGTCGGGCGTCGCCGGCCGATTCTTCTGGAAGTAGGGAAGCAGCACCGCGTCCGGGACGTCGGCCGACGCCTCCTCGGCGCGCTGCCGCAGCAGCGCCGGGAGCGGCCAGTCCGGGTTGCGGTCGGCGAAGTCGACGATCTCGGCGAAGGACGCCGTCCGGCCGCCTTGATTGCGCGTCAGCTCAAGCCAGCGCAGCACTTTTGCCGGCAGCCGCTCCGCGGCCCGGTCCGCGGCGCCGCGGGCCGTATTCCAGTCGGCCGTCCGCGCCGCCGCGAAGGCGTCGCGATAGATCTGCTGATCCGCGGGGGAGAGCAGCCCGGCCGACGCCCGGACTGCGGCAAGGAGGAGGAAGAGGCAGGCAAGGACTAGGCGAAGGTGCGACATTGCAACAACCGGCGATCTCTTGTCCGGACGGGAGTGGAAGAGAACGGATCTTCGGCGAAGATTGCAATGGGGTTGTGACGGCGTCCAAGCGCCCCCCTCGCCCCGCGTCGGATTCAGCCGTCGGTCGATCTCCAGGCGGACGGCGCTCGACCGGCCGCTACCGGCGTCAGGCGTTCCCCGCCGCTGGGGAGCCGTCCGGTTCGTCGACCTCGATCACCGAGATGCCCGCCCGTACGAGGTCGTCCCTGAGCGCGTCGACGTCCGGCAGGGCGCGTTCGATCACCGCGAGATCGAAAGGCGGTCCCGCTCCGGCCGCCGTCACGGCTTCGCGCTGCACGGCCTTCCGGGCCGCCGCGACGCTCGCGACGGCTTTCGTCCGGAAACCGTTCGCCGTGAACGATGCGATCAGCCGGCGCCGGTCCACCAAGCTCCGGTGAACGATGAGCACGCGCGATCCGCCTGCTGCGGCCGGCGGCGTCTTGCCGTTCCCGCCCTGGCCTTCACCGCCGCCTTCTCCCGCTGCTCGCGGCGTCCGTCTCGCACGAGGCATCGCCGCGCCGCCATCGTCCCAGATTGTCTCCCTGACGGCAGGATAACAAAATTATTCAACTTGTGCGCGATTTTTACGATCCCGTTGCGAAGCGCCTGCCGCCTTTATCGCTGGGCGGCGGTGGTCAAGGGCGCGGCGATGCCCAGAGAGCGCGGGCGATCTCGCTCAGCAGCGAGCGCGGGCGGTATGGTTTCGGGATGAACGGGCCCGACGGCGCGGCGAGCGAGCGCCGGTCGAAGAAGTCGCAATAGCCGCTCGCGTAGACGATCGGCAGGTCTGGGCGCAGCTGGCGCGCCTTCTCGGCGAGAGCGAACCCGTGCAGTTCGCCGGGCATCACGATGTCCGTGAACAGGAGGTCGATCTCCGGCGTCTCCGCGATCACCTCCAGCGCGCGGCACGCGTTCGTGACGCCGACCACCTCGTATCCGGCGCTCCGCAGGATCTCGACGGCGACGTCCAGCACGGCTTCGTCGTCGTCGACGGCCAGGATCTTCGAGCGGCGATGACGGTCCATCGGGCCAAGCGCCTCCGTAAGATTTCGTTAACGCATGATACCTGAAGGGAATGCGGCGTCGATCCGAGAAACCTCAAATGCCGTCTTTTCCAAAAAGGCCACGCACAGCGCCGGATAATCGCGTTTAGATTGTTTTCGTCGCGGACTGCCCGGCCGATCGGCTCGGCCCGGCGCGGCGCGGCGGCTGTCGGGCAGTGAAAGGAGGCGGTGCTTGGCGGATAAACGCGTGGCGCAGAAAGACGAGATCGCTTTGCGGCGGCGCGCGGCCCAGTGCCGCCGGCTGGCCGAGGGCGCTGTGCCCTTCAGCGTCGCGTCTGCGCTTTACGGGCTTGCCTGCGAGTTCGAGGCGCAGGCGGCCCAGACCGCCGCAAGGCTCGCATCCGCCGCCGAACCCATGAGGCGGCGGCCCGGCAACGCCTGACGGATATCGGCTGCATCGGCCGGCCGGAAGCGGCAACGTCCGTCCCGCATGCGGACATTTCCGGCCGGCCAGCCGGCTGATCGTCCCGCCGTTTGCGCCGGATCGGTTTGCACCAGGAAGCCGGCACCGAATTCTGCAATGAGCACGTGCGCCAACCCGGTCCGCAAAAGAGAGGGGCCGGAACGCTAGGCGTCCGGCCCCAGTTGAACAGGGAGGCTTCACGTCTGGGAGACGTAGGATCCAGAGGACCCCTTCCCGGACACTCGGTCCGGGAACTTGAACCGGCCACCGCCCCTAGACCTGCGGCGAACCGGAAACTCATTGCGATGCAATATCGCTATACGAAAGATGAGCAAGTTTGCCGCGTAGTACCAGCCGGAAAAACGTTGGGCTCCGTTGCAAAAATCGCATTCCTGTACGACGATGATAGCCGGCGCTGAAAAAACGCCCGGTGGCTGCGGCGCCGTGCACGTGCTGCGCCCGCCCGGCAGCCGGTCGCCCGGTCTGCCCGGCCGGTGCGCGCGTCAGGCAAGGGAGTCGACGTGGCACGGATCGTTCCTGATCGCTTTCAACCCGTTTGCGGCGAGGAGTCGCCGCTCGCCGCCGTCGAGCGGCGCCTCCATGCGCTGCTGGCGCGCCGGCTCGACGATTCCTGGCAGGTCGTCCACGGCGCAACGATCCGCGCCGGCGGCGAGAGCGGCCGGATCGAGTTCGTCCTGCTGCACCGTACGCACGGCGTCGCGCTGGTCGGCCTGCTCGGCGCCGGCGACGAGGCCGATCCCGAAGCGGCGGTCGCGGCGATGCAGGCGATGCTGCGCGATCTCGGGTTCGAGCGGCGCTTTCGCGGTCATCTCCCGGTCGTCGCGCTGGCGCTGGCGCCCTCCGATGCGGACCGCGCCGTCGGCCTGATCGACCGCGCGTTCGCCGAGGCGGCGGCGCCGGTCGGCATCCCCGACCCCGGCTGGGTCGACTGGCTCGCGGCACGGCTGGGTGTCGCGCCGGAGGGGGACGCGCACGTGGCCGCCTCCACCGCCGCGCCGTCCCGGCCGGCGGCGCCCTCGCTCCACCCGCCGTCACGCGACGATGCGTGGCGGATCACGCCGGATGCCCCTCCTGCTGCTGCCGCAGCCGACGACCCGCGGGTGCGGCTGGCCGTCGAGGACGAGCCGCTGCTCGACCTGCGGCGGCCGACGCAGCGCAGCTTCCTGCTCCCCGGCATGGCGCTCGCCGCGTGCGTCGTCGCCGGCGTCCTTGCCGGGATGGCGGTGATGTCGCACGGCAACGGACCGGCGCCGCACGGCGCCGCCGCTCCGCCTGCGGGCGGCGCCGCTTCGCCGGCCGAATAGGTCGCCGCCGGCGCGGAGCCCTCCCGGCTCGGCTCAGCTCAGGTGCGTCTCGTTGACCTTGCGGATCAGGAAGTCGCGGAAGACGCTGATCCGCTTCGACGAGCGCAGCTCCTCCGGATAGACGAAATAGACCTCGATCGGCGGCCCTTCGATCTCGGGCAGGACGCGGACAAGCTCGCTCGACTGCACCGCCAGATAGTCGGGCAGCGCGGCGATGCCGAGCCCGATCAGCGCGGCGCGGTAGATCGCGTAGATGCTGTTGACCTGCAGGATCGCCTGCCGCGGCTTCTCCGGCGTGGCGCCGAGATCGACCAGCCAGTTGACCTGCGGGATCGGCGCCCGCAGCTCCTCGCCATAGGTGATGAGGAGGTGGTCGTCGAGATCCTCCGGCCGCTGCGGCGTGCCGTGCCGCTTCAGGTATTCCGCGGTCGCGTAGATGTGGAAATGCGCGGTGGCGAGGTGGCGCTGGATGAGGTCGGCCTGCCGCGGCGCCGACATGCGGATCGCGATGTCCGCTTCGCGCATCGACAGGTCCAGTTCGCTGTCGTCGACGACGACGCTGAGCTGGATCTCCGGATAGAGGTCCAGGAACTCGCGGATATGCGGGATCAGCCAGGTCGAGCCGAAGGCGACGGTCGTGGTGACCTTGAGCGGCCCGCGCGGCCGGTCCTTGGTTTCCGACAGCAGCCCCTCCGTCATCGCCAGCTTGGCGAAGACGTCGCGGGCCGTCCGGTACAGCAGTTCGCCCTGCTCGGTCAGGATGAGACCGCGGGCATGCCGGTGGAACAGCGGCACGTTGAGGCTCTCCTCAAGCGCGCTGATCTGGCGGCTGACCGCCGATTGGCTCAGGTTCAGTGCCTCGCCGGCATGCGTGAAGCTTCCCGCCTCGGCGACGGCGTGAAAAATGCGCAGCTTGTCCCAGTCCATGCCGGGTCCCCCGTGGCCCCCCTGTGTCTCCCCCGGCGGAAACGGCCGGCCCTTGCCGTCCCGCCGCGCAGCCGCCTCCGGCGGTCCGCCTCCTCGTGTGCATCGCGACGGCAGCGCCGCCGCCGCTATTCCGCGGCAGCGGCGCTGGCGCGGCTTTGCTCCTCCGACTCGGCGGCGGCGAGGAACTTCTCGGCCTCCAGCGCCGCCATGCAGCCCATGCCGGCGGCGGTGACCGCCTGCCGGAATATCTTATCCTTCACGTCGCCGGCCGCGAACACGCCCGGCACGGTCGTCGCCGTCGAGTCCGGGCGGGTCACGATATAGCCCTCGGCATCGAGCGCGATCTGGTCGCGGAAGATGCCGGTGACCGGCGTGTGGCCGATCGCGATGAACACGCCGTCGCAGGCCAGCGTCTCGACCGCGCCGGTCCGCAGGTCGCGGAGCCGGACGCCGGTGACGCGCGGCGGATCCTGCTCGCCGAGGATCTCCTCGACGGCGCTGTTCCAGACCGTCCGGATCTTCGGGTTGCGGAACAGCCGGTCCTGCATAATCTTCTCCGCGCGCAGCGAGTCGCGGCGATGCACCAGCGTGACGCGGCTCGCGTGGTTGGTCAGGTAGATCGCCTCCTCGACCGCGGTGTTGCCGCCGCCGACGATGACGACCTCCTTGCCGCGGAAGAAGAACCCGTCGCAGGTGGCGCAGGCCGAGACGCCGAAGCCGCGATAGGCGTCCTCGCTCGGCAGGCCGAGCCAGCGCGCCTGGGCGCCGGTCGCGATCACCACCGTCTCGGCGATGTAGACATCGCCCGAGTCGCCGGTGCAGACGAACGGCCGCTTGGAGAAATCGGCATCGACGATGATGTCGAACATCAGCTGCGTGCCGACATGCTCCGCCTGCTTCTGCATCTGCTCCATCAGCCACGGGCCCTGGATCACGTCGGCGAAGCCGGGATAGTTCTCGACATCGGTCGTGATCGTGAGCTGGCCGCCGGGCTGAAGCCCCTGCGCGAGGATCGGCTTCAGGTTCGCGCGCGCGGCATAGATCGCGGCCGTGTATCCGGCCGGGCCGGCGCCGATGATAAGGACCTTGGTATGGTGGCGCTGGGGCATCGCTGATCTCTTCCTCTCGGCGTGACTATAGACGCCGTCGCTGCACTGCGAAACCATATGTTGCGTGCGTTACGTCTAAAATCCAAACATATGGTCAAGGCTGAACGCGCCCGCACCGCCGATCAGCCCATGGTACCCGAACAGGCGACAGGTCGGGTCCCGCACAACTAGATAGGCATTCTCGCCCGCACGTCGACGGGTCGGCGCGTCGAACATCTCCTGATAGCGCCAGAACAGCGAGCCCGAGCAGGCGATCGCGACGTGCTCGCGCGCGACCTCGATGCCGCTGGCGTCATGGAGGATGAGGTCGGTCGCGCTCTTCTCGTGCCACGGCGTCGACGCCGGGTAGATGAGGTGGCAGAGCGTGTCGAGCGGCGCCCGCCCGAGCCGCAGGAACAGGCGCGTCGACAGGCCCGGCGGGCGGCCGGCATAGGATTGCGGCTCGCCCTTGTAGGTCAGCACGGTGTTGAAGACGTGCGCGCCGAAGCTGGTCTCGGCGGCGTGGCCGCTCTCGCGGTCCTCGTAGCGGAACAGCGCGTGCAGCCAGCCGTCGGCGTCGTGCCCGGCGGCGAAGTCGTAGACCAGCTCGACATGGCCGAACCCGCCGCCCGGCAATTCCGCGCCGTCGAGCAGGTCGTCGAGATCGAGCGCCACCGAATCGCGCCGCGCCAGATTGCCGAGCGGGCGCGTCGCGACCTCGCGGCCCGCGGCGTCGTAGACCAGCGCCGCAACCGGCAGGCGGAGCTGCCCGGTCGCCATCGGCGTCGGCAGCAGCACCGAGCGCCAGCGCCGCTGCGGCAGCACCGGCGCCGGCAGCAGGAAGCCCTTGCCCAGCAGGTTGCCCAGTTCGGCGATACGCGGGTCCGGCCTAAGGTCGGTGCGCTCCACATTGACGTGCGCGATCCGCGTGCGCGGCGCCGCCGCCGCCGCGGCGGCGGCTTCGTCGCCGCCCGTCACCTCGTAGCGCGGCCGGACGAAGTAGCGCCCGGCGCGGACCTCGAACTGTTCGGGCCAGCGCGCCTCGGGGAACAGCGCCGCCACCTCGACGGGCACGGTCGCGAAGGCCGGGATCTCGCGGTCGAGCCGGCGCACGTCGGCGTCGTCACCCATCCGGTTGAGGCCGACCGCCCCGGCGGGGATCGCGCGCGGCAGGCTATTCTGGATCCACAGCGTCACGCGCTCGCCGCCGCGCGGCGCCGGCAGCCCGGCATAGTAGTCGGCCGGCCAGGAGTTCGCATCGTGCGTGCAGGAGAGCCCGGCGCTGCCGTCCTCGCGCGGGCCGACCGTGTCGAGCGCATACTTCACGACATCGTGTCCGGCCGCGCCGACGACGTGCAGGAAGAGCTGCCCGGTGAACTCCGGCAGGCCGAAACGGGCGCGGATCTCGCGGCTGTCGAGCACGATCGCCGCCGCGGAGGGGGCGGGAGAGGCCGCCGCTCCGCCGCGATTGCCGCTTCCGCCGCCCTCGACCGACTCGCGCCACTCGGCGAGGATGTTGCCCGCGGCGTCGAACAGCGTGAGATCCAGCGCGACCGAGCCGGCGCCGTAGCCCGCCCAGTAATTCACCGTGACCAGCCTTGTATGCCCGTCCGCGGCGGCGTCGCGGAAGAAGACGAAGTTGGTCGCGAAATTGAGCGGGTCGAGATAGTTGCGCCTGACCGTCAGCAGCTCGTCCGGCAGCCGCGCCGCGTCGAGCGTCACGATCTCGGCCTCGCGCGGGACGAGGTGGCGGATATGCTCGACGAGGCGTTGCGCGTCGAACGCGGCGACGAACACGGTCCGCGCGCCGCTCGCCGGCAGGTCGGTGACCGGCTGCGCCGTGCGGCCGAGCACGGCTCGGCCGATCGCCGTCACGTCCTGGACGTAGCTGCCGGCGATGTCGACGCCGCCGAAATCGTGGGTCGCCGCGAAGCCCTCGGCGTAGCCCAGCGGGTCGTAGACCGCGACCGGTCCGCCGCGCCGCAGCCGTCCGACCAGATCGGCGGCGGCCCGCGCGGCGCGTGGGTGCGTGACCGCCTTGAAGAAGGCGTTCCCGCCCTTGACGTTGTCGAAGGTCTCGATTCGGAGCTGCATGCGTTACCCGGTCGTCGCTCGCGCCGGGTTGCGTCTTCGCTCGTCGGCAGTTCTTGGCGGCGGCGTCCGACAGGCCCGGCCGCGCCAGCGATACTATATGGATTCCACCCCCGGCAAGCGGAGCTTTGCACCGCAACAATCTCTGCGTCTGTC
>DASWRT010000327.1:0-3667 GCA_036403035.1 Allostellaceae bacterium | reverse complement strand
CACCATCTCGCTTGATATGGGTGTCCCGATTTGCTAATCACCGCGTCCACCACCGGCAAGCATAATTGCCGGTCGGTCACGATGCGGTCGTGGCGGAATTGGTAGACGCGCTAGCTTGAGGTGCTAGTGCCCGAAAGGGCTTGGAAGTTCGAGTCTTCTCGACCGCACCATCCTAAAATGCTTTAACGTGGTCCGAGGGCGGGCAGGTACCGCCGGGCGGCTTCCGTCAGCACCGATGCCGATGCTGGCGCCTCATCCTGCGACGGACGCGCGCCAAGTAGGGGGAGGTTCGATGGCCGACACGTTGCGCGAGAGTGCGCTCGAGTTGCGCGAGAGCGCGCTCGAATACCACCGTTTTCCGACGCCCGGTAAGATCGCGATCACCGCGACGAAGCCGCTCGCCAACCAGCGCGACCTCGCGCTCGCCTATTCGCCCGGCGTCGCCGAGGCGTGCAACGCGATCGCCGCCGACCCCGCCGAAGCATCCAGCCTCACCGCGCGCGCCAACCTCGTCGCCGTCATCACCAACGGCACCGCCGTGCTCGGCCTCGGCAATATCGGGCCGCTGGCGGCGAAGCCGGTGATGGAGGGGAAGGGCGTCCTCTTCAAGAAGTTCGCCGGCATCGACGTCTTCGACATCGAGGTGAGCCAGCTCGACCCGGACAAGTTCGTCGAGGTCGTCGCCGCGCTGGAGCCGACCTTCGGCGGCATCAACCTTGAGGACATCAAGGCGCCGGAGTGCTTCGAGATCGAGGCCAAGCTGCGCCAGCGCATGAAGATCCCGGTCTTCCATGACGACCAGCACGGCACCGCGATCATCGTCGGCGCGGCGATCGTCAACGGCCTGCGCATCCTCGGCCGCGGCCTCGACAAGGTGAAGCTCGTGGCGAGCGGCGCCGGCGCCGCGGCGCTGGCCTGCCTCGACCTGCTCGTCGACATGGGCATGCCGGTCGAGAACATCATCGTCACCGACAAGTTCGGCGTGGTCTATCGCGGCCGCAAGGAGGAGATGGACCCGCGCAAGGAGCGCTACGCCAAGGACACCAACGCTCGCACCCTCGCCGACGTGATCGAGGGCGCGGACATCTTCCTCGGCCTCTCGGCGCCGAACGTGCTGAAGCCGGAAATGGTCGCGCGCATGGCCGAGCGGCCGATGATCCTGGCGCTCGCCAACCCGACGCCGGAGATCCTGCCGGAGGAGGCGCGCAAGGTCCGCCCCGAGGCGATCATCGCAACCGGCCGCTCGGACTATCCGAATCAGGTCAACAACGTCCTCTGCTTCCCCTTCATCTTCCGCGGCGCCCTCGACGTCGGCGCGACGACGATCAACGAGGCGATGAAGATCGCCTGCGTCAAGGCGCTGGCCGACCTCGCGATGGCCGAGCCGTCCGACGTGGTCGCCGCGGCCTACGGCGACGAGGCGCTGACCTTCGGGCCGGACTACCTGATCCCGCGGCCGTTCGATCCGCGCCTCATCGTCGAGATCGCTCCGGCGGTCGCCAAGGCGGCGATGGAGAGCGGCGTCGCGACCCGGCCGATCGCCGATTTCGAGGCATACCGGCAGAAGCTGGAGCAGTTCGTCTTCCGCTCCGGCCTCGCCATGCGGCCGGTGTTCGAGCGGGCGCGGCGCGACCCGAGGCGCCTCATCTATTCCGACGGCGAGGACCCGCGCGTGCTGCGCGCCGTGCAGCAGGTGATCGACGAGCACGTCGCGAAGCCGATCGTCGTCGGCCGCCGCGACGTGGTCGCGCGGCGGCTGGAGCAGCTCAACCTGCGCGTGCGCGTCGACGAGGATTTCGAGCTGGTCGATCCGCAGCAGGACGCGCGCTTCGGCGACTACTGGCGCTTCTACCATCAGCTCATGGCGCGCAAGGGCGTGTCGCCCGACTATGCGCGCAACGTCGTGCGCACCCGCAATTCGGTGATCGCGGCGCTGATGGTCCGGCGCGGCGAGGCCGACGCGATGCTGTGCGGCGCGATCGGCCAATATCACCGCCATCTCCGGCATATCGTCGACATCATCGGGCTGGCGCCCGGCGTCGAGACGCCGGCCGCGCTCTCGGCGCTGGTGCTCGCGAAGGGCACCTACTTCCTCTGCGACACCTACGTGACGACCGATCCGACCGCGGCGCAGCTCGCCGAGATCACGATCCGCGCCGCCGAGGCGGTGCGGCATTTCGGCGTCGAGCCGAAGGTCGCGCTGCTGTCGCATTCCAGCTTCGGCTCCTCCGACGCGCCGTCGGCGCAGAAGATGCGCGAGGCGCTGACGCTGATCCTGGACCGCGCGCCGGACCTGGAGATCGACGGCGAGATGCACGGCGACGCCGCGATCTCCGAGGCGATCCGCGACCGGATCTTTCCCGGCTCGCGGCTGCGCGGCGAGGCGAACCTGCTGGTGATGCCGAGCCTCGACGCCGCGAACATCGCGCTCAACCTGCTGAAGGGCGTCGCCGACGCGCTGCCGATCGGGCCGATCCTGCTCGGCGTCAACCAGCCGGCGCATATCGTCACGCCGTCGATCACGGTGCGCGGACTCGTCAACATGAGCGCCGTCGCCGTATATGACGCACAGGAATGCGTCGCCTGCGACGCCGGCTGACGATACAAGCCATAAGGGAAAGGCCGCCGTTGCCGCCGCCGTTGCCGCGCGGCGGCGGCCACGCCCAGGGAGCGAGAGGACGGAACGATGCTGACGAACCGGTACCCAGGCCTGGACTTCGACCTCGGCGAGGATGTCGACATGCTCCGCGACACGGTGCGCGACTTCGCCGACGCGGAGATCGCGCCGCTCGCGGCGGAGATCGACCGCACCGACGAGTTCCCGCGGCAGCTCTGGCCGAAGATGGGCGAGCTGGGCCTGCACGGCGTCACCGTCGAGGAGGAGTACGGCGGCACCGGCATGGGCTATCTCGCGCACTGCGTCGCGATGGAGGAGGTGAGCCGCGCCTCGGCCTCGGTCGGCCTCTCCTACGGCGCCCACTCCAACCTCTGCGTCAACCAGATCCGCCGCAACGGCAACGAGGCGCAGAAGCGGAAATACCTGCCGAAGCTGATCTCCGGCGAGCATCTCGGCGCGCTGGCGATGAGCGAGTCGGGCGCCGGCTCCGACGTGGTGTCGATGCGGCTGCGCGCCGACAAGAAGGGCGACCGCTACGTGCTGAACGGCACGAAGCTCTGGATCACCAACGCGCATTACGCCGAGACGCTGGTCGTCTACGCGAAGACCGACCCGGACGCCGGCCCCCGCGGCATCACCGCCTTCATCATCGAGAACGACTTCAAGGGCTTCAGGCCGGCGCAGAAGCTCGACAAGCTCGGCATGCGCGGCTCGCCGACCTCCGAGCTGGTGTTCGAGGACTGCGAGGTGCCGGAGGAGAACGTCCTCGGCAAGGTCAACGAGGGCGTGCGCGTCCTGATGAGCGGCTTGGACTACGAGCGCGCGGTGCTCGCCGCCGGCCCGCTCGGCATCATGCAGGCCTGCATGGACGCGGTCGTGCCGTACGTCCACGAGCGCAAGCAGTTCGGTCAGCCGATCGGCGAGTTCCAGCTCGTCCAGGGCAAGATCGCCGACATGTACACGACGATGAACGCCTGCAAGGCGTACGTCTACGCCGTGGCCAAGGCGTGCGACCGCGGCCAGACCACGCGCAAGGACGCGGCCGGCGCG
>DASWRT010000326.1:0-4814 GCA_036403035.1 Allostellaceae bacterium | reverse complement strand
GTAATGCGCGAGATAGAACGAGCGGGCGCGCAGCCCGCACATCGGCCTCAGCGCGCGCATCATCATCTTGCGTCCGGGATCGCCGGCGACAAGGCGGGTGATCCACCAGGGCGACCCATAACTCGTGACGACGCCGAAGATCTTCACCTGCGTAAGGAGCGGCAGGATCCGCCCGCCGGCCGGATCCGGCTTGAACGCGACATCGGGCGCCCAGACGCGGTCGAAATAGCCCTTCAGCATGGCCGGCATGCCGAACCACCAGTGCGGGAAGCAGAAGATCAGCCCCTCGGCGCGTCTCAGCACGTCGATGTAGCCGGCGACCGCCGCGCCGTCATAGGGCGGCGCGTAGTAGGAACGGCGCTCTTCCGGCGTCATCGCCGGATCGAACCCCTCGCGGTAGAGATCGGTCGCGACGACGTCATGGCCGTTGCCCTCCAGCGTATCGACGACGGTGCGGAAGAGCGCACCGACGTAGCTGTCGGTCAGCGGATGGCAGTGGACGACCTGGATGAGCATCGCACCGCCGGGAAAGTCACCGCGCCGCGTGCGGCGCGTCGGCGGCGTAGCCCCGCAGGAACAAGTCGACCGCGGCGCCGACGACCCGGTCGGGCGTGATCTCGCCGGGCTCCGGCGCGAGGTTGAGCAGCCGGCGCAGATGCAGCTCCACCTTCAGCAGCGACAGAAACTGCTCGGCGGCGAGCCGCGGCTCCGGCACCGAGAGCGCGCCGGCCGCGTCGGCGCGGGCGAGATAGCGCGAGACCTCCCCGATCACCCGCTCGGGACCGACCTTCCAGAAGATCCGGCCGAGTTCCGGAAAGCGCCCCGTCTCGGCGAGGATAATGCGGTGAAGGGCAAGCGCTTCGGGCGACAGGATCAGGGCAAGAAAGTTACAGGCAAGCTCGCGGAGCACCGTCGCCGGGTCGCGCGGGTCGGCATCGCCGATCGTGAACTCGTCGAAGCGGACGCGGCACTCCGCCTCCACCACGCCGGCGAACAGCTCCTCCTTGCTGGAGAAATGGGCGTAGACGGTCGCCTTGGAGACGCCGGCCGCCTGCACGATCGCGTCCATGCTTGCGGCGCCGAAACCGTGCTCCAGGAACATGTCCTTGGCGGCGCCGATGATCTGACGGACTTTCGGGCTCGGCGGCGGAGCGCCGCCCTCCCCGTCCGGGAGAGCACGGCGGGCCGCGGCCGTCGCATCCTTCGTCAGCGCCTTCGCAGACATCGTTTCCTTTCGCCCCTCGGGAATGCGTAGCCGAACCGCCCGGTCCGGTTCAATCCTAACGCCATTTGGCTTGACGCCATCTGGGGGCCGCGCCATGTTTGCGCAAGACTGAACTGAACGGTTCAGTTTTAACCTATTGGGACTCGGTTGGCCATGCGTAAGTTCGTCGTGCTCGGCGTTCTCCTGCTCGTCCTCGCCGGCGCATCAATCTTCGGCTACCGGTGGTGGACGGTCGGACGCTTCTTCGAGACGACCGACGACGCCTATGTCCGCAGCGACATCTCGATCGTCAGCCCGAAGGTCGAAGGCTACGTCGCCGATGTCCGCGTCATCGAGAACCAGCAGGTCAAGGCCGGCGACGTGCTCGTCGTGATCGATCCGCGCGACTACCAGGCGCGGGCGGCGCAGTCCGAGGCGACGGTCGCCGCCGAAAAGGCGACGATCCAGACCATCGACAGCCGGCTGACGCTCCAGCAATCGATGATCGCGCAGGCGCAGGCGACCGTGCAGAGCGCCGAAGCCGATCTGCACCGGGCGCAGCAGGATTTCGACCGCTACCGCAACCTCCTCCGCGACGATTATGCGAGCCGGCAGCGCTACGAGACGGCGGAGGCGGACGCGCGCAAGGGCGAGGCGGCGCTCGCCAAGGCGCGGGCCGCGCTGTCCGCCGAGCAGAACCAGCTCGGCGTCCTCCAGGCGCAGCGCAAGGAGGAGGAGGCGAAGCTGCAGCAGTCGCAGGCGGCGCTCGACCTCGCCCGGATCAACCTCGCCGACACGGTGATCAAGGCGCCTGTCGACGGCATCGTCGGCAACAAGGGCGTGCAGCTCGGACAGTACGTCAAGGGCGGGACGCAGCTCCTCGCCGTGGTGCCGCTGCCGTCGGTCTACGTCACCGCGAACTTCAAGGAGACGCAGCTCACGCACATGCGGCCGGGCCAACTGGTCGAGATCGCGGTCGACGCTTTCCCCGACCACCGCATCGGCGGCCGGGTCGAGAGCTTCGCGCCGGCCTCCGGCGCCATGTTCAGCATTCTCCCGCCGGAGAACGCGACCGGCAACTTCACCAAGATCGTGCAGCGCGTGCCGGTGCGGATCGCGGTTCCGCTGGACGGGTCGCTTACCGGCCTGCTGCGGCCCGGCCTGTCGGTCGTGGTGTCGGTCGATACGAGGACGGACGGCGACGAGCCGCCGCTTGTGCCGGGCGCGGTGGTCGGCGCGGTGCGGCCGCAGGCGCACATGGCCGTGCGCTGAGCGGCTGCACCCACAGGGAATCGCTTACCGGAACGGGATCGCGTACATCAGTCCGCCGCGCGTCCAGAGGTCGTTGAGACCGCGTTCAAGCTTCAGCGGCGAGCCCTTGCCGACGTTGCGGTCGAAGCTCTCGCCGTAGTTCCCGACCTGCTTGACGATGTTGTAGGCGAACTTGTCGTCGAGCCCGAGACCCTGGCCGTATCCCCCCTGGCCGACGCCCAGAAACCGCTTGATGTCGGGACCGCCGCTCTCCGCCATCCTGTCGACGTTCGCCTGCGTGATCCCCTTCTCCTCGGCCTCGACCATCGCCATGAAGACGTATTTCACGATGTCGAACCACTGGTCGTCGCCGTGTCGGACGAACGGCGCGAGGGGCTCCTTCGAGATGCGGTCCGGCAGGATCACGTAATCTCCGGGGTTCTTGGTCTGCGTCGTCACCGCCGCCGCCAGCGCCGACAGGTCCTGGGTCATCGCGTCGCAGCGTCCGCCGAAGAACGCGTCGTACATGCGATCCTGGTTCTCGATCACCACCGGCTTGTACGCGATGTTGTTGGCGCGGAAGGTGTCGGCCAAGTTCAGCTCGTGGGTCGTGCCCTGGGCAACGCAAATCGTCGCCCCATCGAGCTGCTTGAAGCTGCTTATCTTCAGGTCCTTGCGGACGACGAAGCCCTGGCCGTCATAGAAGTTCATCGCGGTGTAGTTCAGGCCGAGCGACGAATCGCGGCTGATCGTGACCGTCGAATTGCGCAGCAGCACGTCGATCTCACCGGACTGCAAGGCGGTGAAGCGCTGCTGCGCGGTGAGCGGCGTGTATTTCGCCTTGCTTGCGTCGCCGAATACGGCGGCGGCGATGCCGCGGCACATGTCGACGTCGAGTCCCTTCCAGTTGCCCTGGCTGTCCGGTATCGAGAAACCGGAAACCCCGGTGTTAACGCCGCACTGGACGTAGCCGCGGGCCTTTAAGGTGTCGAGCGTCGGTCCGGCCGACGCGTCGCGGCCGACGGACGAAAGCAACAGCACGCCGAACGCCGTCGCCGCTACGACGGCGGCACTGCGCAGCAGATCGATCCTCATCTTTTCCTCCCCGATCGGAAGCATTTTTATTTATCCAATGGCCGCTGCCGGCCGTTTCACGTGACAGGCACGCCGTAGACGGTGCGCGCCTCCGCTGCACTCGCCGCCGGACGGCCTCAGGTCCGCGCGGAGCCGACCGCGGCGTCGATCGCGGCGCCGAGCCTGTCCACCAGCTCGGCGATCTCGCCGGAGCGGATGATGTAAGGCGGCGCGACGAGGACATGGTCGCCCAGCCGCCCGTCGATCGTGCCGCCCATCGGGTAGCACATCAGGCCGCGCGCCATCGCTTCGCGCTTGACGCGCGCGTGCAGCTTCAGCGCCGGATCGAACGGCGCCTTGGTCGCGCGGTCGGCGACCAGCTCGATCCCGAGGAACAGGCCGCGACCGCGTATGTCGCCGACATGGCGGTGGTTGCCGAACCGCTCCGCGAGGGCGTCCGCCAACTCGGCGCCGCGTGCCCGGACGGCATCGAGCAGGTTCTCCTCGGCGATCACCCGCTGCACGGCGAGCGCCGCGGCGCAGGCCGTCATGTGCCCGAGATACGTATGCCCGTGCTGGAAGAAGCCCGAGCCGGCGCGGATCGCCTCGTCGATCCGTCTGCTCAGCAGCATCGCGCCGATCGGCTGGTAGCCGCCGCCAAGCCCCTTGGCGATCGTCATGATGTCGGGCGCCACGCCGTCCTGCTCGCAGGCGTGCAGCGTCCCGGTCCGGCCAATGCCGCACATCACCTCGTCCAGGATCAGCAGAATGCCATGGCGGTCGCAGATCTCGCGGACGCGCCGGAAATATCCCGGGACCGGCGGCACGGCGCCGAGCGTCGCGCCGGACACGGTCTCGGCGACGAAGGCGATGACCGTGTCCGGCCCCAGCTCCCGGATCTTCGCCTCCAGCTCGTCGGCGACGCGGCGGCCATACTCCTCCTCGCTCTCGTCGGCCCGCCGGTCGCGGTAGGCGTAGCAGGGCGCGATGTGATGCGCCTCGATCAGCAGCGGCGCGTACGTCGCGCGGCGCCAAGCGTTGCCGCCGACCGCGAGCGCGCCCAGCGTGTTGCCGTGGTAGCTCTGCCGGCGCGCGATGAAATGCCGCCGCTGCGGCTGGCCGATCTCGACGAAATACTGCCGCGCGAGCTTCAGGGCCGCTTCGATCGCCTCCGACCCGCCGGAGACGAAATAGGCTTTCTCGATGCCGGGCGGCGCGCTTGCGACCAGCACATCGGCAAGCTCCTCCATCGGCCGGTTCGTGAAGAAGGAGGTGTGCGCGTACG
>DASWRT010000325.1:0-18091 GCA_036403035.1 Allostellaceae bacterium | reverse complement strand
GCCGTTCAACTCCTTGGCGCTCTTTATGCCCAGCTTCTTCGCCACCAGGAAGCCTTGACCGTCATAATAGGTCGTGGGAGCGAAGTTGAGGCCGAGTTGCGTGTCGCGCGACAGCGTGTTGGTCGTGTTGCGCGCCAGCATGTCGATCTCGCCCGACTGCAACGCGGTGAAGCGCTGCTGCGCCGTCAGCGGGACGTACTTCACCTTGTTCGCATCGCCGAGCACTGCGGCCGCCACGGCGCGGCACGTGTCGGCATCGAGACCGGTATACCGGCCCTGGCTGTCGGCCAGCGAGAAGCCCGCCTGTGCCGAGTTGACGCCGCATGTCAGCACCCCGTTCTTCTTGACGGTGTCGAGCGTCTGACCTGCTAGTGCTGCGGCGGGCAGGGCAAGAATGCCGAGCGCCAAGCCAGCGGCGAGTCTTGATATCGTCATGAACGCTTCCCTTCCTCTTCAATCGTTGGCGACCGACGGATTTTTGATGCGGTCCGATCGGTCGGTGCGGCACGTACACATGCCGGCCACGGCCACTGCCGCGGACAGCGCGCACGCTCCGCCGGCGCCCCCAGACGCACGTAGACGCTAACATGCAACAAAATAGCGAGATTGAGTCGTATTTTCTTCACGATTTGAAGCGCCTGCGTCTGTGAACCACATCACATTCCGCCGGCGCCGGCGGCGCTATCTTTCCGGTCCGGAACAGGGGGCTGGCACCGTGGGCGCAAGCGGCGATTTTCCGATGCTGGGCGCTTTGCGGGCGGCCGTGAGCGTGGGAACGGATGCTGCCCTCGTCCGCTCGCGGATCGGCCCGGCGGTCGTCGCACCGGCAGTCGTCGGCGGCACCTGATCCCATCCGCCGCCCAGGGAAGAACATGCCGGTCGAACCGCACCACCGCCGAGCGATCGAGATCCGCAAGCTGACCGAGGCGGAGCGTCGGGCAATGGCGTCGAGCGCACGCGACCTCTGGCGGGACGTTCGCGGCGCGAAGGCGGCAGGCGTCGAGCGGATTGCGGCGAGGCTCGCCGAGCCGGCATTGGGGCGGGAGTACCTGGTCGCCGCCGATGGATCATCCCGGCCGCTCGGCGTTGTCTGCTTCGCGGTGCCTCTTCGAGACGGCTCCGCACGACCGCAGTTGGTCCTCCACGAGATCTGCGTCGCGGCGGACGGTCCGGATGCCGGCGACATCGGCCCTGCGCTGCTGCGCGCCCTGGTCCGTCTGGCGATCGCCCGCGGCTGTGCCGGCGTCGATCTCGGCACTGCCACCAACCTCGAGCGGAGCGGCGGCGCCGCCGACGACGACGTGCCGGAGGATGCGCAGGTTAGGGAATCGCCGTTGGAGGTCGGCGCCGCTGAAGACTGAAGCGCCCGCCGCGACGCCGCCCCGCCAGAGGGAGTGCAAGAGTCGGAAGCTCAAGCGTTTTCCTGGCCGGAACTTTGTCGCCGGCCTGCGTACGTGCTATCATTTGTCAACAAACAGTCGACACATTTGGTAAACTTATGTCGGCTGGGAGGCGGCGGACGGCAGTCCGGGCGTCGGTGTTGGAGGATGGCCCGTGGGCGTGATGAGAGCGGCCGACAAGCGGAGGGCGCTCGAAAACCATTTCCTATTCGGTCAGCTGACTGTCGATGAACTCGACACGCTCGTCACTTATGCGCGAGTCGGGACGTTCCGCGCGCGAGAAATAATCTTCCTCAAGGGCTCGCCGGGCGCCGCGATGATGGTGGTCCTGCGCGGCCGAGTCCGCATCGCGGCGACGGGCGCCGACGGCCGCGAGATCACGTTGAACATCATCGAGGAAGGCGAGGTGTTCGGCGAGATCGCCCTGCTCGACGGCAAGGAGCGCACGGCGGACGCCGTGGCCGCGACGGATTGCGAGCTCATGGTGATCGAGCGCAGGACGTTCCTGCCGTTCGTGCAGAGCCGGCCCGACATCCCGATGCGGCTCCTTGCGGTGATGTGCGGCCGGCTGCGGCGCACGACCCAACAGGTCGAGGACCTTTCCTTCCTCGGCCTGCCGCACCGGCTTGCGAAGCTGCTCGTCCACCTTGCCGACACGCAGGGCCGGCGGACGAACGAGGGCGTGCGCATCACCGTACGGCTATCGCAGCGCGAACTCGGCAACATGGTGGGTACATCGCGCGAGAGCATCAACAAGCAGCTCAACCAATGGCAGAAGGAAGGGTTGATCGGCATGGAGGACGGCGCGATCGTGCTCCGTGACGCCGATGCGCTGCGGGCCACCGTCGAATAAAATCGACGGCGCTGCGCATTACCCACGCGGCATCGGTCGACGACCGAGCTCGACAGGAGGCGTGCAGTTCGCCTCTCAACCGCAATCGTAGCTGGCGCGGTAGAGGTGCGGCGGCGTCGTCGCCACCGCCTTTTTCTTGAACCCATGTCCGCAGACCCGCGCCATCTCCGCATCGATCGCTGCGATCATGCGCTCGCGCTCGCCCGGCGGCTCGGCGAGTACGGAGAACTCGGTCCCCAGCGTCGCCCGGACCGCGTAGTCGCCACTCCCTGCGATGTCGAGGAGACCGTGCACCTCGCCGGGAGAGAGCCAAAGGCGATCCATGCCCTTGCGGGCCTCGAATATTACGGCCTTGCCGTCGACCGGCACCACGTAGGTTCGCTCATCCGGCGACGCGCACCCGGCGACGGCGAGCAACACCGCGGCGGCTAAAACCGCGACCGCAGATCTGCGGGCAAAATCCAGCGCCATCGTTCCCTCTCACGATGAAGCTGCAATTGAAGCATGAAAAGCTTGCGATTTGTTTGCCGCCTTCCTGCGCCGCACAGACCGCTGCGGCGGGGATGCCTTACTCAAGACAGCATGAGCGCGACGGTCCGGCGGACCATTCCGGAGGCCGCCGCCGCTATCGTCCGGTCCGCAGCCGCTCGCTGCGCCGACGCAGCAGTTCGACCACCCAGAAGGTGAGGCAGGAGACGACGATCATGAAGGTCGCGGCGGCGGTGATCGTCGGCGAGAAGTTCTCGCGGATGCCGATGAACATCTGCCGCGGGAGCGTGCGCTGCTCCGGTCCGGCGAGCAGGATCACCGTCACGACCTCGTCGAACGAGGCCGCGAAGGCGAAGAGGCAGCCCGACACCACGCCCGGCGTGATGATCGGCAGCACGACCCGGAAGAACGTCGTCGTCGGCGAGGCCCCTAGGCTTGCCGCGGCGCGCCAGAGAGTGTCGTTGAAGCTTTGCAGGCTCGCCGAGACGGTGATGACGACGAACGGCGTCGCCAGCACCGTGTGCGCGAGGATGAGCCCGGCGTAGGTGCCGGTAATCCCAAGCGGGGCGAACAGGAAATACAGCCCGACCGCGGTGATGATCACCGGCACGATCATCGGCGACAGCACCAGCCCCATGATGAGGCCGGAGAAAGGCAGGCGGCCGCGCACCAGCCCGATCGAGGCGAGCGTGCCCAGCACCGTCGCCAGCGCCGTCGCCGCGAGGCCGACGATGAGGCTGTTCTTCAGCGACCGGATCCACTCCGGCGCGGTGAACAGGTCGTGATACCAGCGCAGCGACAGGCCGGGCAGGGGATAGATCAGGAACGTCCCGGAGGTGAAGGAGAGCGGCACGACGGCGAGGATGGGCGCCACCAGGAACAGGAAGACGAGGACGCAGAACGCCCATTGCGCGGCGCGGAGCGGTGTCATGATCCGGCGGCCTCCGTCATCCGAGCCGTAGCCTCTCGATGCCGACGAGCCGGTTGTAGAGGGCGTACAGCACGAGCGTCGCCGACAGCAGCACGACGCCCAGCGCCGCGGCGAGGCCCCAGTTCGCCGTGTCCGTAGTGTAGAAGGCGACGAAGTAGCTGATCATCTGATCGGCCGGTCCGCCGATCAGCGCCGGGGTGATGTAGTACCCGATCGCCAGGATAAAGACGAGCAGGCAGCCGGCGCCGACGCCCGGCAGCGTCTGCGGCAGGTAGACCCGCACGAACGCCTCCGCCGGCCGTGCGCCGAGGCTCGCAGCGGCGCGCATGTAGACCGGCGGGATGCCGCGCATCACGCTGTAGAGCGGCAGGATCATGAACGGCAGCAGGACGTGGGTCATCGCGATGAAGACCCCGACTCTGTTGTAGATCAGCTTCAGCGGGTGATCGATCACGCCTAGCGCGGCGAGCGCGTTGTTGACGAGTCCCTGCTCCTGGAGCAGCACCACCCATGCCGCGGTGCGGACGAGGAGCGACGTCCAGAACGGCAGCAGCACCAGGATCATCAGCGGGTTGCCGATCTGCGGCGGCAGCGTCGCGAGGAGGTGCGCGACCGGGAACCCCAGCGCGAGGCACAGCACCGTGACGGCGGCGCCGATTGTGAAGGTCCGCACCAGCACGTCGACATAGATCGCCTGATCGCTGCGCACGCGCACGATCGCCCCGTCGGCGTCACGGTGCCGGTCGACCGCGCCGAGCAGGTAGAAGTCGGTAAGCGGGCCGGACGCCCGCCTGATCGCCGCCCAGGTCGCACGGTCGTTCCAGCGCGGATCGATCCGGGCGAAGCTTTCGCGCGTCGGCGGTCCCGTCCCCGCATCGGCACTGCCGAGCCGCCGCGCCGTCGTGAAGAGCAGCGAGCGGAAGCCGGGGATGTCGTAATTGAGCCGCTGCGCCGCCGTCGCCAGATTGCCCGCCTCGCGCGCCCGCGCGAGGTCGGCGGCAAGGGCGGAATAGGCGTCGTCGCCGGGCAGATCCTTGCCATCCCACCGTCGGAGCGATGCCGCCGTCTCCGGCAGGATCGCGCCGACCTCCGGGTCCTGGACGCTCCGCCACAGCATCTTCGCGATCGGCAGCGCGAAGGTGACGAGCAGGAACAGCAGCAGAGGTGCTACGAGGCCGAACGCGCGGAGCCGCCGCCGCCGCTCGGCTCGCGCCAACTGCCGCCGCAGCGCCGCCGATCCGACGCCGACCGGCGGCGGCGCTGAACGCGCTACCGCCGGCGCCGCGACGGAAGGGGAGCCGCCGCCTACTGCGCCGCCCATTTATTGAAGCGCTCGTTCAGGTTGTCGATGTTCTCCAACCAGAACGGGGCGTTCAGCTCGACGGCGTCCTCGATGTTCTCCGGCGCGGTCGGCAGGTTCGACAGCAGCTTCGGATCGATCTCCTTCGTCGCCGCCTTGTTCGTGACGCCGTAGCTGATGTAGTCCGGCAGCTTCTTCTGGTTCTCGGGCTTGCCGACGAAGTCGAGATACTTGTAGGCCGCGTCCTTGTTCGGGCTGCCCTTGAGGACGACCCAGGAGTCGATCGTGTAGAGCGCGCCCTTCCAGGACTTCTTGAAGTTCTTCTTGTCCTTCTCGTTGGCGGCGTCGACGCGGCCGTTATAGGCCGAGGTCATCGCCACCTCGCCGGAGGCGAGGAGCTGTGGCGGTTGCGCGCCGGCCTTCCAGAAGATCAGGTTCGGCTTGATCTGGTCGAGCTTCTTGAAGGCGCGGTCGACCCCCTCGGGCGTCTTCAGCACGTTGTAGACGTCCTTGGGCGGCACGCCGTCAGCGATCAGCGCGATCTCCAGGTTCGTCTTCGGACCCTGCCGCAGCGCCCGCTTGCCGGGGAATTTCTTCACGTCGAAGAAGTCCGCCCAGGTCTTCGGCCCGTCCTTCAGCTTATCGCCGTCATAGGCGAGCACGAAGTCGTAGACGATCGCGCCGACGCCGCAATCGTTGACCGCCGCCGGCAGATAGGCGTCCTTGCCGCCGATCTTCGAGTAGTCGAGCTTCTCGAACAGGCCCTCGTCGCATCCAAGGGCCAACTCCTCGGACTCGACCTGGACGACGTCCCAGTCGGCGTTGCCGCCCTGCACCTTGGCGCGCAGCACGCCGATGCCGCCGTCCCACGACTCCTCGTTCATCTTGGTGCCGCTCTGCTCCATGAACGGCTTGAAATAGATCTTCTGCTGCGCCTCCTGATAGGCGCCGCCCCACGACACGACGGTGAGGTCGCGCGCCGCCGCAGGCGTAGCGGCCGTCGCCGCCGCGAGCAGCCCGAGCGCGGCCAGCGCGCCGGTGCCGGTTGCGAGGATCGTCTGCTTCTTCATCTTCTTCTCTCCCTGTCTTCCTTCATGCGTCGTAAAACTGTGTCCTGCCGCCACCGCCATGCTCATGACGGCGGCGACGGATCGAGCGCAAGGCAGTCGTCGGCGGCGAAGCGGAGCACGACCGGCGCGCCCGGCTGAAGCGGCTCCGCCGCCCCGCCGGCATCCGCCGGCAGCTTCACCATCACGTCGCGGTTGCCGCCGGCATCGATGATCACCCGCCGATGGTCGCCGAGATAGATCGTCTCCACCACCGTCCCGGCGAGGCGGTTCGCGGCTTCTCCGGCGGCCATGTCGCCGTCGCCCTGCGCAACCGCCAGCCGGGCGCGCTCCGGCCGAAGCGACAGGCCCGCGCGGTCCCCGGCGCCTGCCGCGGAGCGGCCAGCGCCTGGGAGGCGCGCGACGACGCGCTCGCCGGTCGGCAGCCGCGCCGCCGCATAGCCCTCGGCGACGTTCTCGATGGTCGCGTCGAACATGTTGTTCTCGCCGATGAAGCGCGCGACGAAGCCGTTCTCCGGCGTCTCGTAGAGCGCCGACGGCGTCCCGATCTGCTGCACCACGCCGTCGTTGAACACGGCGACGCGGTCGGACATGGTCAGCGCCTCGCTCTGGTCGTGCGTCACGTAGACGACGGTGACGCCGGTCGTCTCGTGCAGGTGCTTGATCTCAAGCTGCATGTGCTCGCGCAGCTTCTTGTCGAGCGCCCCCAGCGGCTCGTCCATCAGCACGAGCTGCGGCCCGAACACCATCGCGCGGGCGAGCGCCACGCGCTGCTGCTGCCCGCCGGAAAGCTGGGTCGGCCGGCGCTCCTCGTAGCCCTCCAGGCGAACCATCGCCAGCGCCCGCCGCACCCGCTCCGCAATCTCGGACCGAGGCAGGCGGCGGACGCTCAGCGGAAAGGCGATGTTCTGCCCGACCGACATGTGCGGGAAGAGCGCGTAGTTCTGGAAAACGACGCCGATATCGCGCCTGTGCGGCGGCAGGTCGTCGATACGCCGCCCGTTCATCGCGATCATGCCGCGGGTCGGCACCTCGAAGCCGGCGAGCATCATCAGCGTCGTCGTCTTGCCCGAGCCGGACGGGCCGAGCAGGGTCAGGAATTCGCCTCGCCGGATCGCGAGGTCGAGGCGCCGGACGACCAGCATCGCGCCGTCATAGGTCTTCTCGACGCCGTCGAAGGCGACGTGCGCCGCCTCTCCGCCGACTGTCGCCGCCGGGACCGCCGTGGCTGGAATGCTCATGGGCTGGACGCCGCCGCGCGGGCTCACCATCCGCGACCCGGCCTCCACGATCCGTCCATTGCGTCCTCCGCCTCCATGCCGCCGCCATCGTCCGGGCTCTCCGGCCCGTCCTCTGCCGCCGCTCAGCATAGACCCGCCCGCCGGCCGCACGATGCGGCGCACGGGCGCAGCCCGCCTGCCGCGCCGCCGCGAAGCATGGCACGGTTTTCGCCGCGCGCACATGGGGTTGCAAGGCATGGAACCGCGGCAAAGCGGAGAGGGGGAAGTCCGATTACGCCGCGGCAGACGCTATAGCTTGCAGGTCCACTACCTCCACCATGCTCGCATCGATCGGGAAGCTGAGGAAATGCTGGGCGACGCGGGCGAAGCGCTCGGCGCCGTCGGTTGCGAGGAAGCGGGTCGCCGGCAGCGTGCCGGACGGTGCGGCGAGCCCGCGCGCGGCGAGCGCCTCGGCTGCGAGCGACGCCGCGGCCATGCCGCCGTCGACGAGCGCCACGTCAGGTCCGACGACCGCCTGGATCGCCGTCCGTAGCAGCGGGAAATGGGTGCAGCCGAGCACCAGCGTATCCGGCCGGTTCCCGTTTTCCGCCGCCGATCCAGTCTCGAACAGCGGCGCGAGATAGCGGCGCGCCACCGCTTCCGGCACCGGCCCCTCGAACCAACCCTCCTCGGCGAGCCCGACGAGCAGCGGCGCTCCTGCGGAGGTCACTAAGGCGTCCGGGCGCAGGCGCCTGATCGCCGCGTCGTAGGCGCCGGCCCGCGCCGTGCCCTCGGTCGCGATCACCGCGATCCTGCCGTTCCACGACGCGGCGCAGGCGGTCGCCGCCCCCGGCTCGACGACGCCGATCACCGGCAGGTGCGGATACCGGTCGCGCAGCGCGTCGAGCGCATAGGCCGAAGCGGTGTTGCAGGCGATCACCAGCAGCTTCGCGCCGCGCTCGACCAGCACGCCCGCGGCCTGGAGCGCGTAGCGGACGATCGTGTCGCCGCTCTTCGTGCCGTACGGGAGCCGCGCCGTATCGCCGAGATAGAGCATCGATTCGTCCGGCAGGGCTTGGCGCAGTGCACGCAGGACGGTCAGCCCGCCGACGCCGGAATCGAAAACGCCGATCGGGCTCTCCAAGGTGCTGCTGCCGCTCATGTCGGTGCTCGGGGAAGGGAAGGCGTGACGCCCGCCTTGATCCTGCCCGGCCTTCCTTAAAATTCCGTCGCGCCGCGCCCGAAGCCGACGCGCGTTATTTCGCTTTGTACTCCTTGGCCATGGCCGTGATTGCGGCGGCATCGAACTTGTTGATGTCGTCGATCAGCTCGTTGCTGACGAGGTCGGCCGCCGGGATCTTCTCCTTGATCACGCCCTGCTTAACGAGGAAGTCGATATAGGCGTCGTAGTTGGCGAGCGAGTTCTCGCCCCACTTCTCGACGCCGCCGGCTTCGAGCCGCCAGTTCCGCGCCCGCGCCTCCAGCGTGCGGACGTCGTCGCGCATCGCGGTCGCATCGTCCTTGCCGGTCGCCTTCGTCTGCGGATAGACCTCGTAGAGGATGCGGATCGCGGCTTCCGGGTTCGCCATCGCGAACACCGTGCCCTTCGCATAACCCTGGGCGAGCGCCACCGCCTCGGCCCGGCGGGTCGCGAGCGTCTCGTCCAGCGCGACGAGGCCGTTCGACGGGAAGCGGGCGATCTCGGCATTGTCGAGGAAGCGGAGCGTCGCCCCGGCATTCTCGGCGAGCGCGTACTGCGTATCGAACTGCGACAGCGCGTCGACCTGTTTCGAGCGGACCAGCGCCGCCGTCTGCGCCGCTTCCCCCGCGACGACGATCGAGATGTCGCGATCCGGGTTCATGCCGTTCGCCGCGGCGAGAGCGCGGGCGATGATGACGCCGCCCGAGGCCATCGACGTGACGCCGATCTTCTTGCCCTTGAGATCGGCGAAAGTCTTGACCGGGCTGTCGGCCGGCACCGCGATGCCGTAGATATTGCCCTGGTAGGCCGTATAGAAGTTCTTCGCCTTGACGCCCTGCGGCCGGATGATCGCGAGCGGCTCGATCGACGGCAGCGAGTAGGGCAGCTCCTTCGTCGCGACGTTCTTGACGCAGTCGGTCGACCCCGGCAGCGGCACCGGCTGGACGTGGATGCCCGCGGCCTCGTACCAGCCCATCTTCGTCGCGATCGCGAACGGCGCCGCCGCCGAGCTGAGCGTCCGCGCGCACCAGCCGACCCGCACCGTCGTCGTCTCGGCGGCGGCAGCCGGCGTCGACGCTCCGGCGGCGACGCCGATCGACGCGGCGAGCACTGCCGCGACGGCAGCCGCCGCCGCTCCCTTTTTCGCTTTCTTCACCACTGGTTTCCTCCCCTTTTTTCGCCCGCGTGCTTCCGCCGCGGCTTTCCTTGGACGGCGCGTCTCCGCTCCGGCCGAGCGCCGTCAGTTCCCCTTGTAGTCCTTGGCCATGGCGGCGACCGCGGCGGCATCGAAATCGTTGACCTCGCCGATCAGCTCGTTGGTGACGAGATCGGTTGCCGGTACCGGCTCTTTGAACACGTTCTGCTTTGCCAGGAAAGCGAGCTGCGCGTCGTAGTTGGCAAGCGAGCTTTCGCCCCATTTCGTGACGCCGCCGATTTCAAGCCGCCAGTTCCGCGCCCGCGCTTCCAGCGTGCGGACGTCGTCGCTTATCGCCGTCGCGTCGTCCTTTCCGGTCGCCTTCGTCTGCGGATAGACCTCGTGGAGGATGCGCACCGCGGCCTCGGGATTGGCCATCGCGAACACGGTGCCCTTCGCATAGCCCCTGGCGAGCGCCACCGCCTCGTCCCGTCGGTTTGCGAGCGTCTCCTCCAGCGCCATGAACCCGCTCGACGGGAAGCGCGCGATTGCGGCGTTGGCGGCATCGAGCGGCCGGAGCTTCACGCCGGCGTTCTCGATCAGGGCGTAGTTCGTGTCGAACTGCGACAGCGCGTCGACCTGTTTCGAGCGCACCAGCGCCGCCGTTTGCGCCGCCTCGCCGGCGACGACGAGCGAGATGTCGCGGTCCGGGTTCAGGCCGCTCGCGGTGGCGAGGGCGCGGGCGACGATGACGCCGGCCGTTCCCAAGGCGATGACGCCGATCTTCTTGCCCTTGAGATCGGCGAAGGTCCTGACCGGGCTCTCGTCCGGCACCGCGATGCTGTAGATGTTGCCCTGATAGGCCGTATAGAAGATCTTCGCCTTGATGCCGTTCAGCCGGCCGACCGCCAGCGTCTCGACGGCCGAGAGCGCGTAGGGCAACTCCCGCGTCGCGACCGTCTTCACGCACTCGCCCGTCCCGGCCAGCGGCACCGGCTGGACGCGGATGCCGGCCTCGGCGAACCAGCCCATCTTCGTCGCGATCGCGAACGGCGCCGCCGCGGAACTCAGCGTCCGCGCGCACCAGCCGACCCGCACCATCGATTCGGTGGCGCTGGCTGTTGGTGCGGCGATGGAAGCTGCGACGCCCATCCAGGCCAGCGCGAAGATCTTCGCTCCCCAAGCGGATATTCTCATGGCAGACCCTCCGGTTCCGGCCGCGCGCCGCGGGACGCCGCCTTCTGCGACGGGTCCCAGAACAGCACGCGCCGCCGCAGCGCGGCGACCGAGCCGTTCAGGGCGAGCCCGAGCAGCGACAGGATGAACAGCACCGAGAACTGCCCAGCGACGTCCATCGTCATGTTCATGCTCTCGATCAGCATGCCGAGACCGCGCTCGGCGCCGACGAACTCGGCGACGATGGCGCCGATCAGCGCGAAGATCATCGCGATCTCGATGCCGGCGAAGATGAACGGCAACGCGCTCGGCAACTGGACCATGCGGAAGATCTGGACCCGGCTCGCGGCCAGCGACCGCATCAGGTCGATGCGGTCCTCGTCGGCGGAACGCAGCCCGACGATCGTGTTGACCATCAGCGGGAAGAAGGCGACGAGCGCGGCGTTGACGACCTTCGAGGCGATTCCGAGCCCGAACCAGACGACGATGAGCGGCGCCAGCGCTACCTTCGGCATCGACTGGAACATCACGATGAACGGGTAGAGGAAATACTCGACCCGCCGGCTCATCGCGATCACCGTCCCGAACAGGAAGGCGAGAACCGAGCCGGTCAGGAATCCGAGCAGCGTCTCCAGCAGCGTCGTCCAGAGGTGATCGACATAGAGGCCGCTCGCGATCCCGCGGACGAGCGCCGCGAAGATGCTCGACGGCGTCGGCAGGATGTAGGCCGGCACCTCGATGGTGCGTACCGCGCACTCCCAGACGGCGATCACCGCCGCGATCATCGCGAGGCGCAGGACGAAGCCGCGCACCCCGCCGGTCATTGCGCGCTTCTTCACTCCACTGTCCCTCCCGAGCCGAGCGCGGCGCGGATGCGGCGGACGTGCACGCCGAACTCCGGGGTATTCATCATGTCCAGCGTGCGCGGACGCGGCAGGCCGATCGTCAGGTCATCCATGATCCGGCCCGGCCGCGGCGTCATCACCAGCACCCGGTCGGAGAGGAACACCGCCTCGCCGATCGAATGCGTGATGAACAGCACCGTCTTCCGGCGCTCCATCCAGATCCGTTGCAGTTCGGCGTTCATCGCCTCGCGCGTCATCGCGTCGAGCGCGCCGAACGGCTCGTCCATCAGCAGCAGCGCGGGATCGTGGACCAGCGCCCGCACCATCGCGACGCGCTGCTGCATGCCGCCGGACAGTTCCCAGGGGTAGCGGTGCTCGAACCCGGACAGGCCGACCAGCGCGAGCAGGTCCATCGCCCGCGGCCGGGCGCGGTCGCGTCCGAGATGCTGCACGTCGGCAGGCAGCAGCACGTTGCCGAGCACGGTCCGCCACGGGAACAGCACCGGCGACTGGAAGACGACGCCGATGTCGCGCCGCGGCCCCGCGATCGGCGTGCCGCGCAGCCGGGCGTCGCCCTCGGACGCGGGGATCAGCCCGGCGAGGATCTTGAGCAGCGTCGATTTTCCACACCCGGACGGGCCGACGACCGAGACGAAGGTGCCGTCTCCAACCCGGAAATCGATATCTTCGAGCGCCACGACGGGCGGCGTCGCCGCGCGGCCGCCGCCGTACCGTTTGCCGAGGCGGCGCACGGCGATGACGTCGTCGCCGACCGTCACGGCGGCGGCTGTCGGCGCCGGTCGCTGCCCGTCGTCCACGGCTCCTCCGTCTGCCGTTTGCCTGCCGGACCGGTCGCGCCGCGCGGCGCCGGTCCGCCCTATTTCATCACCGTATGATGGCGCGGCGACCCGCGCAAGCGGGCCGGTATTTGGCCGCTCCGGCCGTCCTATCCCGGTGCATGTCGCTTCCTCAAAGCACTGATTAGTTACAAGGCAGTCCATATCACGGCAGCGGTATAGCGCTGTGGCGTATTTTGAACCTTAAGTTATGATCGCGGTTGCGGGCGTAAAATAAAGAAGCCCGGCTGAACAGTGGAGGGTTGTCATGTATGGGACGAAGGCGGTTTATCTCGGCATCGGTGTAGCGGCCGCTGCGATGCTCGCACCGGGGGCGCGGGCCGAGGATGTAACGATCGGATATGCCGGGCCGCTGACCGGGCAGCTCGCTGCGCTGGGAGACCAGGTCAGGCGGGGAGCTGATCTCGCCGTCGCCGATCTCAATGCCAAGGGCGGAATCCTCGGCCAGAAGGTGCAGATCGAGTACGGCGACGACCAGTGCGACCCGAAGCAGGCCGTGTCGGTCGCCAACCAGTTCGTCGGCAAGAAGGTCTCGGCGGTCGTCGGCCATGTCTGCTCGGGATCGTCGATCCCGGCGTCGGACATCTACCGCGAAGAGGGCACGCCGATGATCACGCCCTCCGCGACCAATCCGACGATTACCGACAAGGGCTATCCGAACATCTTCCGGACGCTGGGCCGCGACGATCAGCAGGGAATATTCGCCGGCGAGTACATCGCGAAACGCTTCAAGGACCGGACGATCGCGATCCTCCATGACAAGCAGGCCTACGGCAAGGGCGTCGCCGAGCAGACGAAGGCGCAGCTCAACAAGCTCGGCGTCAAGGAGGTCCTCTTCGACTCGATCAACGCGGGCGAGAAGGACTTCCGGTCGATGGTCAGCCGCTTGAAGTCGCTGGGCGTCAATTTCCTCTACTACGGCGGCTACCATCCGGAGGCCGGCCTGCTGATCCGTCAGGCGCACGAGCAGGGGATGAACCTGCAAATGATGGGCGGCGATGGGCTGAACACCTCCGAGTACACCGCGGTCGCCGGCGCGGACGCGGAGGGAACGCTGCTCACCTTCGCGCCTGACGCGCGGAACTCGCCGGAAGGCAAGGACGTCGCCGAACGCTTGAGGAAGCAGGGCTTCGAGCCGGAAGGCTATACGCTCTATGCCTACGCCGCGGTTCAGGTCTTCGCGCAGGGCGCGGAGAAGGCGAAGTCGCTGAACCATGCCGACGTCGACACGGCGCTCCATGCGGGTGACTTCAAGACGGTCGTCGGCGACATCTCCTATGATGCCAAGGGCGACCTGAAGAACCCGAAGTTCGACGTGTATGTCTGGAAGGGCGGAAAGGCCGAGCCGCTTCCGAAGTAATGCCGATGGCCGGTGAGCTTGACGCATCGGCGCCCATCGCTGGCCCGTCCGCCGGGGAACCGTCGGGCGGGTCGGCCTGTTGCTCTGGTGCAGGCAGGAACGGCACCGGAGAGCTGAATGGCAGCGGAACGGAAGGTTTGGCGGCACCGGTCGGCGGCGGCGCTCGCGCTGCCGCTGCTGATCGCCGCCGGTGCGTGCACGACCGCTACGGCGCAGCAGGGAGGCGGCGGCGGAGCACCATTGCCGCCATCGGCGCAGCCGTCGCCCTCGGCTCCTGCGGAGCGCTCGCCGGATGCCGCCGGCTCGGGGACGTCCACTCAGCCCGGCGGCTCGCTCAGCGACAGGCTTTCACGCTCGGGCGGCGTGATCCAGCCGCCCGCCGATCCCGATCCTGGGATGCACCAGCCGACGCCGAACCCTGGAGCGCAGAGCATGCCGGTGATTCCGCCGCCGGGCACGCCGGGCGGCAACGCGCCCGAGGTCAAACCGAAATAGCGCCCCTCCCGGATCGGCACGGCGGCGGAGGCTGCTCCGTCCGAAAGTTCTTTGTCATGCCGGTCCCCCTACCTTGCTCATCGATACGGGTGCCTTGGACGTGCCCGCCATGATGCCGGCGGCGATGACGTTCGCGCAGACGCTGGCGAGGATCGGCGCCGTGTAGCTGTGGCTGAGGTCGAAGGCGAACCCCGCTGCGCTGGGGCCGATCAGCGTGCCGAAGGCCACGCTCGTGTAGAGAATGCCTATGATAGCGCTAACATTCCGTCCGCCGAAATAGTCCATGACGACGGCCGGGAGAACCGCGACCCATCCGCCGTAGAAGACGCCGTAGGCGAACGCAAAGGCGGCAAGCGACCAGACATTCGTCGAGAATGCCCAGACGGCCAGTGCGAGCGCCATGCCCACGAACATCGCCAGGAGCGCAAGCCGTCGACCCGTCCGGTCGGCAAGGCCGCCTAGGAAGAACCGTCCGGCGGTGCTCCCGACGCCGATCATGCCGAGAAGCAGGACGGCCGAAGACTGCGGAACGCCGTGATCCAGCGCGTAGGGGACGAGATGGACGAACGGCACGAACACCCCGAACGAGCAGATCAGGCAGGCGGCATAGAGGCTGGCGAACCGCCGGGATCCGACCGCTTCACGCACGGAAGCCCCCGTCGGCCGCACCGACCGGGCGCCCGGCTGCGGGAGATCGCCGTCGGGGCTTAGCCCGCGGTCGCGCGGATCGTTCTCGATCATCAGAGCTGCCCCTGCGCCCAAGACCGCGGCAAGGCCGCCGAGCACGAGGTAGGCGTTGCGCCACCCCAGCGCGTCGATGAGGAACGAGGCGAGCGGCGGCATGACGAGCGTGCCGACGCCGATCCCGCTCACGGCAAGGCCGGACGCAAACCCGCGGCGCTTGACGAACCATCGCTGCACGGCGCCTACCGCAGGAACGTAGGAGCAGCCGACGCCCAGTCCGACGCCAAGCCCGTATGCCGTGTAGACTTCCGTCAGGCTGCGGGCCGCGCTTGCGGCAGCCAGGCCCAGCCCGGTCAGGATCATGCCGACGACGGCCACGCGGCGGGAGCCCCACCGGTCGGCGAGAGGGCCGCTTACGATCCCGAGGCCGAAATAGAGAAAGCCGGCCAGCGAGAAGACGAGAGAAACCGAACCGCGCGAAGCCGCGAAATCGTTCTGCAACGACCCGACGAAGGCGCTGAAGGTATAGGCGCTCCCGAAGCCCACGAACATAACGGCGAATGCGGCGGCGACCACGAACCAGCCGTAGAAGATGCGAGGATTGGATGGCACCGGGTTACGGCTCACGATGGTCTCCGTTTTACTGCGGGCGAGGGAGGCTCAGGGCGTTCCAAGGATGGAGCAACGCAAATTTTCTTTCTCGTTCGACGGAGAGGAACTGAGCTGACGGCGTGCAATCGATACGTTGGCGGCGTCCGCAATCTTTCACGTAAACTGTATCGCGGAGGAGCGACTCGCAAACCACATGTTCTGCGCGCTTCGAATTAGGAAAACTAAATGGCCGCTCATAGGCTGCCGCCGCTGAATGCGCTCCGGGCCTTCGAGGCCACGGCGCGGCATCTGTCCGTCAAGAATGCCGCGGAGGAATTGTGCGTCACGCCCGGCGCGGTGAGCCAGATGCTCAAGGCGCTCGAACTGCATCTCGGGGTGAAGCTGTTCCACCGGGTGAACCGCGGCATTTTCCTGACCGACGCCGGACAAGGTTATCTGCCGCCGGTCCGCAACGCCTTCAGGCAGATCGCGGACGCCTCCAGGCGCGTTGCAGTGGCCGCGGATACGGGCACATTGACCGTGAGCGCCACGCCGTTTTTCGCGTCCGCCTGGCTCGTGCCGCGCCTCAAGCAGTTTCAGGACGCGCATCCGGACATCGATCTCCAGGTGGTGACCAGCAACGCGCTGGTGGATTTTTCGCAGGACGGCGTGGATGTCGCCGTCCGTCACGGTCTGGGCCGCTACCCCGGCCTGTGCAGCGACCGCGTCGTTGCGGTGGAGATCGTTCCCGTCGCGGCGCCGATGCTCGTCGCGAGGCTCGGCGTGCCGGCGCGTCCCGCGGAGCTGACGCGCTGGCCGCATGTGCACGATGCCGAGCGCAAGGGCTGGCATCTGTGGTTCCAGGCGCAGGGGATCGACGAGATCGGTCCGCCCCGCGGCCCGTCCTTCGACGATTCCGGCCTGCTGTTGAAGGCCGTGCTGACGGGGCAGGGCGCTGGTTTGCTGCCGGCCGCCATGGTGGCGCTCGACCTTGCGGAAGGACGGCTCGTCAAGCTCGCGGACGCCGGCCGGCTTGAGGCTTTCGCTTATTATCTCGTCTACCCCGACATCGGCCGCGAGCGGCCGAAAGTGGCGGCTTTTCGCGCATGGATCCTCGAAGCCGCCGCAGCCGGCGACGCCGCCGATGCGGTCTCCCTGCCCATCGCCCATATCGCCAAGAGCGCCTGATGTCCCTTTACGGGATTTCCCGGCCATGTCGCTGCTGGCGTGATTCCCTGGCCGGATAGAAATTTGCGCGGCCCGGTGGATCGGGCGCAGTCGAGGAGGATGGCGGATGATCGTGCGGATCTGGCGGGGGCAGGTGGCGACGGCGGAGAATGTGGAACGCTACCACCGGCATGTCACCGAGAACGTCCTTCCCGAATTGGCCGGCATCGCCGGACATCGCGGCGCCTATCTGCTGCGGCGGGAAACAGCCAGCGGCGGCGGGACGGAGTTCCTCGTCGTCACCTTATGGGATTCGATCGAGTCGGTGCGCGCCTTCGCCGGCGATCGGGTCGAAGGCGCCGTCGTCGAGCCCGAAGCCAAGGCGGTCCTCTCGGACTTCGACGATTTCGTCAGGCATTACGAAGTCGCGCACGGACAGCCGCCCTGCGGAGAGTCGCGATAAGCATCGGACGGCGCCGCCGGGCGGCGACGGCCGCCCCGGTGTCGGACAGGTGCGGCGACGGGCCGATCTATGTTTCGCCGGAATTCTGCATGCTTCGGCCGAGCGGCGGTCGGGGAGCGTTGCAACGGCTCCGCGCGGTCACTATAGTCGGCGCCCTCAGGCAGTCGGAGCGTAGCGCAGCCTGGTAGCGCATCAGCATGGGGTGCTGAGGGTCGTGAGTTCGAATCTCACCGCTCCGACCATTTGCCTCGGGGATCTCATGCCCCATCGGTGTTTCGCCGGGCATCGTCCGTCGGCGGCACTTATCCCCTGGAATTATCTTCACCGCTTCCGATTTGCGTAATTTTGTTTCGCGCCGCATCGGTTGTGCTAAGCGGCGAGCAATCCCGGCCTGCTGTCCTTGATCCGCGTATGAGACGACATCTCCAGACCGTATCGAAGGCGGCGCCGACGTGATTCACGACACTCCCCAGCAAGGCCGCCCGGAGGAATACCGCAACCGCGCCCGTCAATGCCGCGAGCATGCCGCGACGGCGAAATCCCTCGCCATCTATCTGGCGCTCAGCGAGATGGCGCGGGAATACGAGGCGCTGGCGCAAGCGGCGGACGGCGGAGGAGGGGGCCGCTCTTTGCCGTGCGGCTGAACGGCTGCGGCGACACAGGAGGTCCTGTGGCGGCCCGACCGGCCGTTCGCCAGCCGGCCGATGTCGCCCGCTCCGATCTTACTGCGCGTTGCCAATGATCTGGTCGAGCTTGCCGGGCTGCGGCTTGAGCGACCGGATCGAGAAGCCCCCGCGGCAATCCTCGACGGCAACGTCCATCGCTTCGAGCTTGCCGTTCAGATCGTCGATGCTCGC
>DASWRT010000324.1:0-2256 GCA_036403035.1 Allostellaceae bacterium | reverse complement strand
CGCTGTCGGCCGAACAGTTGCTCGCCGCGGTACGCGCTCACTGGCGCATCGAGAACTCCCTGCATTGGGTCCTCGACGTCCACTTCAAGGACGATCTCTCCCGCCTCCGCAAAGGGCACGGCGCGCGCAACATGGCCGTCGCCCGCCATTTCGCCCTCAACCTCGTGCGCACCGCAACCGACAAACGAAGCCTGAAAACCCGCAGAAAGCGCGCCGCATGGGACACCAGCTACCTCGAAGCCATCCTCCTCGCCTCGCCGCGTTAACCCGGACTCGTTGCCGTGATCGATCGTCGGCAGCAATCGCCGCGCCGACAATTCGGTGTTAGCGCTAACATCCCAGGACACCGGCACCTGTCGAAGCGTTGGTGAGGAGAACGCAGCGTCAGGAGCGACACGCCATGGCGGACGAGAAGGACTTGGTTCCCGATGGAAAGACGATCGTCGACGGGATCGCCGGCAACAGCCTGACCCCGGACACCGACATCGTGCCGGCGCAAGCCGGGATGCCGGGGCACACCAGCGACAGGCTCGACACGGCGCCGCAGGAGCCGCCGTCCACGCCGCATGAAAGCCGGCCGGAAGGCGTGGACGAGAGCAACGCCGCCGACATCGTCGAGATCATCGAGGTCACGCGCGACGACAACCCCACGAACCAGAACGCCGTCAGAAACCGCAGGTGACCGACCGGCACGGAGCGGGGATCGTTCGGCGATGCCGGCGGACGCATGCAGCCGTCCCGCGAAAGGCGCTACGCGCGCGAATGGCGGGCGCCGACCGTGATCGCCACCGCCGCGGCGACGAGAAGCAGCGCCGAGATCACGAGCGCCTCGCGCGCGCCGGAGAGGAAGTCCTGCGAGCCGCCGCCGCCGACCAGCGAGCCGAACAGGGCGACGCCGAGAACGCTGCCGGTCTGCCGCGTCGCGTTGAGGACGCCCGCGGCGATGCCGGAGCGTGACGTCTCGACGCTCCCCAGCAGGGCCGAGGTGAGAGGCGGGACCAGCAAGCCGAGGCCGCCTCCCATCGCGAGAAGCTGCGCGCAGATCGCCCAGTAGCGCGTCTCGGCCGCGATGCCGAGGAGGCCGACGCACCCGCCCGCCGCGATGACCGCGCCGGCCGCGATGACTGCCGGCGCGCCGAACCGCTCGGCGGCGCGCGCGGCGACCAGATTGACCGGCAGCACGACGCCCATCAGCGGCAGGAAGGCCAGCCCGGTCGCGAAGGGGCTGAGCCCGTTGACCTGCTGGAAATAGAGGCTCAGCACGAAGATGAGGCCGTAAAAGGCGATGTTCACCAGCAGGCCGTCGAGCGCGGTCAGCGAGAACAAGCGGTGCCGGAAGAGCGCGAGCGGCAGCATGGGCTGGCGCGCGCGCCGCTCCTGGACGACGAAGAGCACCGCCAGGACGGCGAAGGCGGCGAAACCGGAAAGGACCAGCGGATGCCGCCAGCCCACGACGCCCCCTTCGATGATGGCGCCGGCAAGGCAGCCGAGCGCGCCGATCGCCGCGGCCTGACCGGCCGGGTCGACCTCGCGCGACGCGGAGCGCGGCGTGTCGGTCGCGCACCGCCACGTCAGCCACAAGCCGGCAAGGCCGATCGGCAGGTTGACCAGGAAGATGCTCCGCCAGCCGACCAGCGCCACGAGCACGCCCCCGGCGAGCGGACCGGCGGTCAGCGCAAGGCTCGCACCGGCGGCCCAGATCCCGACGGCGCGCCCGCGGTCGCGGGCGTCGGGGTAAGCGTGATTGAGAAGCGCCAGCGAATTCGGAACAAGGATCGCCGCTCCCATCCCCTGCACCGCCCTTGCCGCGATCAGGATGCCGGCCGTCGGGGCCAGCGCGCAGGCGAGCGAGGCCGCGGTAAAGATGGCGAAACCGGCGATGAAGACGCGCTTGGCGCCGAGCCGGTCGCCGAGCGCACCGGCAGTCAGGATCAGGGCGGCGAAGTCGATCGTGTAGGCGCTGACGACCCATTGCAGCTCGGCAACGCCGCCGCCGAGCGACGCGCCGATGCTGCTCAGCGAGGTGTTGACGATGGTGACGTCGAGCTGGACGACGCCATAGCCGAGGCTCATCGCGGCCAGGGTGAGGGATTTGGCGCGCGTCGACCGGACGCCCTCAGCAATGCCCCGCGACTGCCCTGCCCTAACCTTTTCTCCACAGATCACCGGCCTCTCCATTCTCGTAAAATAGCGGCGCAGGCGGCGGTTCTCCGCGCAGCCCTCCGTGGAGGTAGGGCTATCGACGACGAGACGCGA
>DASWRT010000323.1:0-5293 GCA_036403035.1 Allostellaceae bacterium | reverse complement strand
CCGACCGGCGCCGCGATCGTCCGCCATCTCGGCTGCGCCGCCGGCCCGGGACCCCAGCCCCGGCGCCTCGCCGGCACCGGGATCGGTTTCGGCAGCCGGCGTTTACCGGGCATCAGCAACGTGCTCCGAGTTCTCGTCCTCATGGACGAGCCGGCGGCGACGATGGAAGGCGGCGGCGGCCGCGACGAGGTGGCGGCGATCGAGTTCGAGGTCGACGACCAGACGGCGGAGGACCTTGCCGCCGGTCTCGACCGGCTGCGCGCGATGCCCGACGTTCTCGACGTGCTGCAGATGCCGGCATTCGGCAAGAAGGGCCGTCTCGTCAGCCACGTCCGGGTGCTGGCGCGGTGCGACGGCGAGGCCGCCGTCGTCGCGGCGTGCTTCCGGGAAACCGCGACGATCGGGTTGCGAGTGCAGACCGTGCGGCGGGCGGTGCTCGACCGGCGGTCCGCGATTGTCGAGGTCGACGGCCGCGCCGTCCCGGTCAAGATCGTCGCCCGCCCGGACGGCGTCAGGACGGCGAAGGCGGAGAGCGACGCGCTCGCCGCCGACGCTTCCGCCGGCCGGGCCGGACGGGAGCGGCTGCGCCGGGCCGCCGAAGAGGCGGCGCTGCTGCGGCGTGATGGAACGGACGAGGAGTAGGGATCACGATGCGGAGCGGAGCGGACCAGGAGAACCGGACAGAGGAGGGCGACGGCGACAACATGCCGTCGTCCGGCATCGAGCTGCATCGGCAGCAGGTTGCGGCGCTCCGGGCGATCCTCGCCGCGATGCCCGAAATCGCCGTCGCGGTCAGCGGCGGGGTGGATAGCCTGACCCTCTCGGTCCTCGCCCACCGCACGCTCGGCGCCGGGACCGTGCGGATGTTCCATGCCGTCTCGCCGGCCGTCCCGCCGGAGGCGACGGCCCGCGTGCGGGAGATTGCCGGGCGCGAAGGCTGGCTCCTGTCGGTGATCGATGCCGGCGAGTTCGCCTCGGCCGAGTACCGCGAGAATCCGGTCAACCGCTGCTTCTACTGCAAGACGCACCTCTATGCGGCGGTGCGGCGGCACACCGGGATGCAGATCCTCTCCGGCACGAACCTCGACGATCTCGGCGAGTACCGGCCGGGGCTCGACGCCGCGCGCGAGCACGGCGTCCGCCATCCCTTCGTCGAGGCCGGCATCGACAAGCGAACGGTGCGAGCGATCGCCCGCGGCCTGGGCCTCGGCGACATCGCCGAGCTTCCGGCCGCGCCCTGCCTGTCCAGCAGGGTCGAGACCGGCATCCGGATCGAGGCCGGGCTGCTCGCGCTGGTCCATGCCGTCGAGCGTCTTGCCGCGGCGGAGCTGACGCCGCGCACGGTGCGCTGCCGGGTGCGGCCGGGCAAGCTGGTCGTCGAACTGGACGAAGCGAGCCTGACGCGGCTGGGCGGCGCCGAGCGAGGCCGCCTCGCCGCGGCGGTGGAGGCGCTGGCGCAGGAGCACGGCCTGGATCCAAGGCCGGTCTCGTTCGCGCCGTACCGCACGGGCAGCGCCTTCCTGGTCGGCGGCAGGGTCGCTGCGGCGGAGACGGCGCGGTCATGAGCGGGCGGGAGGAGAGCGGCGGCGACATCCGGCTCGATTTCGGGCGGGCGGCGCGGATCGGCCTGCCCGAAGCGATCCTGTGCGCCGGCAAGAGCGTCCCGCAGATTGCCGAGATCCTCGACCGCGCGGCGGAACGCGGCGCCGGCTTCCTGTTGACGCGGCTGGCCCCGGAGCGGTTCGGCGAACTGCCGCAGCGGCACCGCGGCCGGCTCGACTACGACCCGGTGTCGCGTACCGGGTTCTTCGGTCCGCCGGCGCCGGTGTCCGGACCGGCGCGCGTCGGCATCGTCGCGGCGGGAACGTCGGACATGCCGGTCGGGCGCGAGGCGGCGCGCACGCTGCTCTGGCACGGCGAGGAGAGTCTCGTGGTCGCCGATGTCGGCGTCGCCGGCCTGTGGCGCCTGCTGGAGCGCATCGACGAGCTGCGCGAGATGCCTGTCCTGATCGTCGCGGCCGGCATGGACGCGGCGATGGTCAGCGTCCTCGGCGGCCTCGTGCCGGGCGCGCTCGTCGCGGTGCCGACCTCGGTCGGCTACGGCGTAGCGCGCGGCGGCGAGACGGCGCTCCACGCGGCGCTCGCGAGCTGCGCGCCCGGCATCGCCGTCGTCAACATCGACAACGGCTACGGCGCGGCCTGCGCCGCGTTGCGGATTTTGCGCGCCGCCGGTCGCATCTCGGCGGCGCAAAGACCATAGGACACCGGCAATCAATCGAAAACGGGGAGAGACAACCGATGCGCGTGGAACTGCGATATGGCCGCGGCATGCTGCCGGTCGAGCTTGGCGACGACTATGAGGTCACCATCTTTCGCAAGCACGACATGCCGATACTGCCGGACCCGGTCGGAGCGGTCCGGTCTGCGCTCGCGAACCCTGTCGGCTCCCGGCCGCTGATCGAGGAGGCGCGCGGGAAGAGGAGCGCCTGCATCCTCGTCTGCGACATCACGCGGCCGGTGCCGAACGGACTCTTCCTCGGCGAGATGGTCAGGCAGATCCTCGATGCCGGCATACCGCGCGAGAACGTCACGCTGCTGATCGCGACCGGCCTGCACCGGCCGAACGAGGGCGAGGAACTGGCGGAGATCATCGGCGATCCCTGGGTCATGGAGACGGTCCGGATCGAGAACCATTTCGCCCGCGACGACGCCGGCCACGTCGAACTCGGCACCACGTCGCGCGGCACGCCGGTGAAGGTCGACCGGCGTTTCGTCGAGGCCGACCTGAAGATCGCGACCGGGCTCGTCGAGCCGCACCTGATCGCCGGCTGGTCGGGCGGGCGAAAGGTGATCGCGCCGGGCGTCGCGCACAGCGACACGATCCGCATGTTCCACAGCTCCCGCTACGTTATGCATCCCTGCGCGACGAACTGCGTGCTCGACGGCAACCCGCTGCACGAGGACCAGCTCGAAATCGTGAAATGGGTGGGCGGCGCACTCGCGCTCAATACGGTGATCGACGAGGACCGGCGGCTCTCGTTCGTCAATTTCGGCGAGATCGTCGAGAGCCACCTTCAGGCAGTCGCGCACGTCACCCGCTATGCGATCGTATCGTCGGCGCAGCGCTTCAAGACGGTGGTCACCTGCAATGCCGGGCACCCGCTCGACGGCAATTACTACCAGACGATCAAGGGCGTGATCGGCGCGGTGGGCATCCTGGAGCCGGGCGGCAACTTGATCATCGCCTCGGAGTGCCGCGAAGGGCTGGGTTCGCCCGAGTTCGTCGAGGCTCAGCGCCGGCTCGTCGAGCTGGGCGTTCGGGGCTTCACCGAGATGACGGCGCGGAAGCCGCAGGCCGACATCGACGAATGGTGCCCGAACATGCTCACCAAGCCGCTTTCGATCGGCAACGTGATGCTCTACTCGACCGGGCTCTCGCCGGAGCAGCGGAAGCTGACGTCGCTGATATCGATCGACTCGATCGAGGCGGCGATCCGCGAGAGCGTCGCCGTTACCGGCGACCCGCGCGTCGCGGTGATTCCCGAAGGCCCTTACGTTATTCCCGAATACTACAAGTCGGAGTAATCCCCGCGGCCGCCGCTCGTATCGATCGCGCGCCACGCCGGCGCGCGATCCCCTTGAGCCGGCGGTCGGACGCCGCCGGGAAATCCGGCATGACCTCGGATGCATCGCCGATCACCGATCGGGTGAGGGCCTCCCAGGTGGACGATTTCGCCGCCGCCCGACCGCGGCGACGCCGAGCACGCCTGACGGACGCAATCATCGAGACAATTGACGCGGTGCGCGGAGCTGCGATGCGGCCGCCGCACGCTATAGCGTGCCGCGTTGAAAAGTGGAAGAGAATTCCAGTATTCAGCGAACGGTGACGGTCCGACGGAAGGGGAGGTCGCCCTTGTCGCGGAGGTCATGTGAATCACAGGGTGTTCCGTAATTGAACTTGTGAAATTTGAGGATGTACGGTGAAATTTTTTCTACGGATCTCCAAAATAAGGTGATCTTCTATTTCACCTGAATCTTGATCGACAATCGTCCTTGTGCAATCTTCCCTCGTCGGTCCTCTCGCGATTTCGGCAAATCGATCGATGGGGATGCGCGCTGAACGGTCATTCGGCGCTTCCCGGAAGCGTTGCACTACGACCTTCGATGCGGCAAGCTGGTCAGTAAATGGGCGTCCCGGACGGCGCCTGAGGCGGACGCGAACCTTGTTCCGGAACCCTGGTTTCAGGAGAGAGCATGCCGGCCGATACGATGACCGCCGACACCGCGGCTTCCTTGCGGCTCCGCCGCCTGGCGAGACGTTGCCGCGACCTGTCGGAAATGACGGCGATCCCGGACATGACCCGCGAGCTGGTCAATATCGCCACCGAGCTTGAGGACGAGGCGGATCGCGCGGACCGGAGATGAGACCGGCCGGCGCGGGGCGCTGTGCCCGCGCCGGCCGCCGGTCGCGCAAGTGAAGGAGTCGTCGTGCAGCCCACCGATATCAGTCAGCCGGAATACTTCCACAAGGTCGTCGATTGCCAATGGGCGTGCCCAGCCCATACGCCGGTCCCGGAATATATCCGGCTCATCGCGGCAGGGCGGTACGACGACGCCTACATGGTCAATTGGAAATCGAACGTCTTCCCGGGAATTCTTGGACGGACCTGCGACCGGCCCTGCGAGCCGGCCTGCCGCCGCGGGCGGGTCGAGGCTGAACCCGTCGCGATCTGCCGGCTGAAGCGCGTCGCCGCCGACAACAAGGGCGATGTCACGGCGCGACTGCCGCAGATCCCGTCCGAAAAGAACGGCAAGCGCGTCGCGCTCATCGGCGCCGGCCCCGCTTCGCTGACCGTGGCGCGCGACCTGATGCCGCTCGGCTACGAGATCGTGCTCTACGACGCCGAGCCGCGGGGCGGCGGCATGATCCGCAGCCAGATCCCGCGCTTCCGGCTGCCGGAGTCGATCATCGACGAGGAGGTCGGCTATATCCTCGACATGGGCGTCGAGGCGCATTTCGGACAGCGCATCGACAGCCTGAAGGGGCTGCTCGCCGAAGGCTTCGACGCGGTGTTCGTCGGCACCGGCGCGCCGCGCGGCCGCGATCTCGACATTCCCGGCCGCAAGGAAGCATCGGCGAACATCCATATCGGCATCGACTGGCTGTCGAGCGTCTCGTTCGGCCACATCGAGAAGATCGGCAAGCGCGTCATCGTGCTCGGCGGCGGCAACACGGCGATGGATTGCTGCCGCTCGTCGCGCCGCCTCGGCGGCGAGGAAGTGCACGTCGTCG
>DASWRT010000322.1:0-37540 GCA_036403035.1 Allostellaceae bacterium | reverse complement strand
GACATCAACAAGAAGATGTCGGCCGGCGAGATGAAAGCACGCAAGGCCAAGCGTGAAATGACCGAGGCCAACCTGCGTCTGGTGATCTCGATCGCGAAGAAGTATACGAACCGCGGGTTGCAGTTCCTGGACCTGATCCAGGAAGGCAACATCGGCCTGATGAAGGCGGTCGACAAGTTCGAGTACCGCCGCGGCTACAAGTTCTCGACCTACGCGACGTGGTGGATCCGGCAGGCGATCACGCGCTCGATCGCCGATCAGGCGCGGACGATCCGCATCCCCGTGCACATGATCGAGACGATCAACAAGCTGGTCCGCACCTCGCGCCAGATGCTGCACGAGATCGGCCGCGAGCCGATGCCGGAAGAGCTGGCCGAGAAGCTCGCCATGCCGCTGGAGAAGGTGCGCAAGGTCCTGAAGATCGCCAAGGAGCCGATCAGCCTGGAGACGCCGATCGGCGACGAGGAGGACAGCCACCTCGGCGACTTCATCGAGGACAAGAACGCCGTCCTGCCGCTGGACGCCGCGATCCAGGCGAACCTGCGCGAGACGACGACGCGCGTCCTCGCCTCGCTGACCGCGCGCGAGGAGCGCGTGCTGCGCATGCGTTTCGGCATCGGCATGAACACCGACCACACGCTGGAGGAGGTCGGCCAGCAATTCTCGGTGACGCGCGAGCGCATCCGCCAGATCGAGGCGAAGGCGCTGCGCAAGCTCAAGCACCCGAGCCGCTCCCGCAAGCTGCGGAGCTTCCTCGACACCTGAGAGAGCGGGCGGGCGTAAGCGGAACGAACGCCTGCCGCTCTGGCGGTTTCGCCGCCGCTCCTCTAACGTAGGGGTGGGGCTTGCCCCGCCCTTGCGGGACGTCCGCCGCACGGCGCTCCACCTGAGTTTTCAGGGCCTGTAGTTCAGTGGTCAGAACGCGCCGCTCATAACGGTGTTGTCGCAGGTTCGAATCCTGCCGGGCCCACCACATTTCCTAATGACTTCCGGCAGAACATCCGCGCTCTCCTCCGAGGCGCGGCACGCTGACGGCACGCGGGTTTCGGAACCGGTGTTGCGGTAGAGCGGCGGCGCGGCCTCAAGTTCTTGCCAAGCCGCCGCAATTACCTGCGGTTCACTTACTTGCTCTGCTGTGGCCCGGTTCAACGACGAGCGCCAGTCGTGTCGGCCATCCTGGCGCCGCGCATGCCCATGGGCTGGTGCGCGCCCGTGGTGCTGTCTCGCGCTGTCTGATGCTCGATCTCAGCGTTCAATTCCGCTCCGATCAGGACGACGAAGGCGGAGAGGTACAGCCACATCAGCAGGACGACGACGGCGCCAAGCGATCCGTACGATTTGTCGTAGGCTGCAAACTGCCCGACATAGATCGAGAACAGTGCGGAGCCGATGAGCCACAGCACCGTTGCGAGCGCCGCTCCCCAACTGACCCAGCGCCATCTCGGCTCTTCACGCGACGGCGCGAACCGGTAGGTCCCGGCCAGCGCCAGCATGACCAGGACGACCAGGACCGGCCAGCGGATGATCGCGGTGAGCGTTTTTCCGAAACTGCCGAGCGGCAGGAGGTCGATGATCGCGGGGAGGATTGCGATCAGGGCGAGGGCGACGACGGCGAAGAGGACAATGCCGAGCGTCAAGCTGAGAGCGATTACCTGGAACCAGATGACGTTCCGCTTCTCCGGTTCTCCGTAGACGATGTTGAGGGCCGCGATGATCGAGGACGTCCCGGCGCGCGCGCTCCACAGGGCAAGGAACAAGCTGACGGCGAAGCCGATGCCGAGTTTCGCGCTTGATCCCGAAGCTATGTTCTGCAGCTGATCCGAGATGAGGTTGATCGTTTCGCCGGGAAGGATGCCCTGCGCGGCATGGATCTGGCGCTGAACATCGTCGGGATTGAAGACCAGGCCGTATAGCGACACGAGCGACGTAAGGGCCGAGGGGATGGCCAGAAAGGCATAGAACGCGACGCCTGCGGCGACGAGCGAAAGGTTCTTCTCGGAGATGTCGTCCTTCACCCGCATCAGGATGTCCCACCAGCCGCGCTTCGGGATCTCGCTTGGCCAGGCGGCGTTCCGCCCGCGAGCGTCCTGCGCCTTTCCCTGGCTTGCCTGCGCGATGTGCTGCTGAGCCCGGCGTTTGGCGAGAATGCCGTAAGTGGTGAGAGCGCCTGCAATGATGGCGCCGATCAAAGGTTGGCGGCCGCCCATGGACGTGCCGCCGTGATACTCGCTGCTGCTCATCGTCGTGGACCCTCGCACGCGTCTCACAAAGGGAAGCTGACTGCCTACGCCGTCTCGACGGCGTGGCGCTCTTTACGAGTACCAACAGCCGATCGCCCGGCATCGGTTTCGTCGAAGACGGAAGAGGCCGGTCTGAGGGCGCCGGAACGCTTATCCGCACTGCCGCGCCGCGCCGCGCCGGTCGAGCCAAGTCCGTTGCGGCGCCGCGCCGCCTTCCGTACCCTGTGGGCATGTCCGCTCCACCCCCCGTCGGCGCCGGGCCGGGTCTCGACCCGGACGATCCCTACCTGCGCGAGGCGCAGACCTTCCCGCGGCTCAGCGAGGAGATGGCGGCGCGGATCGCCGCCTACGGCGCCGAGGAGCGCCTGACGAAAGGCACGCCGATCTTCAAGCGGGGCCAGCGAAGCGTCGATTTCTTCCTCGTGATCGAGGGCGCGATCGAGATCTTCGACCACGACGAGCACGGCGCGGAAAACGTCTTCACGGTGCACACCGACCGCCAGTTCGCGGGCGAACTCGACCTGTTCAACGATCGCGAGATCCTCGTTTCCGGCCGCGTCGGCGTCGACAGCCGGGTCGTGCGCGTGCGGCGCGCCGATTTCCGCCGGCTGGTCACCGGCGAGCCGGATATCGGCGAGATCATCATGCGCGCCTTCATCCTGCGGCGCGTCGGCCTCATTCGGCACGTGCATGGCGGGGTGGTGTTGATCGGCTCGCGTCATGGCGGCGACACGCTGCGGTTGCAGCGGTTCCTGACGCGCAACGGCTATCCGCACCGCCTTCTCGATACCGAGGCGGATCCGGATGCCGGCGGCTTCCTCGACTGCTTCGAACTCAGCGCCGACCAGCTCCCGGTGGTCATCGTGCCGGGCGAGGAGGAGGCGCTGCGCAACCCGAGCAACGCCGCCCTCGCCGATGCGCTCGGGCTGACCGAGGCTCTCGACCCGAACGACGTGTTCGACGTCGCGGTCGTCGGCGCCGGTCCTGCCGGCCTCGCCGCCGCAGTCTATGCCGCGTCGGAGGGCCCTTCGCACGATCGTCTTCGAGGCGCTGGCGCCCGGCGGACAGGCCGGCACCTCGTCGAAGATCGAGAACTATCTCGGCTTTCCGACCGGCATCTCCGGGCAGGCGCTGGCCGGCCGCGCGCAGATCCAGGCGCAGAAGTTCGGGGCGCGGCTCGCCGTCTCCCGCGCGGTCGCCGCGCTCGATTGCAGCACCCGGCCTTACCGGCTGACGCTCGACGACGGGCGCTCCGTCGCCGCCCGCGCCGTGGTGGTCGCAACCGGCGCGCGATATCGCAAGCTCGACGTCGAAAACTACGAGCGGTTCGAGGGCCAGGGCATCCACTACGCCGCGACCGCGATGGAGGCGCGCCTCTGTGCGGGCGAGGAGGTTGTGGTCGTCGGCGGCGGCAATTCCGCCGGGCAGGCGGCGGTGTTCCTGTCGCGCACCGTCGCCCATGTCCATATCCTCGTGCGCGGCCGGAGTCTCGCGGCGACGATGTCGGACTATCTCGTCCAGCGCATCCATTCGTCGCCCAGGATCACGCTCCATACCTGCACCGGGATCACGGCGCTCGCCGGCGACGGCTTCCTGCGCCACGTAACCTGGACCAGCCATGAGACCGGCGAGAGCGAGACGAGGCCGGTCGCCAACGTCTTCGTCATGATCGGCGCGGAGCCCAACACCGGGTGGCTGAACGGCTGCCTCGATCTCGATGAAAAGGGCTTCGTGCGGACCGGCCGGGACGGCGACGGCCGCGCGCTCGCATCGCCCTTCGCCACCGTCAGGGCGGGCGTCTACGCCGTCGGCGACGTGCGCTCCGGCTCGGTCAAGCGGGTCGCCTCCGGTGTCGGCGAAGGCTCCGTCGTGGTGCAGGCGATCCACCGCTTCCTCAATCCGGACGCCGCTTGAACGGCTGCTGAGAGCCTACTGGAATAGGCTCTTAGCCTTCCCGTGCGTCGCCGCTGCCGGGCGGCTGCGCCGCAACCACCTTGCGAAGACATCTCGACAGGAGCGGAATAACGGATCGGTGCGCATCCGCAGGTCTGCCGGCAATGCGCGTGCGGAAGAACAGCGGTACGGCAAGGAGGGAGGCGCGGATGGTCGGTGACGGAAAGCATGGCTCCGCGGCGGCGGCGGTCGTGAGCGGGGAGGGCGGCGGCGGCGTCCTCGGCTGGTTCAAGGAATTGTCGGCGATGGAGCGGCGCACCTTCTGGGCCTGCTTCGCCGGCTGGGCGCTCGACGCGCTCGACGTGCAGATCTACAGCTTCGTCATCCCGACCCTGATCACCGTCTGGAACTTGTCGAAGACGGACGCCGGCGTGCTTGGCACGGTCGCGCTTCTGTTCTCCGCGGTCGGCGGCTGGCTGACCGGCCTCCTGAGCGACCGGTTCGGCCGCGTCCGCATGCTCCAGATCACGATCCTCTGGTTCGCCGTCTTCACCTTTCTCAGCGGCCTCACGAATTCGTTCGAGCAGCTGCTCGCGGCGCGGGCGCTCCAGGGCCTCGGGTTCGGCGGCGAGTGGGCCGCGGGCTCGGTGCTGATGGGCGAGATGATCCGGGCGCACCATCGCGGCAAGGCGGTCGGCTGCGTGCAGAGCGCCTGGGCGATCGGCTGGGGGGCCGCCGCGATCCTCTATACCGTCGTCTTCCAGCTCGTGCCCGAGACCGTCGCGTGGCGCATCCTCTTCCTGATCGGGCTGTGCCCGGCGGTGCTGGTGTTCTTCCTGCGCCGCTTCGTCGACGAGCCGGAGATCTTCACCGAGACGCAGCGCGAACGGCGGCCGCAAGGCGGTGGTGGCGGGCCGGAGTCCGGGTTCCTCGCGATCTTCTCGGCGCCGATCGTCGGCACCACGATCCTGACCGCGCTGCTCGCGACCGGCGCGCAGGGCGGGTACTACGCCGTGACGACGTGGCTTCCGACCTACCTCAAGACGGTGCGGCAGCTCTCGGTGCTCAATACCGGCGGCTATCTCCTCGTCATCATCGCCGGCTCGTTCATCGGATACGTCGTCAGCGCCTATCTCAGCGACGCGATCGGCCGGCGGCGGAACTTCATCCTGTTCTCGGTCTGCTCGGTGATCGTCGTCCTGCTCTACACCTACGTCCCGGTAAGCGACGTCGTGATGCTGTTCCTGGGCTTCCCGCTCGGGTTCTTCGCCTCCGGCATCTTCAGCGGCATGGGCGCGTTCCTGACCGAGCTGTTCCCGACGCGGATGCGCGGCTCGGGCCAGGGCTTCGCCTACAATTTCGGCCGCGGTATCGGCGCGCTCTTCCCGGCGCTCGTCGGCTATCTCAGCCAGACGATGCCGCTCGGGCGGGCGATCGGCCTCTTCGCCGTCGCCGCCTACGCGGTCGTGGTCGTCGCCGCGCTGCTGCTGCCGGAGACGCGCGGCCGCGAGCTGCGCACGATCGACGGCTGATACTCCGGCGACGCGCACGGACGAAAAGGGCGGCGCCCGAAAGCGCCGCCCAATCTCCGAGGTTCCTAGCCCGCAGTGCACCCCCTGGTGAGAAATGCGGGCTAAACCTGTAAAGTTCTCTGACGGTGCCGGTCGTCAGGCCGCCTTGCGGCGCCGGACGAGACCGAGGCCGAGCAGGCCGCTGCCGACCAGCGCCAGCGTCGCCGGCTCGGGGATCACGGTGTCGTCCCACAGCGCGGCAAAGCTGAACCGCTTCAGGTCGACCGGGCCGGTGAAGGTGATGTTGACGAAGAACTGGTCGCCCGCGTCGATGCGCGAACCCGGCGGCGCGATGAAGTGCACTTCCTTCGCGCTGACGAACTCGGCCTGCCAGAGCTGGCCTTTCGTGATGTCCACGAAGCGCGTCGTGAGTTCAAAGCCGAACGGGCTCGACGGCGGCGTCGTATCGATCGCGCCCGCGACGCCCTTCAGGAAGATGAAGTCGAAATTCGTCGCGAAGGTACCGTTGCTGTTGCTGAAATTGCCGGGGTTGAAGGTCAGCGTGCCGGCGCCCAGGCCCGGCGAGCCCCACGACGGCTTGAAGGCGTTCGAGGCTTGGAATTTGTGTCCGAGCGGATCCGTTCCCCCGATCGTATCGCCGAACGGAACGACCACTGCGTGCGCCGCCGGTGCGGTCACCATGGCGGCGGTGATCGCGACGAGGACGGTCTTCAGTGCTATTCCGACTATGCGCCTCATCGCTTTGCTCCTGCACGATCATGGTTGCCGCAACCATCATGCATGCCTCATGCCATGAAAATTATTGCTCGTTATCAAGGGGATACGGAAGAGGCGGTCAGGGCTTGTAAGGATTTCTTTACTATACTTTCGAGCGATGCACCGAAAGGTTGTATGGCGTGCAACGTCTCGGGGTCGCCGTGACGGCTGTTGCTCTGGTACGATGGACGGGATGCCTTGCGGCGGCCGGCCGCCGCCGCTGCCATCGTATCGGTCGGGGAGCTTCATGCCGGACGATCATCCCTCATCATCGACTCCCAACAGCGCCGCCGGACGCCACCGTCTGGCGCCGGGCGAGGTGCATGTGTGGCACCTCCCGCTCGACGTCCCGCAGTACCAACTGGCGGCGTTGCGCTCCATCCTTGCGCCGGACGAGCAGGCGCGCGCCGCGCGGTTCGTGTTCGACCGCGACCGCGACCATTACACCGTGGCGCGCGGCAGCCTGCGCTGCATCCTCGCGCGCTATATGGAGGCGACGCTCGGCGGCGTCCGTCCGGCCGACCTCCGCTTCGCCTATGGCCGTAATGGAAAGCCGGCGCTGGCGTCGCCCTTCGACGCGACGGGGATCACCTTCAACCTGTCGCATTCCGGCACCCGCGCGCTGGCCGCGGTCGCCGGCGGCGGTTCCCCCGTCGGCATCGACATCGAGCGGATCGATACCAGTCGCGCCTGCGCGGGGATCGCAGGCCGCTTCTTCTCCCCGGCCGAGCAGGCGACGCTCGCCGCCGTGCCGGAAGAGCGCTACGCGCTTGGCTTCTTCAAATGCTGGGCCTCCAAGGAGGCGTACATCAAGGGGCGCGGCGCCGGGCTGAAGATCCCGCTCGACGGTTTCGACGTCTGCCCCGATCCCGACGCGCCTGCGCGCCTGCTGCGCCCCTATGCCGAGCGCTGGATCGACGCCGCCGGTCCGGGCGAGGACGACGCCGGTGCTGTCGCCGTGACCGGCGACGAGGATGCGGCCGCCGCGGCGGAATGGATGCTGCACGATGTCGCTGCCGAGCCCGGATATGCGGCGGCGCTCGCGACCGTCGGCATGCCGTCCCGCATTCTCTCCTTCGCCTGGCCCGGCGCGGCGCCGATGCCGCGGTGACGGCGGGCGGGCCTCATCATTGACGTCCCGTCAGGGAAAAACTTTTTACCGCGAAGGACGCAGAGAACAACGGAGGTTCGCGGAGGCGTCATTTCTCGCGCGCCGCAGGCGAGCAACGAATTGTCCCCCGATCCTCCGCGTCTCCTCCGCGCCCCGGCAGGGTCATCGCCGCGACGCCCGCGACGACCAGCACGAGGCCGGCATAGGCAGTCGGCGGCAGGCTCTCGCCGAGGAAGACCGCGCCGAGCAGGACGCCGATCGGCACGCGCAGGTACGACTGGCTCGTGATGCCGATCGAACCGAGGCTCCGCAGCAGCCGGAAATAGATGATGAAGGCGAGCGCGGTCGAGAACACCGCGAGCCCGGCGAGCGCCGCCAGCGACGCGGCCGAGGGGTTCAGCGTCCACGGCCGGTCGACGGCGAGGCTCAGCGGGACGAGCGCCGCGGCGCCGCACAGCATCGATCCGGCGGCCGGCGCCATCGGGTCCAGCCCCTTGAAGCGCTGGCCGAAGATCGCGGCGACGGCATAGCACGCCGAGGCCGCGACGATCGCCACCTGCCCGCCGGTCTGCCGTCCGATCCCGCTCAGCGCGTCGACCCCGATCACCAGCGTGATCCCCGAAAGCCCGATGACGACGCCGAGCAGCTTGCGCCCGTTCACCGCCTCGCGCCGCGCCGCCGCCTTCCTCGACCCTAACCACGTCAGCAGGAAGGCGAAGATCGGCACGGTCGCGTTGAGGATCGTCGCGAGCCCCGCCTCGACGTCCTGCTCCGCCCAGGCGATCAGGGTGAACGGCGCGACGCTGTTCATCAGCGCCTGGAAGGCGAACATCGCCCAGGTCCGCCGGTCGGCCGGCAGCGCCACGCCGCGCAGCCGCATCGCGAGCGCCAGCAGCCCGCCGGCGATCAGCGTGCGCGCGGCGATCAGCGTGACCGGCGGGATCGTCGCGACGCCGATCCGGATGAAGCTGTAGGACGCGGCCCACAGCGTCGCGAGCAACAGCAGGAGCGCGTAGTCGGCGACCGGCGCCCGCCGGGGTGCGGCGGCGGTTGCTGCGGCGGATCGGGAGAGAGTCGGCGGCGGTGGCGGCATGAGGGCGGGGATCGCGGAAGCGGCCGGGAAGGTCGGGAGGTGGGGGAGAGCGGACGCCAGCATACCGGAGCGCCGGCGGTTCGGAACCTCTTTCGCTATGGTCTCGGCCGAAGCGATGCGCGCTGCACTGCGCTGCGCCGCGCCGGATTCGCCGCTCTTGCCCTGTCTCGCGGACAAGGGCAATGTGGCGTAGCCCTCACCACCGGACGGCGGACGCACCCGCCGTGCCGGCGCGAGAGCGGATCGACGCGGCTCCTTGCATCCGGCATCGGCGAACAAGCGATGAAAAAGGCGATTTACGTTGCGCTCGGGCTTGCCGGCCTCGTCGCAGTCGGCTCGATCGCGACGCTTGCACAGCAGCCGCCGCAGCAAGCGGCCGTCGGCGGGCAGACGGCCGGCAGCGTCACGCAGCCGGCGCCCGGCGTCACCCGGACGGAGCTGTACAACGCATGGATGACCGGCACCGAGGAACGGGACGTAACGCTCTACACCTATGAAGTCGCCGCCGGTTCGGCCGTCCCGCGGCACATCCATCCGGGCGACGAGATGGGATATGTCCTCGACGGCGACCTCAGCCTGGAGGTCGAGGGCGACGCGCCGATGGCGTTGCACAAGGGCGAGGTCTTCCACATGCCCGCGCTGAAGCCGCACTCCGTCCGGAACGTCGGCTCGACGCCGGCAAAGCTGTTCCTGACCAGCGTGACCGTCCGCGGCAAACAGACGACGATCTGGCTCCACTAAGTCAAGCAGTCGTCATGATGACATAGGCGGAATAAAGCGGAATAAAAAAGACGTTCGAACCACCAAGGCACCAAGACACCAAGGAATTCCAGCCACGCGGAGCGCGCGCCGATACTCTTCTTGGTGCTCTTGGTGCCTTGGTGGTTCGAACGTTATTGGCTCAATTCAGGACGCGGCGCGACCGGGAGCGGATTGCGTCCCGGCTCTGCCGGCCTTTGCGAACTGTTTCACTTCGACCCGCGTGCGGTCCGCCAGATCCGACAGCTCCCGCATCGTCACCGAGATCTCCTCGGCGGCGGTCGCGTTCGATTGGCCGATGCGGGTGAGCTGGCCGACATTCTCGCTGATACCGGCGACCGTCGCCCGCTGCTCCTCCATCGCCGTCGCGATCGCGCCGATCAGGCGGTCGCTCTCCGACACGCCGCCGGCGATCTCGTGCATCCTGCCGCTGACCTCCTGCGCCATCGAGACGCCCTGGTCGGCCTGGGCCGTCGCCTGCCGCACCAGCTCGGCGATGTCCTGGGCGAGCCCGCGCGAACTCTCGGCGAGCTTGCGCACCTCCTCGGCGACGACGGCGAAGCCGCGGCCGTGCTCGCCGGCCCGCGCCGCTTCGATCGCCGCGTTGAGCGAGAGCATGTTGGTCTGGTTGGCGATGCGCGAGATCGCGTCGGCGATGCGGCTGATCTGCGCGCTGCTCTCGGAGATCGCGCCGACCAGCTCGACCATGCTCCCCATCTGCCGGATGCCGTTCTCGACCAGACCGGCCGCCTGACGGGCACGATCGGTCGCAAGCTGGGTGCTGTGCGCGACGTCGGCGATGGCGTGCGTGCTCTGCTCCAGCGCGGTGGCGGCGTGCTTCAAGGCGTTGAGCTGGACGTTCGAGCCGTCGGAGACCTGTCCGACGGCATCGCTTGCCTGGGTCGCGGCGACAGCGACGCGCCGGATGTTCTCGATGATCTGGGTCGTCAGGCCGCGCACCGCGACCGCCTGATCGAGGAAGACGACGACGGCGCGCGCCATCTCGCCGATCTCGTCGCCGCGCTTGACCTCGGGCACGACGACGTCGGTGCTGCCGCCGGCGAGCGTGATCATCGTCTGAGTGAGCCGCTTGATCGGCTGGGTGAGCGTGCGGACGACAAGGCCGATCGCAAGCCCGAAGCTCACGAGGATGCCGGCGGAGCCGAGTCCGATGAGAAGCCAGAGCCGGTTGCGGTAGAAGGATTCGATCTGCGCCTTGAGTTGAGCGATGGTCTGGTCGTTCGAGACGGCGAGCGTCGCGATCTCGTTGTTCAGCGCGGTGCGGTTCGTGCGGTTCGCGTCGTTGTCGCCCCAGGCGCGCGCCTCCGGCAGCGTCGCCTCCCGCGACAGGCGGACCAGCTCGGTGCGGAAACGGATGAACTCGTCGACACGATCGTTAGCACGGTCCATCGTCGCCTTGTCCTCAGGCTCTATCAGCGCCGTCCACTGCACCATCAGGCGCTCGATCTTTTGGAGGTTCAGCAGCACGAGCGGCGCGTACTTCTCCGACTCCTGGACCGACCGCGACATGTAGATGCCGCGCGAATCCATGACGACGGCGTAGATGAGGCCGTTCACCCGCTCGCCGATCGTGGCGCGGGACGAGGCGTGATCGATCCGCCCGACGAGATCGTTGTAGCGCTGAAAGCCGGTGATCGCGACGCCCCCCACGCAAGCAGCGACCACAGACAGCAGAAGCACGATCGAGTATACTTTCGGTCCGAGCTTCCAATGCTTCATCATTTCCCCCCGCCGCCCTGCGCCCCCCGCCGGCGGGCCCCGCTATAGGCTAGCACTTTCGAGGTAAAGAGATACTCAACCCGCACCGGCCCGCTGAGGATCACGCCCCGGCCGGGACGGCTTCCATTTCCCCCGGCGCCGCATCCGATGCCGCCGGCCTCCCCGCGTCCGGCTCGTCGAAGCTGTTCTTCTTGAAGCGTGCGACGCGAATCTGCGTCTCCTCGGCGAGGCGCGCGAGTTCCTGCATCGTCGAGGCGATCTCGGTCGCGGCGGCGGCGCTGGCCTGCCCGATCGCGGTCAGCTCGCTCATGCGGCCGTTCAGTTCGCCGACGCCCGCCTGCTGCTGGTTCATCGCGGTCGCGATCGAGAGGGCGAGACGGTCCGCCTCGGTGACGCTCGCCGCGATCATTCGGATGCTGTCGCTTACCCGCGCCGCCGCGGCGACGCCGCGCTCGGCCTGCTCGGCGGAGCTGTGTATCTGAGCGGCGATGTCGGTGGCCAGCGCCGACGCCCCCTCCGCCAGCTTGCGCACCTCCTCGGCGACCGTCGCGAAGCCCCGCCCATGCTCGCCGGCATGCGCCGCCTCGACGGCGGCGTTGAGCGACAGCATGTTGGTCTGACCGGCGATGCGGGCGATCTCGTCGGCGAACTTGCCGGCACGCGCGCTGCTCTCGGCAATCAGGTTGACCGCCGCCATCATCCCGGACATCTCCTCGATGCCGCGGTCGACGAGCGCGGCGATCTGCTGCGCCTGCTGACGCGCCGACTGCGTGCTGGCGGCAACCATGACGATCGCCTCGGCGCTCTGGTGCAGCGCCGCCGCCACCTGCCGCAGCGCCGTGAACTGCGCGTTGGCGCCGTCCGACACCTGCCCGACGGCGTCGGTCGCCTGCCCGGTCGCGATGGCGACCTGCCGCACGCCGTCGGTGACGTCGTCGGCGAGCCGCTGCGCCGCCGCGGACTGGTCCTTGAAGAACTGGAGCGCCCTGGCCATGTCGCCGATTTCGTTGTCTGCCTGGGTGCCCGGCACGGCGACGGTGGAGTCGCCGCCGGCGAGCGCGGTCATAGCGGCTGCGAGACGGCGCAGCCGGCCGGCGACGTTGCGGCCGACATACAGCACGGCGATGAGCATGCTCGCCAGCACGCTGATGACGGCGAGCGCGATCAGCACGGTCCGGGTCGCGCGCAGATGGCTTCCGGCATCCCGCAGGCTGTCATCCAGGCGCGCCCTCGTCTCCTCCGCGAGGCGGCCGAAATCGCCGGCGAGCTGCTGGACGCTCTCGCGCACCGGACCCAGGATCCGCCCCTCCGCGACGACCGCGTCCAACTCGTGGGCGCGCTGATCGAACAGGCCATCGGGGCTGCGCCCGAGCGCTGCGACCTCCTGGGCAGCCTCGGTCATCGCAGCGGCGCCCTCGGGAGGCAGCGCGGGAATCAGATCGGCAAGGGTCGTGGCGGCAGCCGAGAAACGGACGTGCATCCGGTCGACCTCGTCCGATGTGCCGATGTCCGGCAGCTGGCGCAGCAGGTCAACGCAAAGCGCTGCGCTTTCGCGGATCCGCAGGAGCGTCGCAAGCTCCGGCTGTGGGCTCGTCGCGGCTGCCTGGGAGAGCGCCGCGATCCGCGGCCGAAGGATCCCTCTCAGCTTCTCCTGCGTCGGATGAATGCTTGCTGCGAGCGTCGCACGCTGCTGGGCGATCGTGACGCGCGCCTTGCTGATCCCCTGAGCGGAGAGGAATTCGTCGAACACGTCGTTGAGCGACGTTTCGAACTCGCCGACCTGATCCGCGATCTGCGGGTCGCGGCGCATCACCGTGATCGCGTTCCACGCCTTGTCGCGCGCCGCGGTAGCCGCCTTGATGGCGTCGGCGACGGATTCCTGGCGCGTGGCGTTGCTCATCGTCGTCAGCACCTGCAAAAGCTGGTTCGCCTGCTCCTGCAGCCGCACGGCGCTGCCGAACGTCGCGAAATCGCGGCGAATCGCGACTGAGAACAGGTCGGCGACGGAATCGAAGGCCATCACCGACGCGGCACACGCGGCTACGGTGAGAAACGCCGACACGGCGAACGCGGCAATGAGCTTGGTTCGCACGCTGCGTGCCCACCGCACCCGCATCTCTGAAACCTCCGGTTATCGATGCCAGCAGCCCTACGCCTACGGCCTGCCGCACGTCGGGCCGTGCAGGCGCGCTCCGGCAAATAAAGTCGGGCTTTTTCCTTTCGCGTGCGATGATACACCGGCTCCGCCGCTCTTCATCGAGAAATGGCGCAAGCAGCCCTGGAATCGCTCATGCCGAGCGATTCCAGTGCGGACCGGAACTCCGCACTCGTTCCGACCGTCACTTTGAAAAGCCCGTGCCGGCGGGCGGCATTCCGGAAGCGGAGCGAAAATCATGCTTTTCCGTCAAGACGACGGCGACGACAGCGCCGTCGTCGCGATCCCGCAGCCGAGCCATAGCTGGCTCTCCGGCCAGCTCGTGCGTGCTTGGGGCAACGGCCGGTTCGACCGGCCGGCGCCGCACGAGGAAGTCTGCCTCGCCGCGGAGCAGCACGATATCGGCTGGCTGCCCTGGGAGGCGGCGCCGACGCTCAATCCCGAGACCGGCCGGCCGCACCAGTTCATGGAGTTGGGCGCCGCCGTCCACACGCGGCTCTGGACCGGCGGCGTCAGGATGGCGCTTGCCTTCGGCCGCTACCCGGCGCTGCTGGTGTCGCTGCACGCGAACACGATCTACGGAAGGTTTTTCGATTTCGCCAAGGCGTCGCCGGAGGACGCGGCGATCGTTCGCGACTTCCTGGACGGGCAGCACGCGTTCCAGCACGCCTCCGTCGAAGCGCTCGCCGCCGACCCGCGCTATGCCGCCGCGGGAGCCGCACGCCTCGAAACGATCGAGCACAACCGGCTGCTCGTCGGCGCGGCCGACTGGATGTCGCTGGCGATCTGCTGGGGCGTGGCCGGCGAAACGCGCATCCCGGACGTGCCGACGACCGGCGGCACCGGGCGGACCGAGCTGCGCCTCGCCTCGCCGCATGGGAGCACGGCCAGCCTGACGGTCGATCCGTGGCCGTTCGCCGAGGACCGAGTCGAAGTGGTCTGCGAGGGCAGGCGCCTGCGCGGTCGCTTCGCCGACGAGGCGGCGATGCGCGATGCGCTGGAGGCGGCGGAGCCGGTCACGATCCGCACGGTGCTGCACCCGACGGCCTGACGGCGGACGCTCCGGCGCCCGTCCGTCTCCGCCCGCGGCGGCATGCGCGCTCAGCGTGGGCTCAGCACCACCTTGATGAAGCCTTCGGCGCGTTCGCCGAAGCGGCGGTAGGCGTCCGGCGCGCTGTCGAACGGCAGGCGGTGGCTCACGATCGCGCTCGGCTTGGCATGGCCGGCGACGATCAGGTCACGCAGGCGCCGGTTGTAGCGCTCGTCGTGATCGCGCCCGAGTCCGATCGTGACGCCCTTCTTGAACAACGTGCCCCAAGCGACGGCAAGCCGGCCATGCTTCTCGAGGTCGCCGCACGCCTTGGGGTCTTCGGCGACATACACGCCCGCGATCGCCAGCCGGCCGTTCGGATTGACGAGGCGTGCGAGATCGTCGATGACCCATTGCGGATTCTCGCGGGCCGGGTCGTTGCGGTCGCGCGCCTGGAAGCCGACCGCGTCGATCGCGCAGGTGACGCCGCCCATCGCGTCTTCGCCCCGCCATGCCGGGCCGCTGCGGCGGCGGGCCAGCCGTTCCCGGATCTGCTCGACGGGATCGCCGGCCGTGAAATCGATCGGCACGGCGCCGAGTTCGCCGGCCTTCTCAAGCCGTGCGGCGACATTGTCGACGACGAAGACCTCGCTCGCGCCGCGCAGGTGCAAGGCCGAATACGCCGCAAGGAGCCCGACCGCGCCGGCGCCGTAGATCGCGACCGTGTCGCCCATCGCGACGCGCGCCAGCTCGGTCGCGTGATAGCCCGTCGGGAACGCATCCGCGAGCAGCACGAAATCGTGCTCCCATCCGTCGCCCGGCTCGCCGGGAAGACGCAGGCAGTTCGCGTCGGCGAGCGGTACCCGGAGATATTCGGCCTGCGCGCCGCGATAGCCGCCCATGCCCGGATAGCCGTAGGCGGCGCCGGCCTGTCCGGGGTTCGTGGTGAGGCAGGACGCGCTGTAGCCCTCGACGCAGTTCGGGCAGAAGCCGCAGCAGATATGCGTCGGAACGACGACCCGGTCGCCTTTCCTCACGCTGAGCACGTCGCGGCCGACCTCTTCGACGACGCCCACCGGCTCGTGTCCGATCACCATGCCGGCGACGTCGCCGAGACGATGCTCGTAGATGTGCAGGTCGGAACCGCAGATCGCCGTCGAGGTGATCCGCATCAGCACGTCGGTCGGCGCCTCGACGCGGGCGTCCGCGACCTCGCGGATCGAGACCTCGCCGGGCCCGCCGCAAACCACTCCTTTCATCGCCGCCTTCCCGTGGTGCATCGTGGCGGCGGGTGCGCCGCGGCCGCTCTTCCCAGCAACATCGAGCCAAATTCTCCGTTCCGCGAACCGGAACGGGTTATTGCGCCGGCCGTTCCGGACGGTCGGAAGCAGACGAGGAGCAAGAGATGCGGTGGAGAACGCAGCGGTTCGTCGGGATGGCGGCGACCGCGGTCGCCATTGCGGGCGCGACGGCGCTCGCCATGGGGCTGCCGGCCGGGGCTCAGCAACAACAGCAGCGGCAGGCGGCGCCGGCCGCGGCGCCTGCGCCGAACGCCGCCGACTCGGCCGACCGCGGCACGTTCCTGCTGACGATCTTCCTGAAGCACGACCAGTCGAAGCCGCTGGACGCGATCAACGAGCAGCTCCGCGTGCAGGGGTACTACAAGCAATTCCCGCCGCCCGGCGTGGAGATCGTGTCCTGGTACGTGATGATGGGGATCGGTCAGGTCGTGACGCTGCGCGTCCCGGCCGAGCGCCTGCGCGAGGTCAACCGCGTCGTCGAGCAGACCGCATGGGGACCGTACCGCACCGAATTCTACCCGACCTACGACTACAAGCCGGTCGCGGAAGCCGAAAGGGCGAAAGCCAAATAGCTCCGCGGCGCGTGGCCCCTATTCCGCCGCAGGCGGCGGCATGACGAACCTGTCGAGGTCATGCACGCTGTCGGGAAGCTTCCGCGCGGTGCGCCGGGCGGCAGAAGACGCATCACGCCCGGGCGTCGTCGCCGCCGGCTCTTCGCCGATCGAAGCCGCAGCCGCGTCGCCGTCGATCCAGCCCATCACCGTCTGCCACGGCACCGGCACGATGATCTGACGGCCCGCGGCAACGACCACCGCCGTGTCCTGGCACATGTCGGCATCGCTGATCGACAGGATCGACGTCACGCGCACCGCGTGGCGGAGACCGTCCATGTCGACGAGGACGAGGTAGGAACCGATCCGGTAACCGTTTCGCATCCGGAATAGATGCGCGCCGCCGCAGAACGGAACAAGAACTCACTTGCGCGAATCGTCGGTGTCCGTTGGAAACTCGATGTACTCGGGCGGGACATGATCGGTAAGCCAGACGCCGTTCGCGGAGCGGCTGAAGGCGAAGCCGGCGTGGTGCATGTCGCCGGCCCGGATTTCGAGGAGGATCGGCGAACCGCGTCGCGCGCCGACCGTGCCCGCCGTCTCCTCGTCGGGGCTCAGATGAACGGCATGCCGCCGGCCCTTGCCGAGACCCGTCGCGCGTATCGATTCGAGGAAACGGCCGACCGTGCCGTGAAACAAGATTTGCGGCGGCGCACCGTGCGAGTACCCCAGTTTCACCGGCACTGAATGGCCCTGCGACGCTCGGATCTTCGTCATGCCCGGACTGAAGGCGAAGCGCTGCTTATCATTGTCCGCGACAACCGCCCGCAACCGCTCCGGCGTCCAAGATCCGTCCTGATGCCGCCGCACTCCGGCAAGCAGGTCGGATACGTCGACCCATCCTGCTTCGTCGAGCGTAATGCCGATTAGATCCGGCCTGTGACGCAGAACCAACGATAGAAATTTGCTGTCCGCCGTGCTCATGCCGGAGCATCGCCGGGCTGCGGCGACCGTCAAGCATGAACTGCCGCAGGCGCTCCGGGGAGCCGGCTGGTCCGTCACCGGCGCTGCATCGCGGCGGCGCGCGGCGCAAAGAGGATCGCCGCCGCAGCGGCGGCGCCGGCGAGCGCGATCCCGGCCGTCGCCATCCCGGCGGTTCGCTGCGTCGGCGACCGCCAGCCGCCATAGACGGAGGTCTCCGGTCCCACGGGCCGGAACAGGTTGCCGTCGGTAACCGGTCCCGGCTCGGCGATCCGGTCGAGATAGAGGCGCATGAACCGCGCCGCCGTCCAGCCGAGCAGCCCGTGCGGCAGCACCGTGCCCGCGACGTGCGCCAGCACCGCTACGCCGCCGACCGTGGTCCCCCGGCGCGGACGCTGCGCCAGCCGCACGATCGCTTCGGCGACGCGACGCGGATCGTAGACGGGCGGCGCCGGCTTCAGCCTGCGCCCGGTATAATTAGCGCCATGCTGGACGCCGGGCGTGTCGATGAAGGACGGGAACACGTCGCAGACGTGGATGTCCGGCCATTCCGTCGCCAATTCCGCGCTCAGGCTCTCCGAGAAACCGCGCAGCCCGTACTTGCTCGCCGCATAGGCGGCGGCGAAGGGCGCCGGCACCCAGCCGCCGAACGAAATGTTGTTGACGAGCACGCCGCGTCGCCGCGCGAAGAAATGCGGCAACGCCGCATGCGCGCCGTGCATGCAGCCCAGCAGGTTCGTCGCGATGACGCGATCGTGCGCTTCGGCGGGCACGTCGGCGAATGCGCCGACCGCGCCGACGCCCGCATTGTTGACCCAGACATCGATCCCGCCGAACGTCTCGGCGGCGCGGTCCGCGAGCCGCCGCACCGCCTCCGGGTCGCCGACGTCGGTAGGGACGGCGATCGTGCGGCCCTCGCCGCTCAGACGCGTACACGCCTCGGCGAGCGCCTTGAGCGGCTCCTCGTTCCGCGCTGCCAGCGCGAGATTTGCGCCGCGCTCGGCGAAGGCCAGCGCGGTCGCCTGTCCGATGCCGCTCGACGCGCCGGTGATGACGACGCTCGCACCCCGCAGATCCCGCATTACCGCGCTCCTCGCCTTATCCTCCCGCCGCTTCCGGCCTCTCTGTGCAACGCTGCTCCGGCATCCCTGTTCCGGCACGGCGGGCGGCTGTCATGCATGCGGCCGGTACGGGTTGAACGCGGCGGATCGAACGCCAGCTTTCGACGCAGTCAACCGACGGAGGCCAACCAGATGATCTACGTTACGATGCAGGGACGACAGGTGCCGGCGCTCGGGTTCGGAACGTGGCAGCTCACCGGCGACCAATGCGTGCGCGGCGTGCGCACCGCGCTCGATGCCGGATACCGCCACATCGACACCGCGCAGGCCTATGAGAACGAGGCCGACGTCGGCCGGGCGATCGCCGAATCGGGCGTGCCGCGCGAACAGTTGTTCGTCACGACCAAGGTGTGGACGAGCAACTTCGCGGCGCCGAAGGTGAAATCGTCCGTCGACGAGTCGCTGCGCAAGCTGCGGACGGACCATGTCGACCTGCTGCTGATGCACTGGCCGAGCGGGGCCGTGCCGCTGGCCGAGACGCTCGGCGCGCTTCGGGAGGTTCAGGCGGCCGGAAAGACGCGGGCGATCGGCGTCAGCAACTTCACCGTCGCGCTGATGCGCGAATCGGTCGAGCGGCACCGCGCCGATATCGCCTGCAACCAGGTCGAGTACCACGCCCTGCTGTCGCAGAAGCCCGTGCTCGACTATGCCCGCGCGCACGGCATCGTCGTGACCGCGTACAGCCCCCTCGCCCACGGCAAGCTCATCGATCATCCGGTGCTGCGCCGGATCGGCGAGCGGCACGGAAAGACTCCCGGTCAGGTCGCGCTTCGCTGGCTCGTCCAGCAGCCCGACGTGATGGCCATCCCGAAGGCGACGAGCGAACGGAACATCCGCCAGAACGTCGAAATCTTCGATTTCGAGCTGGACGAGCGGGACTTGAAGGAGATCGAGCCGCTTACCGGAAACGACCGGCAGATCAGCCCGTCCTGGGCGCCGGCATGGGACGTCGCCTGACGCGATCAGGTCCGGGCGCCGATCGGCGCCGAGCGGGCGCCGATCGGTAGACCTCGCGGAAGAAATCCGGGCTTTCCTCAGCCGGAATAGCCGGCGATGCGAACGATCGCCCGGTCCCGGTGCGGGGCAACCAAACACGCATGCGGAAGCGTCGATCGCACCATGCGCAACCGGCGGATCATCGCAGACCCGATTCGCGGCGATCGCGGACAGCAATTCCGCGCCGACACGCTGCGCAACCCGCATCCGGATCCTTCCCCGCAACCGTAGACACCTCCTGCTTGCGGTCCTTACCGACGCCTTAAGGTATTAGGCGAGCCATGCCAAAATCCCCTTTTAGTGCTTAAATGCATGCGAAACCGGGGATTTAGCTGGCGACACGCTCATATAAAGAATGATAGAATTCGATGAATATTTTATTTTTTATACTATATCGGCGGGCGTTTATGAATCGCGCGAAACTAAAAAGTTTTAAAACACATACACCAAGTATATAGTAGTACCCTATACGGCAGTGAATATACTTGGCGGATAAAATCACTATCATTATGCCCGCGAACCGTTACTCTGGGAGGGTGATTACTCCCGCACAAATCCGCGCAGCACGTGCTTTGCTCGGTTGGAAACAGACCGACTTGGCGAAGGCGGCGGGCGTGTCGGAAATCAGCGTCAAGAATATCGAACGCAGCGCGACCGACCCGCGGGCCAGCACACTTCTACGGATTCAGAGGGCGCTGGAGCAGGCCGGCGTCGAGATCATCCAGGCCGGCTCGCCAAGCCTCGACGGCGGCGGCGGCGTGCGCCTTAAAAATACGGGCGACGGTCCGGCGGGATAACTTAGCCGGCGCCGGAATGCCCACCGGGGAATGATTAACGGCATACCCGCTACCGCCGGGTAACACGCACTTCGATAGCACTCCGGATCAGACGCAGGCGAAAAGCGCGATCTCACTGCCGTTGCGCTGCTGACGGATCCCCTGGAACTCGGCGGCCTTACCGAAGGTCGAGCAGTAGTTAGCGGCCTTCTGCTGCGCCTGCGGAAGCTGGTTGGCGACAACCGGGACCACCACGGTCTGCAATCCGGCCGTGGCTGTCGTCTGGGCATCGGCCGCGGCAGCCGCGAGGGCTGCGGCGACGATCACCGTCAGGAAAATTCTTGTCTGCATCGTCTCGGCACTGAACACGTCATCGCCAAATATAACGTTGAGATCCAGCCGGCTCTTCCATCGGGACGCCGGCCGACCTCGGTCGGCGACATATCGTAGGGGCGGATGATGAACACAAGGTTGTCGTTCGTGGCGGGTTGCGCGGCGCTTGCCGCCATCGAATCGCTATCGCTCGGCGGCTGCGCCGCCGGCATACCGTCCGGTGCCATGACGGCAACTGCCGGGAGCGGCGCCGTCCCCGACGTATCCGAAGCCCCGCTGCTCGTCGCGCCGGAGGATTTCGACGGCCACAACTACCATGGCGGCGGCGGCGCGCGGGATCATTTCGGCGAGCGCCAGGGCACTGCCGTCGGCGCCGGCAGGGGCATGGGCGCGGGCGCGGGTGCGGGTGGCGGCGCAGGCGCCATGGGGAAGGGCAGATGACGGCGCCGCACCGCGTCATATACCATGTGAACTCCGGGCCATGTGAACTCCGGGGTTACCGCAGCGGCCAGACCAGCACGATGAGCGGTACGCCGACGATCAGGACGATCGCGGAAAGCGGCAGGCCGACGCGCCAGTAGTCACCGAACTTGTAGCCGCCCGGCCCCATCACCAGCGTATTGCACTGGTGCCCGACCGGCGTCAGGAAGTCGCTCGCCGCGCCCAGCGCAACCGCCATCATGAACGAATCGGGGCTCATCCCCAGCTTCGCGCCGAGGCTGGCGGCGATCGGCCCCATCACGAGCACCGCCGCCGCGTGATGCAGGATCGGCGTCGCCAGCATCGAAATCGCCATCACCAGCGCCAACAGTCCCCAAGGCGGCAGGCTGCCCGCCGCGCCGGCGATCCATGCGGCGATCAGCTCCGTCCCGCCGGTCGCATGAACCGATTCGCCGACCGGGATCATGCAGCCGAGCAGCACAAGGATCGGCCAGTCGATGCTTTCATAGATTTCGCGGAGCGGCAGGACCCTGAACACCGCAATGGCAACCGCCGCGCCGAAGAAAGCCATCGCGACGGGCACCGTGTTCGTCGCCGCGAGCGCCATCGCGACGACGAGAATCGCCAGAGGCAGCCAGCGCTGCCGCGGCCGGCCGAGCCGCAGGTTTCGCTCCGCCAGCGGAATGCAGCCCAACGCCGTCACCGTCTCGTCGAGCCGCTCGGCATCGCCTTGCAGCACGACGACGTCGCCGGTCTGAAAGCGCAGGCGGCGCAGGCGGCTCATGTTGCGCCGGCCGTGGCGGCTTACCGCCAGCAGATTGACCCCGTACCGCTGACGCAGCTGGAGCCCTTCCGGCGAGTTCCCGACAAGCGCCGATCCCTCGTTGACGATCGCTTCGACGACGCCGAGCCGATCCGCGTCGCCGTCTCCGGCCTCCGCCGGCTCGCCGCGAATCGGTTCCAGCTCCAGACCGGCCTCGTCGATAACACGCTTGAGCACGACGGGATCGGCTTCCAACACGAGTTCGTCGTTCTCCTGCAAGGTCCAGTGACCGGCCGGGACATAGCGCCGGAAGCGCTCGCGGACGATCGCGGCGACCGTCAGATCGCCTTCGCCGAGCGCCTCCAGCTCGCGCACCTGCTTGCCGACGAAAGGCGAGCCGGGAGGCACCGTCGCCTCGGTCATGTAGTCCTCGATGCGGAACCGCTCCTCGGCCGGCCCGCTCGGGCGCCTGCCCTTAGGCACCAGACGCCAGCCGACGCCAAGGAACAGGACGCCCGCCACGCAGACGCCGAGCCCGACCGGCGTGAAATCGAACATGCCGAACGGCTTGCCCTCGGTCTGCTGCCGCACCGCCGAGATCAGCAGGTTGGGCGACGTGCCGATCAGCGTCACCGTGCCGCCGATCAGCGACCCGAACGCCATCGGCATCAGGAAATCCGCAACCGACCGGCCGTTGCGCCGCGCGACCTGGAAGGCGACCGGCAGGAACATTGCCAGCGCGCCGACATTCTTCATGAAGGCGGAGAGCAGCGTCACCAGGAACACCAGCACGCCGACCTGCAGGCCGCGCGTCCGCATCGCGGGTTCGAGACGCCGCGTCAGCATCTCGACCAGCCCGGTGCCGGCGATCGCGCGGCTCAACACGAGCGCGGTGGCGATGATCATGATCACCGGGCTTGCGAAGCCCTCGAACGCCTTGTCCGGCTTGACCACGCCGGCAGCGACCGAAGCGGTGAGCGCGAGCGCCGCCACGACGTCGTAGCGGAGCCGGTCCCAGAGGAACAGCACCAGCATGCCGCCGACGATCGCGAAGCTGAGTGCCTGTTGGGTGGTCATCTGCGGAACGTTCCTCCCGGGCTGCGCGGCGGCATACGTACCGGTTCACTCATCAACGGCAGCCGCGCCGAAACGATCTATCCCGTCCTCGCGGCTTCGGTGTCCGAAACGGCCACGGCGGATCGAACGGCGGAACTCCCTGTTTCCTCCGATAGATCGGCTGATCGTTCAGGAGGACAAACCGAGATGACGACGCGCATCACGACCGCTCTCGCCGCCGCGCTGCTGCTGGGCGGCGCGTCCCTTGCCGTGGCGCAGACCAGCAGCGGGTCCGCTCCGGCGAGCGGAGCGGGCGCCGGCACCAACTCTCCGTCCAATGCGACGGCGCGGCCGAACGCTCCGACCGCACAGCAGGACCGGCAGGGCCAACCGCGCGAGGCCACCGGGTCGAGCGGCAGCAGCCAGCAGAGCGGCGACGGGAAGGTCACGCCGGGCGCCAACAGCTTCACCGAAGCGCAGGCCAAGTCGCGCATCGAGTCGATGGGCTACCAGCAGGTGACGAACCTCAAGAAGGACCCGAACACCTCCGTCTGGACCGGCAACGCCAGCAAGGACGGCAAGCAGGTCGAGGTTCAGCTCGACTATCAGGGCGACGTCGTCGGGAAGTAACGGCGGCACGCGGGCGGCTGGCGGCGGACCCGGTTCAGGCCGGGTTCGCCCCGGCCGGCTCGCCGGCCGGCGCCATGGCCGCCATGGGCTCGATCAGGTGCGGATCGTCGTTGCGGACGTTGCCGACCGCCGGGTCGACCGGATAGACGCGCATCCGCTCGGCGGGGAACGGCTTCATCAGCGCATGCAGCTCGGCCTCGTCCGCCGGCGCCGCGCCGAGCCAGCGGTCGTAGTCGGCAGGGTGTACGATGACCGGCATGCGCTCGTGGATCGGCGACAGGAGATCGTTCGCCGCCGTCGTCACGATGGTGAAGGAGCGGACGATTTCTCCGCCCTCGCCGCGCCAGCGCTCCCATAGTCCGGCAAAGGCGAAGAGCCCTCCGTCGCGCATCGTCACCGCGAAGGGCTCACGATGCTTCCCATCCTTCTTCCATTCATAGAACCCGTCGGCCGGCACGAGGCACCGGCGGCGGCGGAACGCGTCGGCGAAGGACGGCTTCTTGTCGATGCCTTCGGAACGGGCGTTGATCAGGCGGCTGGCGATCGAACGGTCCTTGGCCCAGATCGGGATCAGCCCCCAATGCAACAGGTCGAGGGAGCGCTGCCCGGTCTCCGGATTGAAGCGGACCGCGAGGACGTCCTGGGTCGGAGCCGCATTATAACGGGGCGGGATGTTCGGAACCGGGTTCGCCGTCGCGAAAATCCGCGCCGCCTCGGCCGCCGGCGTCTTCTGGAACAACCGTCCGCACATCGCCCGCCCCTGCTCGCATCGTCCTTGCCGCCGACGAAAATCGCGCAGCGGCGACGTCGCAGCAAGGGCCTGCTACGGCGGATCAGCGGCGTGTCAAGTGCCACCACGCCGCCGGTGCGGACGCTGCAACCGGTCGAGCCGACAGCCCCCGGGCGCGAGCCTGCCGGCGTGCCCGCCGTTCGCGCCATTCCTCGACCGCCATCTCGGCGGCGATGAGCGCGCCGACGATGGCGACAGCCCAGATGCCGTGCGCAGACATTGCTGCACCTGACGTTGATCGTTCTACATAGCGAACGCGCCGGGCACGATTTTGTCGCACTGTGACGTATAAAATACGGGTGTACCGCCGGGGATAGTCTGATATGACGCGCGCCATGCTTCCTGCGCCGCGCCGCTTTGCCGCCGCCGGTCTCCTGGCGGGCATTCTCGCCGCTTGGCAGCATCCGGCCCTCGCCCACGCCATCATCATCGACTCGACGCCGGCCGTGAACGCCGCCGTCGTCGGGCCGGATGTCGACGTACGGCTGCACTTCAACAGCCGCATCGACCAGAAGCGGTCGCGTCTCACGCTGATCGGCCGGGATGACAAAGCCACGCCCGTGGCGGTCACGCCGGACGAGGCGCCCGACATGCTGACCGGGCGAGCGGCCGGCGTCGCGCCGGGCCAGTACCGCCTGCGCTGGCAAGTGCTCGCGGTAGACGGGCACATCACGCGCGGCGACATCCCCTTCACCGTGTCGCATTAACGACCGGCCGGCGAACTTTCATCGATGGCGTTGCTTCTCGATATCTTCGGCTTCCTCAGCGTCCTGCTGCGGGGCCTGACCATCACCGCGCAGTCGCTCTGCGTCGGCGGCATCGCCTTCCTGGCGCTGCTCGCACGGCCGCTCGCCGACGAGGTCGCGGACGGGCTGCCTTTGCTCCGGCGCAGCACCCGGCTCGCCGGCTGGAGCGCCGTCGCGCTCGCCGTCGCCGCCGCGGCCGACATCGCGCTGGCGACGGCGACGCTGATCGGCACCGCCGACCTGTCGCTCGGCGACGCGCTGGGCGCGCAGTCCGTACTTGCCGACGTCGTCGTGCTCGCCGCCGCGCTGCTCGCCGCCGGCCTCTGCCTGGGTGTGCCGCGGCACGCGCCGACCGCAGCGCTGGTGGCGCTCGCCGTCGTCATCCTGGCGGCGCAGACCGCGACCAGCCACGCGATCGCGCGCGTCGAGGATCGAGCGCCGCTCGCGCTCGCAGAGTTCCTCCATCAGGCTGCGGCGGCCGTGTGGGTCGGCGGCATCCCCTATCTGGTGCTGGCGCTGGCGATGATGCGCGACGGCATATCGGTCGGCCGGGTCGGCAAACGGTTCTCGACGATGTCGGTGGGGAGCGTCGGCGTGCTCGTCGCCGCCGGCTTCGTCATGTCGCTCGCCTATATCGGATCGCTGGAGGCGTTCTACGGCACCGCCTACGGCGTGATGGTCGGAACCAAGGTCGCGCTGCTCGGCTTCCTGCTGTTCCTCGGCGGCATGAACTATCTGCTGGTCGACCGCGTGCTCGACGATCCGCGGACGCCGACCAAACGGTTCCGGCGCTTCGCCGAGGTCGAGGTTGGGATCGGCATCACCGTGTTCTTCGCCGCCGCGTCGCTCACGTCCCTGCCGCCGGCGAGCGATCTGACGCAGGACCGGGCGACGCTGCACGAAATCGCCGAGCGGCTGGTGCCGCAATGGCCGCGTCTGGCAAGCCCCGACCGCGCGAGCCTCGCGATCCCGGAGTTGCAGGCGAAGCTCGATGCGGAGAATGCCGCCGCCGCGGCGCGCGCCGCAAATCGGCCGCAGGCGTTCGTTCCAGGCGCCGGCGAGCTTCCGCCACGCAACGCGGAGGACATCGCCTGGTCCGAATACAACCACCATTGGGCCGGCATCTTCGTGCTGGCGATCGGGCTGCTGTCGCTTGCCGAACGCAGCGGGTGGGCGCCGTGGGCGCGGCACTGGCCGCTGCTCTTCGTCGGCCTCGCCGCCTTCCTGCTCGTCCGCTCCGATCCGGAGACGTGGCCGCTCGGCGACGTCGGGTTCTTCGAGAGCCTGCGCGACCCGGAGGTCGTGCAGCACCGCGTCTTCGTCGTCCTGACCGCCGCCTTCGGGCTGTTCGAGTGGGGCGTTCGCAACGGCCGCATCCGATCGGGCGGCGCCGCCCTGGTGTTTCCGCTCATCACGGCGATCGGCGGCGGGCTGCTGCTGACGCATTCGCACGCGCTGGCGAACGTCAAGGATCAGTTCCTGATCGAGATCTCGCACGTGCCGCTGGCGCTGCTCGGCATCCTCGCCGGCTGGACCCGCTGGCTGGAGCTGCGCCTGCCGCCGCCGGGCAATCGGCTGCCGGCATGGGCTTGGCCGGTCTGCTTCGTGCTGATCGGACTGCTGCTTCTGAGCTATCGCGAAGCCTGACGGACGGGCGCGATCGATGCTCTTCCGCTCCCTCCTTGTCCGTCTCGTCGATGCCTGCCGGCGCAACGCGCCCCTGGTGGTGCTGACGGCGCTGCTGTTCGCCGGGCTTTGCGGCTATTACGCCGCGACGCACCTCAGCATCGACACCGACACCAACAAGCTGATCTCCGAGGACGTGCCGTGGCGTAAGCGCGAGGCGGCGTTCGACCGCGCCTTCCCGCAGAACACCGCCCTCCTGGCGGTCGTCATCGACGGCGCGACGCCCGATCAGGCCGACGACGCGGCCGCCGCCCTGACCGCGCGCCTCAAGACCCGCCCGGAGCTGTTCAAGACGGTGCGCCGGCCGGAGGGCGGCGAGTTCTTCGTGCGCAACGGGCTGCTGTTCCTGCCGCTGAGCGAGGTGCAGCAGACCGTCGACGACATGATCGCGGCTCAGCCGCTGATCGGCGCGCTCGCCGCGGATCCGAGCCTGCGCGGCCTGTTCGACGCGCTGTCGCTGGGGCTGGAAGGCGTGAAGACCGGCGACGCCGACATCGCGAAGCTGCAGGACCCGCTCGACGCCATCGCGCAATCGGTCGAGGCGGCCGCTGATGGAACATACCGCCCGCTCTCGTGGCAGAACCTGCTGACCGGCCGCGACCCGGAGCGGCGCGAGCTGCGCCGCTTCGTCCTGGTGCAGCCGGTGCTCGACTACTCCGCCCTGGAGCCGGGCGCGCGGGCCAGCGAGGCGGTGCGCGAGACTGCGCGCGACCTCGGGCTGACGCCCGATCGCGGCGTCCGCGTGCGGCTTACCGGCTCGGTCGCGCTGTCCGACGAGGAGTTCGCGACGGTTGCCCAGGGCGCCGGCGTCGCGACCCTGCTGTCGGTCGGGCTGGTCATCCTGATCCTGTTCCTCGCGGTCCGCTCGCTGCGGCTGATCGCGGCGATCCTGATCACGCTTTTCGCCGGCCTTGCGGTGACCGGCGCCTTCGCCGTGGTGAGCGTCGGCGCGCTGAACATGATCTCGGTCGCGTTCGCCGTGCTGTTCGTCGGGATCGCGGTCGATTTCAGCATCCAGTTCAGCGTCCGCTACCGGGACGAGCGCTTCCGCAGCGGCAGCGACGATCCGGCCGAGGCGCTGCGGCGCACCGCCGCGACGATCGGCGGCCCGCTGACGCTCGCGGCGGCGGCGACCGCGGTCGGCTTCTACGCCTTCGTGCCGACGGCGTATTCCGGCGTCTCCGAACTCGGCGTGATCGCCGGCACCAGCATGGTGATCGCGCTGGCGCTGAACCTGACGCTGCTGCCGGCGCTACTGACGCTGCTGCGGCCGCCGGGCGAGGAGGCGCCGGTCGGCTATGCGCGGCTCGCGGCGCTCGACCGCTTCATGCTCGACCGTCGACGTGCCGTGATGGTCGGCGCCCTGCTGCTCGCAGCGTTCGGACTGGCGATGACGCCGATGCTGCGCTTCGACTTCGATCCGCTGAACCTGAAGGACCCGCATACGGAATCCGTCTCGACGCTGTTCGATCTGATGAAGGACCCGGACACCACGCCTTACACGATCGATATCCTCACGCCTTCGGTCCAGGCGTCGATCGATCTGGCGAAGCGTCTCGGTCAGCTCCCCGAGGTGTCGCAGGCCATCACGGTCGACAGCTACGTGCCCAACGACCAGGACAAGAAGCTGGCGATCCTGTCGGATGCTCAGCTTCTGCTCGGCCCGACCGTGTCGCCCTCCGAGGTCAAGGCGGCGCCGGACGATGCCGCAAACATGGCGGCGATCGAGAAATGCATGGCGGCGCTGCGCGCCGTCGAGGGCAAGGACCCGTCGGGCGCCGCCGGACGACTCGACGCCGCCCTGTCGCGCGTCGCGCAGCGCGGCGCGGCGGCGCTGCCGCTGCTGCGCGACGCGCTCGTGTCGGGCCTGCCGCGGCGGCTCGACCAACTCCGGCTGTCGTTGCAGCCCGAGAAGGTGACGCTGGAGACGCTGCCGGAGGAGCTGAAGCGCGCCTGGGTAACGCCGGATGGACGCTCGCGGATCGAGGTGTTCCCGAAGGGCGATGCGACCGACCATGCCGTGCTGCGCCGCTTCGTCGACGCCGTGCGGAACGTCGCGCCCGATGCGACGGGCACGCCGGTCTCGATCCTCGAATCCGGGCGCACGGTGGTCGGCGCCTTCCGCGAGGCGGGCATCATCGCCGTGATCGCGATCGGCGGGCTGCTCGCGCTCGTGCTGCGCCGCGTCCGCGACGTCGCGCTGGTGCTCGCGCCGCTGCTCCTCGCCGCCCTGCTGACCGCGGCGACGAGCGTGCTGGTCGGCCTGCCGATCAATTTCGCGAACATCATCACGCTGCCGCTGCTGCTCGGCATCGGCGTCGCATTCGACATCTACTTCGTGATGAACTGGCGGGCGGGGCTCGGCCTGCCGCTGCAATCGGCGACGACCCGCGCCGTGCTGTTCAGCTCGCTGACGACGGTGACGGCCTTCGGCAGCCTCGCGCTGTCGAGCCATCCCGGCACGTCGGAGATGGGCAAGCTGCTGACGATCTCGCTCGCCTACACCCTCGGCTGCACGCTCTTCGTGCTGCCGGCGCTGCTCGGCGAGCCCAAGCCGCCGCCGCGATAGCGGCCGCGCCACCAGAGGCGCCCCTCGACGAGCTGCCACGCGATCAGCGCCGGCACGAAGACGATGACGTCCCGCGCGCGGCGCGCCAGGGCGAGCGCCAGCGCCACCTCATGCGTCAGCCCGACGGCCCCGCCGAGCACGAAGAAGCCGACCTCCTGCACGCCGATCGCGCTCGGCACGACGAAGGCCGCGCTGCTGACCGCCTGGATCAGCGCCTCGATCGCGAGCGCGTCGGCGGTGTCGACGGGATGGCCGAGATAGCGGAGCGCGAGCCAGATCTCCCCGGCGCCGGCGGCCCACGCCACGAGCTGCCACAGCGTGCAGCTCGCCAGCCCGGCGCGGCGGGCATAGAGCGCGCGCACGGCGGCGTCGAGCGCCGCCGCCCCGCCGACCAGCCCGTCGAAGCGCGATCCGAACATCGCCCGGAAAAGCTTCGCCAGGAGCCCGAACAGTCCGACCCGCTGCACCGCCAGCAGCGCCGCGACGAGCGGCACCGACACGGCGAGACCGAGCGCCACGCCACCGACGGCCGCCGCGTCGTCGGTACGGCGCAGCAGTAGCGCGAGGCCGGCGACGGTGAAGACGAACTGCGTCGCGATGCACAGCGTCATGTCGACGACGAGGCTCGCGACGGCGGGACCGGTCTCGACGCCGGCCCGGAACAGCAGCCGGGCGGAGGCGACCTCGCCGCCGATCCGGGCGACCGGCAGCAGCCCGTTCACCGCCTCGCGGACCCAGACTGCCCAGGCGAAGAACGGCAGCGAGGGACGGTCGCCGCGCGGCAGCAGCACCTGCCACGCCCGCGCGTTCAGCGCCATCGGCACGACATGGAACAGGCTCGCCCAGAGGATGCCGATCCCCGCGACCGCGAGCGCTTCGACGATCGCGTCGACGCCTTGGTAGATGACGAGCCCGGTCGCCAGCGCGATGCCTGCGAGCCCGAGCAGAAGCGCGATTCGGATCATGGCTGGACCGGCGGCCCCGTCGCTCAGCTCGCCGCGGTTGCCGCCGCGGCGGGAACGAGATCCCCGTAGCTGACGAGACGGGCGCCGCTCGCCTCGACGCGGCGGCGGACCTCGCCGCTCACCAGGGCGGCGAACTCGTCGGCGTGCCGGTAGTCCGGCATGGCGCGGACGAGCGGCGGCGTGCGGCGCGTCGCCGGGTGGAAGTACAATTCGCTGACGCCGTCGGGCAGCCGGTCGACGAGGCTCAGCACCCGCTCCTCGGTCATGGCGCCGCTCCAGGCGAGGCCGAAGACGTTGTCGTTGACGGCCATGCCCGCCGCGGCGAGCCGCCGGCGCAGCAGGCCGGTCCAGAGGTCGAGCGGCGAGAACCCGCGACTGCCGCCCTGCCCTGCCCCGCCGCCGCGCCCTTCGGCGGCGTCGATCACGGCGCGCGGCTCGCGCGGCACGCGCACCGCCCTCGCGCCGAACGCGCGGCCGATCCGGAGGATCAGGCCGGCGACGGTCGGGTGCAGGTGCATGTGGTTGTGCGCGTTGACGTGGTCGAGCGGCAGCCCGGTCGCACGGAACGCCTCGAACTGCGCGCGGATCTCGCGTTCGAGCTGACGCCGCACCGCGGGCAGGAAGAAGAAGCGGAACCCGGCGCGGACGAGGCGCCGGTCGAACCGGCCGTCGGAACCGACGAGGTCCGGCACCTGCTCCGGCGGAAGCACCGGAGCGCCGTCGACCAGCACGACATGCAGCCCGACGCGGAGCGCCGGCAGGCGGCGTGCGCGCTCGACCGCATCCGCGGCGGCGGGCGCGCCGACCATCAAGCTGGCGCAGGTCAGGATGCCGTCGCGGCAGCCCGCTTCGACCGCTTCGTTGACGGCGACGTCGAGGCCGAAATCATCGGCGCAAACGATAAGCTGTTTCCGGGGAACCGGCTGTCCGGCCGGCTGCACCGTCCCCTCAGCTCGCCATCTGCCGTTCGCGCAGGAACTGGAAGAACTCCACGCCCTCGCGCAGGCGGCGCTTCATCATCTGCGGGCTTCTGACCATCTCGCCGACGATCGAGGCGATCTTGCCGGCGCGGAAGTAGAAGCGCTTATAGAAGGTCTCGACCGAGTCGAAGATCTCCTGGTGCGACAAATGCGGGTAGTTGAGCGGCGCGATCTGCACGCCATGCTCGTCGATCAGCTCCGCATGCGCGATGTCGAGCCAGCCGTTCTCGACCGCCTGCCGATGCAGGAAGGTGCCGGGATAGGGCGCCGCCAGGGACACCTGGATCGTGTGCGGGTTGATCTCGGTCGCGAAGCGGATCGTCTCCTCGATCGTCTCCTGGGTCTCGCCGGGGAGGCCGAGGATGAAGGTGCCGTGGATCGTGATGCCGAGTTCGTGGCAGTCCTTCGTGAACTTCTTCGCGACCTCGATCCGCATGCCCTTCTTGATGTTGTGCAGGATCTGCTGGTTGCCCGACTCGTAGCCGACGAGCAGCAGCCTCAGGCCATTGTCGCGCAGCACCTTCAGCGTCTCGCGCGGCACGTTCGCCTTGGCGTTGCACGACCACTCGACGCCGAGCTTGCCCAGCTCCCGCGCGATCGCCTCGGCGCGCGGCGCGTTGTCGGTGAAGGTGTCATCGTCGAAGAAGAACTCCTTCACCTGCGGGAAGTAGCTCTTGGCGAGCCGCATCTCCTCGATGACATGCTCGACGCTGCGCGTGCGGTAGCGATGGCCGCCGACCGTCTGCGGCCACAGGCAGAAGGTGCAGCGCGACTTGCAGCCGCGGCCCGTATAGAACGAGACGTACGGGTGCTTGAGGTACCCGATGAAGTAGTCCTCGATCTTCAGGTCGCGCTTGTAGACCTCGGTGACGAACGGCAGCTGGTCCATGTCCTCGAGCGTCGCGCGCTCCGCGTTGTGCACGAGCACGCCGGAGGCGTTGCGGTAGGACATGCCGTCGACCTTGTCCCAGGCGCGCCCTTCAGCGATCTCCTTGATCGTGAAGTCGAACTCGTTGCGGCCGACGAAGTCGACCGCGGTCGACGCCCCTAGGCTCTCGGCCGGCTCGACGGCGACCTTGGCGCCGATCAGGCCGATCTTCAGGTCCGGGTTCACGTCCTTCATCGCCTGCGCGACCTTGAGGTCGGAGCCGAAGGACGGAACCGAGGTGTGGATAACGACCAGCTCGTAATCCCTGGCGAGCGGCAGGACCTGATCGAGCCCGATGCCCGCGGGCGGCGCGTCGATCAGGCGGCTGTTCGGGACGAGCGCGGCGGGCTGCGCCAGCCAGGTCGGGAACCAGAAGGAGCGGATCTCCCGCCGCGCCTGATACCGCGAGCCGGCACCGCCGTCGAACCCGTCGAAGGAGGGCGGTTGCAGGAACAGCGTCTTCATCATGCGCGGGAATCTCCACTCAACGTCAAGCGGCCGTCGGGGCCGAGCCGGAACCGGTGATCGCGCCACGCGATCCGGCTGCCGCAGAAGCTAGTGACGAACACGCCGAACGACAACAGGTCGCGCCCGATGAGCAGCGGCCAGGACGGACGCGACACCTTCAAAGCCCGCGCCGTGCGCCAAACCATCGTCGCTCGCGCGGCGAGAGAGATGGCAAGAATTGCCCATGCGGTCAACGCGAAACCGGAAAGCAATACCCCTATCAGCGCAAGTGCAACCGGGTGTGTGACAAAGGAGCCGACATAGCTCCAGGGCGCCACCGCGCGGATCGTCCGCGCCCAGCGCAGCTCGTGCCGGACCAGGGCCGCCGCCGACGGCTCGACGAGGATGTCGGTGACGACGTGCGGCGACAGCTCGACGCGCAAGCCGAGGGCGCGCACGGCGACGCCGAGCGCGTGGTCGTCGGCGAGGTGGTCGCGGAACGCCGCGAAGCCGCCGACCGCGTCGAGCGTCCGCCGGGTCAGCGCCATGGTCGCGCCGAAGCAGCCGTTGCCCGAGCCGAGCCGGTCGCCGACCAGCGCCGACGGCAGGAAACCGAAATTGATGAAGGCTGCGCCGAGCCGCGACCACGCGCTGCCGTCGTCGGGCTGCCCCTTGTAGAGACAGGTGACGAGGCCGACCGCCGGGTCGGCGAGCGGCGCCGCCACCTCGGCGAGGTAGCTCGGCGCCACGCGCATGTCGCTGTCGACGACGATCAGCACATCGTGCTTGGCGGGCGCCGCCTTCGTCATGTTCTCCAGGTTGCTGATCTTGTAGTTCGTGCCGTAGACGCGCGGATCGACGACCAGCGCGATGTCGGCGCCAGGACGCGCCGCGCGCAGCCGCTCGACCGCGGCGACCGCCGGATCGAGCGGATCGCGCACGCCGCAGACGATCTGTACCGGACCGGGATAGTCCTGGTCGCAAAACGAGAGCAGGTTGTCGTACAGCCCCGGATCGAGGCCATGCAGCGGCTTCAGCACCGTCACCGGCGGCGGCGCAGTGCCGAGAGCCATTCGCGGCCGCGGGCGTTCGGTGAAGCGCGCCACCGCGGCCGTCGCGAAAAGGAGATACAGGCTGCCGGCGAGGCTCGCGGCGAAAAGCAGACCGACGATGACGTAATCCATGGGCGCACATTTGCAGAAGGCTGTCCGGCCGGACGGCCCTCGCCGCGACACCTAGTCTTTTCCGGCGAAATGCGCAATAACGCTGCGGATCACGCGTTGGGTGACGCCCTGTACGGCTGCTCCCGCCCTTGCAGAACCTTCACGGAATCATGACCACCCGACCGACGACAGCCTGTCTGGCTTCGATTGCCGTGCTGTGCGCAGTCGCAGCCTGCGCGACGGTCCCGACGGACCCGGCGGAGCGCGCGGCATTCGAGGCGGCAAACGACCCGTTCGAGCCGGCCAACCGGGAAATCTTCGAGTTCAACCGGTTCATCGACGCCCTGCTCATCAAGCCGGCGGCGCAGATCTATCGCGGTGTCCTGCCGGAGTTCGTGCGCAACCGCATCCACAACCTGCTCGACAACGCTAAGCAGCCGGTGGTGTTCGCGAACAACGCGCTGCAGGGCGAGTTCACGCGCGCCTCGACCACCGTCGGCCGGTTTTTGGTCAACAGCACGGTCGGAATCGGCGGCCTCTTCGACGTCGCGTCGGATTGGGGCATGCCGCGGCAATACGGCGATTTCGGCCAGACGCTCTACGCATACGGCACGCCCGACGGCCCCTATCTCGTGCTCCCGCTGCTCGGACCGTCGAACCCGCGCGACGCGATCGGCGATGGCGTCGATTCGTATATCGATCCGTTCCGCTACATCGGCGACAGCTACAGCACATCCAATGTCGGCGTCGCCCGATTCGTGGCGGACGGCATCGACAAGCGGTCGCGCGTCATCGACGAGCTCGACGAGATCGAGCGCACGGCGCTCGACTACTACGCGACGCTGCGCAGCCTCTTCCGGCAGAACCGCGCCAAGGAGCTGAACAACGGCGTCGCGCCGCCGCCCAAGCTCGAGGAAGACCTCTACAGCGATCCGGCCGCTAAGTAGGCGCTGCGCCGCCGCTGCCGCTGCGGCGGGCGGCGAGGCGTCTTCCCTCGACGAGCTGCCATGCGAGCAGCGCCGGCACGCCGAGGATGAGGTCGCGCGCCCGCTTCACCAGGGACAGCGCGAGCGCCGCTTCCGGGCCGATGCCGAACAGCGCGCCGACCACGACGTAACCGCCTTCCTGCACGCCCACCGACCAGGGCACCATGAAAGCGACGCCGCGCAGCGCGTGCATCAGGCTTTCAAGCGCAACCGCTTCGGCAAGGCCGATCGGATGCCCCATCGCCCGCAGCGCGGCCCACGCCTCCGCGGTCGCCGCCACCCAGGCCGCGAAATGCAGCGCGGCGCTCGCGAGAAAACCGCGACGGCATCGGAGCAGCGCCCGCACCTGCCCGGCCAGCGTTCCGCCGTCGGCGGGAGAGCCGATGTCCCGCCAATGCGGAGCAAAGGATCGAGCCGCCATGTCCGCGACGGCGCCCAGCCAGCCGAGAAGGCGCGTGCTGCTGACGGCAAGGACGAGACCGGACGCGGGCACCGCCGTCGCGAGCGCGACGCCCGTCCACCAGAGGAGATCGCTTCCCGGCCGCGTCGCCGCGAGGAGCGCCACGCCGAGGATCGTGAACGGCACTTGGCTCAGCGTCTCGGCGGTGACGTCGACCACCGTGACGGCGCCGGCCAGCACCGCCGGACGGACGCCGTGCAGCGCCAGGACGCGGGCGCCGACGGCCTCGCCGGCGATCGGCAATATGCCGATCAGCCCGCCGACCGCGTCGCGGATCCAACGGGCCCGGACATAAAGCAGGGTCCGCGCCGGATGAACCTCGACGCTTCCGCCAACGGAAACGGCGCGCCACGCGGCGCCGCACAGCCAGAGCGGCAGGAGGTGCAGGAGGCAGACGAGAGCCACCCCCTGCCAGCCTGCGGCGAGGAACGCGTCGCCGACCGCGTCGATCCCGTACCATGCGACGAGCAGCGTCGCGACGAGCACACCGAGGAAAGCGGCGGCAAGGAGGGTTGGACGCACCATCGCGGGCACGCGCGGCTTCCGCCCGGACATCAGGGCGGAACGGCGCGGACGGCCTCGGCGAACGGGACGCGCCGGATGCCGGGCCGATCTGCCGCCGCGATCACGTCCGGATCGACCAGCGCCGCATATTCCTGCTCCGGCGCATAATCGGCACGCGGCGCATCCGGGCCGCCCCAGCGCCGAGTCGCCGGATGGCAATAGAGTTCCGAGACGGCGCCCGGCGGCAGCCTTTCCAGGAAGGCCAGCATCCGCTCGCGCGTCATGCGGCCGCTGTCGTTCAGGCCGAACATCGCGTCGTTGCAACCTATCCCGAAGGCGCGGAGGCGACGCTTCATGCCGCGCGCCCGCCGGGCATGCGTCAGCGCGCTGGCGAGCCGCGCCGCCGTGCCCGCCCCGCCCGCAGCCGCACGGGAGATCCCGAACGGCTCGTAGGGGACGCGCACCGCCGGCACGCCGAACTCCGGCGCCAGCCGCAGGATCTCGGCGAAGACGACGGGATGCTCGTGGAAATGATGATGCCCGTCGACATGGTCGAGCGGCAGGCCGGTCCGGCGGAACGCCTCGAACTGCGCACGGATCTCGGCGGCGGCCTGCCGGCGTACCGACCGACGGACGGCGATGCGGATGCCGATGCGCAGCGTCTCGCGCGACAGCCTTCCCTCCGCCGTCACCAGATCGGGAATCGCCTCGGGGAGCAGCATCGGCGAACCCGCCACCAGCGTCAGGTGCAGCCCGACGCCGAGCCGCGGCAGTCGGCGCGCCCGGCGGACCGCATCCTCGGCGGCCGGCGCCGCGACCATCAGGCTCGCCGCGGTCAGAATGCCGCGGCGGTGCGCCTCCTCGACCGCCTCGTTGACCGGCACCGAAAGGCCGAAATCGTCGGCGGTGACGACGAGCGTGCGCACCAGCGGCCTAGTTTTCCTTCACCGCCGCCATCGAGACGCCCTGCGTCACGATCAGCTTGCGGTCGCCCCACCACATCGTGTTCGACGTGAAGGCCGAAGCCCACACGGCAAGGCTCAGCGCCTCGCGCAGCGGCACGAGCCACGGTTCGGCGGCGCCGTCGATCGGGATGCGGGCGCGGACGAGGTAATGCAGCACCAGGCGCAGTCCGAGCAGACCGCCGACCGCCGCCAGTCCGGCGGCGGTCGGCGGCGTCAGCAGAAAGAGCGCAACCAGGGGCAGCGCGTGGGTCACGACGGACAGCGCATGGTCGACCGGCCGGCAGGCCCGGACCGCGCGGTTCCAGCGCCGCTCGTGCAGGAACAGGCGCTTCAGGTCGGGCTCGACGACGACCGTTTCGACGATGTACGGCGCGAGCCGGATCGCGTAGCCGCAGCGGCGCAGTTCCTGCCCCAGCACGTAGTCCTGTGCGACCGCCGACGCCATCGCCTCGAACCCGCCGATGTCGTCGAGCGCTTTGCGGTGGGAAACGATCACCGCGCCGTAGCAGATCGAGGTGTCCCGGAGGGCGATGTCGACAAGGCCCGATGGAATGACCCAGTCGTTGGTCGCGAGCGCGCCGAGCCGCGAGGCGAAGTTCGCAGGCGCCGCCGCCTTGTAGAGGCAAGTGACGGCCCCGGTCGCATCGTCGTCCGCCAGTTCGGCAACGACGGTAGAGAGGAAGTCCGGACCGACCCGGACGTCGCTGTCGACCATCGCGACGACGTCGTACCTCGCGGACGGGAACATGTTGGCGAGGTTGCAGTTCTTCGGATTCGCCCCGAGCATCCGCTCGTCGACGACGAGGCCGATCCGCCGGTGCGGATAGTCGCGCATCACGCGCTCGATCACCGGCTTTGCCGTGTCGGCATGGCTGTGCAGGCCGAACACGATTTCGAATTCGGGATAGTCCTGCTCGCAGACCGAGCGGATGCAGGCCTCGAAGCCTGGGAAGTCGCGATGCGCCGGGACGAGAACCGAAACGGCCGGCCGATGCAGCGGCGTCTGCCGCGGACGCTGACGGAAGCGGACGACGGCCAGAACGGCCAGGACCACATAGGCGAATTCCGCCGCGGCCAGACACCAGCCTGCCGC
>DASWRT010000321.1:0-2731 GCA_036403035.1 Allostellaceae bacterium | reverse complement strand
CGGCGGCGCAGCGCCGCGAGGTCGATCTGGTGCACCGAGCCGCCGCTGCCGGCGAGGTCGAGGGCGTGCGCCGCGGCGGCGCCCATCGCGATGCAGGGGCCCATCACGCGGACCGAGGAGAGCGCGACGGGGTCGGCGTCGATGCAGCGGCCCGCCGCGGCGAGGTTGTCGGTTTCCGCCGGGGTCAGGCTGCGCAGCGGCACGTAATGCATGTGCCCGTCGCCGAACTCCTCCCAGTGCACGCCTTCGGGCCGGTCGTGGAACTCGATCGGCCAGGAGCAGCGCACGACGGCATCGGAGAAGGACCGTCCGGCGCGCACGTCGTCGGCGGTCAGCGTGTAGCCGCCGGCGACGGTGCGGGTCTGGCGCACGCCGGGCTGGCCGTAGCTGCGCACCCGCGCCGCCGCAAACGCAGTGGGGTACTCGGCCTTCAGAAACTCGACGAGCCGGTCGCCCTGGGCGCGCGCCTCCAGCATCGTCCGCGACGCCGCGACGGGATCGAGCGGCGTCTCGAAATGCGTCATGTTGACGAGCGCCTCGTCCGGTCCCGGGCCGGGAAAGATGAAGCCGTCCTGCCGCGACAGCCCGTACTGCGGACCCGCCGCCGCGAGCCGCTGCTTCAGTTCTTCCCGGTCGACCGCGCCGAGGACGGCGTGATCGACATTCTCCAGCACGAGCATGATCGAGCCATAGACCGGGATGTCCGCCTCGCGCAGCTCCAGGCCGGCGAGCCAGGCGAGCGCGGCGTCGCCGGTGGCGTCGACGAAGCCGTCGGCCGTCACCTCGACGTCGCCATAGCGCGTCGCGAGCGCGAGCCCGCGGATACGGCGTCCGTCGCGGCGGACCTCGCGCATCACCGCGCCCAGCAGCACGGTGATGCCGGGTTCCCGGTGCACCGCCTCCTCGACCCAGCGCGCCAGCGCCTCGATCCGGTACTGCACGATGATCGTGTTGCGCCGGCCGCGCATGTCGGCGGCGCCGCCCGATGCGCGCAGCGTGTCCAGGATCTCGTCGGCGATGCCGTGCGTCACCTGTTCGAAGTCCGGCCCGTTGCCGTAGAGGCCGCAGAACGTGCCGAGTACCGCGCCGACCGACTGGCCGCCCAGCGTCGGTCCGCCCTCGACGAGCACGACGCGGCGGCCGAGCCGAGCCGCTTCGATCGCGGCGGAGATCCCGGCGATGCCCGACCCGACGACGCAGATGTCGCCGGCGACGGCGCGGGCAGGACCGGGCGTCCGGCGGACGCTGCGCATGCCGACGGTCAACGCCATCGCAGCAGCCGCCTTTCGAGCGCCGAGAGCAGCGCGCCGATGCCGAGGCCGAGCAGCGACAGGGTCGCGACGCCGGCCATCAGCTGGTCGGTCTGCATCAGGTTGCCGGCCGAGAGCACGAAGGCGCCGATCCCTTCCTGCGCGCCGATCATCTCGGCGGCGACCACGAGGAGCAGCGCGATGGAGGTCGAGATGCGGAAGCCGGCGATGATGCCGGGGAGCGCTCCCGGCAGCACCACCTTGCGGACGATCGCGGCGAACGGGACATCGAAGCTCTGCGCCATGCGGATGAGGTTGCGCGGCACGCCGTCGACGCCGCTGAAGGTGTTGATGACGGTTGGAAAGAACACACCCAGCGCGATCACCGCAACCTTCGGCGGCTCCCCGATGCCGAGCCACAGGATCAGCAGCGGCAGCAGCGCGATCTTCGGGATCGGGAACAGCGCGGAGATGAAGGTGATACCGACGCCGCGCGCCAGCGTCGACAGCCCGATCGCAAAGCCGATGGCGATGCCGGCGGCAGTGCCGAGCACCCAGCCTGCGCCGATCCGCAGCACCGAGACGGACAGGTGATGCCACAGCGCGCCGCTCAGTGCGAGTTGGTAGATCGCGCGCGCGATCGCGAGAGGGGCCGGCAGGAACAACGGATTGACCCAGCCGGCGCTGCCGGCCGCTTGCCAGAGTGCGATGACGAGAAGCATGGCGATCCAGCCCGACCGGCGACCGGATTTCGGCAGGAAGCCGGCGCCGCGGAACGCGACCGGATGCACCTCGGCCGCGCGGCCGGCTTGCGGCGCGCCTGCCTGGTTCGGCCGCTCAAGCATGCTGCATCTCGCGCGCGGCGTCGGCCGCCTCGTCGCGGATCAGCGACCACAGCTCGTTCTGAAGGCTGAGCAGCCGGCCCCGCACGTGGACATCGCCGCGCTCGGCCCGGCTGAGCGGGATGGCGACGACCTCGCGGATACGGCCGGGACGGCGCGACAGCACCACGATGCGGTCGGCGAGCCGCACCGCTTCTTCCAGATTATGGGTGACATAGACCGCGCCCATGCCGCCCTCGGCGAGCAGGCGGATGAAATCCTCCAGCAGCAGCTCGCGGGTCTGCGCGTCCAGTGCCGAGAGCGGCTCGTCCAGCAACAGGATCGCCGGGCGTACCGCGAGCGCCCGCGCGATGCCGACGCGCTGCCGCATGCCGCCCGACAATTGCTTGGGATACGCGCCGCGGAAATCCGACAGACCGGTGCGGCGCAGCGCGTCGTCGATCACGGCGCGGCGTTCGCTCGGCCCGAGCGCGGTATGTCCCAGCGGGAATTCGACGTTTTCTTCCACCGTGCACCAAGGCAGCAGCGCAAAATCCTGGAACACGAAGGTCAGCGGGTTGAGGCTGCCCGCCGGCGGCGCGCCGCGCAGTTCGGCCTGGCCCTGGGTCGGCCGCAACAGGCCGCCGAGGATCTGCAGCA
>DASWRT010000320.1:0-12093 GCA_036403035.1 Allostellaceae bacterium | reverse complement strand
CCCGAGGCAGGCGGCTTTGCAACAACAGAATCTGATGCAGACGTACTTTCGGGACGCGAATCATCAAAATTGCGCAAGAGCCTAAAAAAGAACACCTTAACGCGAAGGGCGCTAAGTACACGCGAAGGTCGCAAGGGAATGATCGCACGCCTTCGGCGCGCAGAAACCCTTACTTTGCGTCCTTTGCGAACTCTTCGCGGCCTTCGCGTTAAAGCGTGATTTCTTTTCTCTTATCCCCCCGATCTCCGATTCAGTTTTCGCTTTCAGAGATCCAGGCCGGACGTCATGCCGACGGACCGACCAACGTCAGCTCCTGCCGTCGCCCTTCGGCGCCTCGCGCGTCGGCGTCACGTTGGCCGGGTTGCCGACGATGCTGAAGGTCAGCGCGTCCGGGTCGAGGAGGCGCTTCGCGACCCGTTTGGCGTCGGCCAGCGTCACCGCTTCGATATAGGCATTGCGCTTGTCGAGATAGTCGATCCCGAGCTTCTCCTGCTGGATGTCGACCAGCGTCGCCGCGATGCGGGCCGTCGAGTCGAATTGCAGGGGGAAGGAGCCGGTGAGGTAGGTCTTGGCGTTGCGCAGCTCTTCCTCGGTCGGCCCCTCGTCGCGCATCCGCCGCCACTCGGCGCGGATGATCTCGATCGACTGCGCGACGCGGCTGTTTTCCGTCGCGACGCCGCCGAGCAGCAGGCCGACATGCTGGTACGGCGCCAGATAGCTGTAGACGGAATAGGCGAGCCCGCGTTTCTCCCGGACTTCGACGGAGAGCCGCGAGGTGAAGGTGCCGCCGCCCAGGATGTGGTTGACGACGAGCGCAATGTACCAGTCGGGATCGTTGCGTTTGATCCCGGTCTGGCCGAACTCGACGACGGTCTGCGGGATCGGCATGCGCCGCAGCAGCACCGCCCCGCCGTTCGCGACCTTGGCGTCCGGCACGTCGGCGCCCTCCGCCTTCGCCGGCAGCGCGCCGAAGGTCGCGTCGAGCAGCGGCCCCAGCTCCGCCGGGGTCACGTCGCCGACCACGCCGATCGTCAGCACGTCGCGGGCGAGGCGTTGCCGCACGAAGCCGCGCATGTCATCGACCGCGATCCGCTGGATGCCCTCGGGCGTGCCGTCGCTCTGGTGCGCATAGGGATGATGGTCGAGCGCGTTCTCGCGCCACTGCCGGTCGGCGATGCTGTTCGGGCTCTCCGCCTTCCGGGCGAGCGCGATCGCCAGTTCGCTGCGGATCCGCGCGACCGGCGCGTCGTCGAAGCGCGGCTCGGTCAGCGACAGGCGCAGCAGTCCGAGCGCGTCGCTCAGATTGGCCTTCAGCGTCCGGATGCCGGTCGAGAAATTGTCCTGCGAGGCGCTGAAGCGGATGCTGGTGGCGAGATCCTCGATCCGGCGCTGGAAGGCTTGGCTGTCGAGCGGGCCGGCGCCTTCGTCGAGCAGCGACGCCGTCATGTTGGCGAGGCCGGGCTTGTCCGCCGGATCGGTCGCGGCGCCGCCGCGGAACGCCGCTTCGAGCGATACGACGGGCAGCGTCGGATCCTGAACGAGCCATGCCTCGATGCCGCCGGGGCTGACGACGCGGTCGATCGTGACGGCTTGCGCCGCCGCGACCGGTACCGCGACGAGAAGGATGATGGCGGCGACGGGCGCGGCGGCGCGTCGGAACAGGCGGAACATCACGATGTCGGCTCCGGCAGCAGGACGCCGGTTACGGCGGTCTTGTCGTTGATGACGAAGCGCAGCGCGTCGTTCGCCTGATCGAGAGTCACGTCGCCGATCCGGGACGGCCAGTTCTCGACGTCGTCGACGGTCCGGCCGGTGACCAGCGCCGCGCCGAACAGGTTCGCGGGGCCGCTCAGGCTATCGCGGGAATAGACCGCCTCTGCGACCATGCGGCTCTTCGAGCGCTGCACCGCGTCGGCCTCGACGCCGTCGCGCAGCAGGGTCCGGATCTCCTCCTCGATCGCCTTTTCGAGGTCGGCGACGGCAACGCCGGGCCGCGGCGTCGCGTAGAAGCCGAAGGTCGACATCTGGAGCGGTCCGGGGCTGTAGAAGGTTCCGGCGTCCAGGGCGACCTGCTTGTCCAGGACGAGATGGCGGTAGAGGAGCGACGTCGAGCCGCCGCCCAGCACGTCGGCGAGCACCTGGAGCGCGTAGGCGTGCTTCGTCTCGCCGAAGGCGTAGCTCGGCGCGAGGTACTGCCGGCTCCAGGTCGGCTGCGCGATCCGCGTGCTCTTCATCTCCAGCCGGACCGCGGCGTAGTGCGGCGGCTCGGCGACGCGGACGCGCGCCGGCACCGGACGCATCGGGATCGCGCCGTAATATTTCTCGGCGAGCGGCTTGACCTGTTCGGCAGTGACGTCGCCGGCGATCACCAGCACGGCGTTATTCGGCGCGTACCAGCGGTGATAGAAGGCTAGCGCATCTTCAGTCGAGAGCTGGCGCATCTCGTGCTCCCAGCCGATCGTCGGGATGCGGTACGGGTGGTGCAGGAACAGCGAGGCGCGGAACTGCTCGTTGAACAGCGCGGAGGGCTCGTTGTCGATCCGCATGTGCCGCTCCTCGATGATGACGTCGCGTTCCGGCAGCACCACGTCGTCGGTCAGCACGAGGTTGGTCATGCGATCGGCTTCGAACTTCATGACCATCTCCAGCCGGTCGGCCGCGACCGTCTGGTAGAAAGCCGTGTAGTCCTGCGTCGTGAAGGCGTTCTCCCGCCCGCCGTTCTGCGCGACGAGGCGCGTGAAGGTCCCCGGCGGCGCGTCCTTCGTTCCCTTGAACATCAGGTGTTCGAGGAAATGCGCCAGCCCGGAGCGGCCGTACGGGTCGTCGGCCGCGCCGACCTTGTACCAGACCATATGCGTGACGGCGGCGACGCGGTGGTTCGGGATCACCACCACCTGCATTCCGTTGTCGAGCGTGAAATGCCCGGCGCCGAAACGCTCCGCCCAAGCCGACGCAGGCGCCGCGGCGGCAACGGCGAGGAAGAGCATCGCGACGGCCAGCCGCCGGATAGCGGCGGCGATTGCATTCCCGCAGCGATGACGAGGAGATGGAATTCTCACGTGTCGACCTCCCAGGGCTGGGCAGGAATATGGCACGGCGCCCGGTGGCGCACAGGGTTCAGGCGGATTGTGGCGGAAAGGTGATCTTGAGATCCCTCTCCCCTTTCGGGAGAGGGAGGATGAGGGGAACGGCGCCTCTCGCCGCAGAAAAGCTGGCGGAACTCCGTTCCGCCGAAGGCACCGGCCTCTTGCTTGTGAGACCCCTCAGCCCGGCCCTCTCCCGCAAGGGAAGAAGGAGAATTCCCTGGTGCGGCTCAGAAGATTCCTTCGAGGAGCGCCTTCTTGCGGCGCTTGATCGACGGCGTGTCGCCTTCCGTAGCCGGCTTGCCCAGCGCGGCGTTCTCGCGGATCCGCTGATTCTCCTTCTCGGCATCGATGACGGTGCCGGGCGTCTCCTTGGTGCGCCAGAAGAGCAGCGTGTCGACGAAGCTCTTGTCGTTCTCGGCCTGCTGCGTTGTTTCCCGATCGACCCGCTGCCGGATGGAAGGATCGGCGTCCGCGGCGCCGGCTTGCCGCAGCAGCGCCAGCTCGCCGGCGCTCTGCGTGCCGCTTGCCACGGCCGCCGTTCCGGAACCGCCGCTGCTGGCGCCGGCGGGCGCGGCGGATCCCGTATCGCTGTTGGGGGCGCGGAACACGGTCTGGCGCGCTCTCTGCACTGGCGGCGCATCCTGTCCCCGCATGGCGCCCGGCTGCGGCGGGCGCAGCGTGAAGTCCGGCGGCAGCGTCAGCGGCGCCCGCGAGACGACCGCGAACTCGTCGGGCAGCGTGCGCTCCAGGCCGAGCGCGCGCTTCGGATTATCACAGCCGCCGAGCAGCGCCACGGCGGGGACGGTCGCGAGCAGGAGACCTGCGCGACGGAACTTAACGGTGCAAAGGCGCATCATGCCCCATAAGTACGTGTTTCCCCGCGCCCGAGCAAGCTGTCCAGCAGCAGCAGCCCGACGCCGATGCAGATCGCCGCGTCGGCGACGTTGAAGGCCGGCCAGTGCCAGCCGGCGACGTGGAAATCGAGGAAGTCGACCACCGCGCCGATCCGCAGCCGGTCGACCACGTTGCCGACTGCGCCGCCGATCACCAGTCCGACGCCGGCCGCGATCATCGGCGTCCGCGCCCGCCGCAGCCAGACCAGCAGCAGCACGATGATCGCCCCTGCAAGGAGTGAGAAGGCGATGGCGTTGATCGTGCCGTTGTTGTTGAACAGCCCGAAGCTGACGCCGCGGTTCCACACCAGGACGATGTCGAAGACCGGCACCACGCCGATGGTCCGCTCGCCCGGCGGCCGCGGCAGCATGATCGAGAGGATCCACAGCTTCGTCGCCTGATCGAGCAGCGCGACGATCGCGGCGAGGACGAGCCCGCGCTTAAGCATGGGGGACAGCCGCGATGATATCCCTCTCCCCTTGCGGGAGAGGGAGGGGCCCGCGAAGCGGGAGGGTGAGGGGGGGCGGCGCTTCGCGCCGGAGTATTGGGTAAGACCCCTCACCCCGGCCCTCTCCCGCAAGGGGAGAGGGGGATCTGTTTGCGCGAGGGGAGAGCGACACCGCCTCAAGCATGAACGTGCTCTCGTTCGACCGCGGCGCTGCACCGCCGGCAGAGGTCGGGGTGGGCCGGGACGGAGCCGACCTCGGGCAGCACCCGCCAGCAGCGCTGGCACTTCTCGCCCGCGGCCGGGCCGATCACGGCGGCGGCGTCCGGTACGTCGGGCAGCGTGAAGGCGCCCTCCGGCGCCGGCCCGGTGCCGACGATGCCCGACGAGGCGATGCACAGCTCGGCGAGGTCGATGCCGCCGAGGAGCGGCAGGTACTTCTGGTCGATGAAGAGCTGGACCTCGGCCTGGAGGCTGGAGCCGATCCGCTTCTGCGCGCGCTCCAGCTCCAACGCGCCGGTCACGACGCGCCGCAGGTCGCGCAGCTTCGCCCATTTCTCGCCGAGCGCCTCGTTCCGCCAGCCGGCCGGCACGTCGAGGAGCGTCTCCAGGTGCACGCTGCTGTCCGGGCCGTCGCCGTGCCGGGCAAGCCAGGCTTCCTCGGCGGTGAAGCAGAGGACCGGTGCGAGCCACCGCACGAGATGCTCGAACAGGCGGTCGAGCACGGTGCGCACGGCGCGGCGCACCGGCGCATCCGGCGCGTCGCAGTAGAGCGAGTCCTTTCGCACGTCGAAATAGAAGGCCGAGAGGTCGACGGCGCAGAAATTGTGCAGCGCCGTGAACATGCCGTGGAAGTCGTACGCCTCGATCGAGCGCCGCACCAGCTCGTCCATCTCGGCGATGCGGTGCAGCACCCAGCGCTCCAGCTCGGGCGTGTCGGCGGGCGCGACGCGCTCCGTCTCCGCCGAGAAGCCGGCGAGGCTGCCGAGCAGGTAGCGCAGCGTGTTGCGCAGCCGCCGGTACACGTCGGCCTGATACTTCAGGATCTCCGGCCCGATGCGCAGATCCTCGGAGTAGTCGCTGGCGACCACCCACAACCGCAGGATGTCGGCGCCGCTCTGCGTCACCACGTTCTGCGGCGAGACGATGTTGCCGAGCGACTTCGACATCTTGCGGCCCTGCTCGTCGAGCACGAAGCCGTGCGTCAGCACCGCATCGTATGGCGCGCGGCCGCGCGTCCCGCAGGACTCGAGGAGCGAGGAATGGAACCAGCCGCGGTGCTGGTCCGAGCCTTCGAGGTAGAGGGAGGCCGGCCAGCGCAGTTCGGCCCATGCCGGGTCGATCTTCTGCTCCAGGACGAAGGCGTGCGTCGACCCGGAATCGAACCAGACGTCGACGATATCGACGACCTTCTCGTACTGATCCGGGTCGTATGCGTCGCCGAGGAAGACGGATGGGTTCGCCGTGAACCAGACGTCGGCGCCCTCGCGCTCGACCGCGGCGGCGATGCGGTCGACGACGGCTTGGTCGCGCAGCGGCTCGCCGGTGCGCTTGTCGACGAAGATCGCGATCGGCACGCCCCAGGCGCGCTGGCGCGAGATGCACCAGTCCGGCCGGTTCTCGATCATCGAATAGAGGCGGTTGCGGCCCTGCGGCGGATAGAACGCCGTCTGCTCGATCGCCGCGAGCGCCTTCTGCCGGAGGCCGTTCGCCTCCATGCCGATGAACCATTGCGGCGTGTTGCGGAAGATCAGCGGCGCCTTGGAGCGCCAGGAGTGCGGATAGGAGTGCAGCAGCTTGCCTTGCGCGAGCAGGCCGCCCGCCGCGTCGAGCGCCTCGATCACCGCGCCGTTGGCGTCGCCCGTCTTGCCGTTCGGCCAGTAGACGGCGCGGCCGGCGAAGAGCGGCACGTGCGGGTAGTAGGTGCCGTCGTCGGCGACCGTCTGCGGCATCTCCAGCCCGTTGGCGCGGCCGACCTCGTAGTCGTCGGCGCCGTGGCCGGGCGCGATGTGGACGAGCCCGGTGCCTTGCTCGGTCGTCACGAAATGGCCGGGCAGCAGCGGCACGTCGTAGTCGTAGCCCTGCCCCCGGAGCGGATGCGCCGCGACCGTGCCGGCGAGATCGCCGCCGCGCAGCGTCGCCGTCACGTCCCACTTCGTGGCCTTCGCCTCGGCGGCGACGGCGTCGGCGAGCGCCGCCGCGACGAGCAGCTTGTCGCCCGGCCGGACGCGGGCGCCCTCGCCGGTCTCGACGACGCGCAGCACCGCGTACTCGATGTCCTCGCCGTAGGCGATCGCGCGGTTGGCCGGCATCGTCCAGGGCGTCGTCGTCCAGATCACCGCGGCCGCGCCGTCGAGCACCGGCAGCGACGGCTTCACGATCGGGAAGCGGACATAGATCGTGGTCGAGGTGTGGTCGTGGTACTCGATCTCGGCCTCGGCGAGCGCGGTCTTCTCGACGACCGACCACATCACCGGCTTGGCGCCCCGGAAGAGGCTGCCGTTCATCAGGAACTTGCCGATCTCGCGGACGATCTGCGCCTCGGCGGCGTAGGCCATCGTCGTGTAGGGATGCTCCCAGTCGCCGAGCACGCCGAGGCGCTTGAACTCCTCGCGCTGCACGCCGATCCAGTGGTCGGCGAAGTCGCGGCACTCCTTGCGGAAGACGTCGATCGGCACCTCGTCCTTCGACTTCTTCGCGGCGCGGTACTTCTCCTCGATCTTCCACTCGATCGGCAGGCCATGGCAGTCCCAGCCCGGTATGTAGATCGCGTCCTTGCCGAGCATCTGCTGCGAGCGGCTGACCACGTCCTTCAGGATCTTGTTGAGGGCGTGGCCGATATGGAGGTTGCCGTTCGCGTAGGGCGGGCCGTCATGCAGGATGAAGGTCTCGCGGCCCCTGGAGAGCTTGCGCTGGCGCTCGTAGAGGCCGATGTCGGCCCAGCGCTGCAAGAGCAGCGGCTCGCGCTTCGGCAGGTCGCCGCGCATCGGGAAGTCGGTTTGCGGCAGGAAGACGGTCGTGCGGTAGTCGGCGCTCATGACGGGTGCGTCTCTCGTCAGGACGGAAGGGCGGCCGCGGCAGGGAGGCCGGCGCGGCGAGGCGGCGTGGCTCGAACCCCGATCCTCAGAAGAGGACCGGGCCGATAATTCGAGAGACGATTCGCAACACGGCCGACATGCCGGTGAACATAGGTAGAGGGCGGAAGTCAGTCAATTCCGAGCGTTTTGCTCACAATCCGCGAGGGAAGCGGGCGGTGGGCGGGGCGGATTATCCGCGCAGCAGTTCGTGCGCCCGCGCCGCGTCCTCCGCGATCTGCGCCTTCAGCGCCGGGAGCCCGTCGAACTTCTTCTCCGGGCGGATGTAGTCGACGAAGGCGACGCGGAGATGCTGGCCGTAGAGGTCGCCGTCGAAATCGAAGAGATGCACCTCGAAGCGCAGATCGGTGCCGCGGACGGTCGGGCGATAGCCCAGGTTGGCGACGGCGTCGTGCCAGACGGTGCGGCCCGCCCGCTCCAGCCCGGCGCGCACGGCATAGACGCCGACGGCGGGGCGCAGATACTCGTCCATCGCGACGTTGGCGGTCGGGAAGCCGATCGTGCGGCCGCGCTGGTCGCCGTGCTCGACGCGCCCGTCGACCTCCCAGTCGCGGCCGAGCAGCGCCGCGGCGAGGCGCGGCTCGCCGCGTTGCAGATGCTCGCGGATGCGCGTCGAGGAATAGACGTCGCCGCCGCCCTCCTGCTGCGCCGGGCTGACGACGCTGACGCCGAAGCCCAGGGCGCGGCCGCGCTCCATCAGGAAGGCGGCGGTGCCGCGGCGCTTGTTCCCGAACACGAAGTCGTACCCGACGACGACGTGCCGCACGCCGAGGCCGGCGACGAGGATCTCGTCGACGAAGTTCTCCGCGGTGCGCTGCGCGAAGGCGAGGTCGAAATGCAGGTTGTAGAGCAGGTCGATCCCCGCCTCCTCGATCAGCCGCGCCTTGACCCGGAACGGCGTCAGGCGGAAGGGCGGCTCGTTCGGGCGGAAGACGCGGCGCGGGTGCGGCTCGAAGGTGAGCACGCCGCGCGGCGCCCCGGCGGCTTCCGCCGTTTCGGCGACGATGTCGAGGACCGCGCGGTGGCCGAGATGCACGCCGTCGAAATTGCCGATCGCGACGACGGCGCCGCGGGCGGCGGGCGGCAGCGGAGCATGGTGGCGGAAGATCTGCATCGGCGAACAAGCTCGGCAACCCTGAGGAGGCGCCGACCATAAGGCCGATGAGCGTCAATGTGTAGGAGATGCTGCGACGGGCGACACCAGCCGGTCCGGCGTGCAGTCGTCCGGTTCAGCAGTCGCGCAATGGCGCCAGGACGCTTGCCTCCGGTTTATGCAGCCGCTTGCCGGGGCGGCCGCGGGTCGATCGGCGTCCGGCCGGCGAGCCCGAGCGCCGCCTCCAGCAGCGCGGCATGGCCGAGCAGCGCCGCATCGCCGCGCGGCGGCCCGACGAGCTGCAACCCGACCGGCAGCCCGCCCGCGGTGAAGCCGCAGGGCAGCGACAGGGCGGGGCAGGCGGTCAGCGTGATCGCGTAGGTCATGCCGAGCCAGTCGACGTAATTCTCGAACCGGCGCCCGCCGACCTCCTCGACATAGCGCCGGTCGACGTCGAACGGCGGCACGATCACCGTCGGCGCGACGAGCAGGTCGTAGGTCTCGAAGAAGGCGGCGACCCTGGCGTAGAGCGCGATGCGGGCTCGGGTCGCCCTGGCGATCTCGTCGGCGGTGAGCGCCAGCCCCTTCTCGATGTTCCAGACGATTTCCGGCTTCATCCGGTCGCGATACTTCTCCAGGAGCGGGCCACGGGAGGTGGCGAAGTTCAGGGCGCGCAGCGTCTGGAAGATCTCGCGCGCGCCGGCGAAGTCGGGCGCCGCCTCCTCGACCGCGACGCCGGGGCCGTCACCGAGGTCGGCGAAGCGCCGGACCGCGGCGGCGCAGATCTCGCGCACCTCCGGGTCGACCGGCAGGAAGCCGAGATCGGCCGACCAACCGACGCGGCGCGGCGGGCGCGGCGCGGCGACGGCGGCCTGGAACGAACGGGGCGGGGCGTCGAGCGAGCGCGGATCGCGGATGTCGAGCCCGGCCATCGCGTCGAGCATCAGCGCCGCGTCGGCGACGTCGCGCGCCATCGGGCCGCTGACCGACATGTCGTCGAAGCCGTTGGCGCCGGGGCCCTGCGCGACCACGCCGGGACTGGGCCGGTAGCCGACGACGGAACAGAAGCTCGCCGGGATGCGCAGAGAGCCGCCGAGGTCGGTGCCGTTGGCGAGCCACGCCATGCCGGTCGCCAGCGCCACCGCCGAGCCGCCGGAGGAGCCGCCGCAGGTCGTCGCGGTGTCCCAGGGGTTCAGCGTCTTGCCGAACACCTCGTTGAAGGTGTTGCTGCCGGCGGCGAACTCCGGCGCGTTCGACCGCGCCATGACGAGCGCGTCGCGCCGCTCCAGCCGGTCGACCTGGATGTCGGAGCGGTCCGGCACGCGGCCGGCGAAGATCGGCGAGCCCTCGGTGCTGCGCACCCCGGCGACGTCCATCGAATCCTTGATGACGACCGGCAGGCCGGCGAGCCAGCCCGGCGCGTCGCGGTCGCTGCGTCCGCGACCGTCGGCGAGGCGCTTCGCCCGTTCGCGCGCCCGCTCGGGGCAGCGGATCGGCAGCGCGTTGACCGCGCCGTCGACCGCCTCGATCCGCGCCAGCGCCGCGTCGATCAGCTCCAGCGGCGACACCTCGCCGGATTTCAGGCGGCGCACCGCCTCGCGGGCGGACAGGCGGATCAGCTCGTCGGTCATTGGCGGCACTCCCCAGGCGTTTCTCTCCTGACATCGCTCATCGCGCATCGGCGGTGGACCGTCAATCCCGGCGCGCAACGCGCGCCGCCGCGGCGTCGCGGTGTCTTTCGCTGGAGGAGCGCCGCCGCTACTCTCCGGCCGCCGACAAGTGGATGAGCCGGTGGACGGGCAGCACAGGACGAGGTCGACCGACGTGGAGGAGAACGGCGCAGCGCCGCTGCGCGAGGTCTGGTACTACGCCGTGCCGGGGCGGCTTCTCAAGCCCGGCCGCATGCTGGCGAAGACGATGCTCGGCGAGCCGCTGCTGATCGGGCGCGGCGGCGACGGCGTGCCCTTCGCGCTCCGCGACATCTGCCCGCATCGCGGCATCCCGCTCTCCTGCGGCGCCTTCGACGGCAAGGAGGTCGAGTGCTGCTACCACGGCTGGCGCTTCGGCACGGACGGGCGCTGCACGGCGATCCCGTCACTGACGTCGGATCAGCCGTTCGACCTGTCGCGCATCCGCGTCAGATCCTACCCGGCGCGCGAGGTGCAGGGGAACGTCTGGGTGTTCTTCGGCGACGGCGACCCGGCCGCTCCGGGCGTGCCGGAGATCCCGGTGCTGCCGGACATCGGCGAGGACCGCGCGCCCTCGATGGTCGAGACGATGCGTTTCCGCGCGGCGATCGACCATGCGGTGGTCGGCCTGATGGACCCGGCGCACGGGCCGTTCGTGCACCGCGCGTGGTGGTGGCGCTCGCGCCGCTCGATCCACGAGAAGGCGAAGCCGTTCGCGCCGTCGCCGTTCGGCTTCACGATGACGCGGCACGCGCCGTCGAAGAACTCGAACGCCTACCGCCTCCTCGGCGGCGCGCCCGAGACCGAGATCGCGTTCCGCCTGCCGAGCGTGCGGGTGGAGCATATAAGCGCCGGGCGCCACGTGCTCTGCAACCTCACCGCGATCACCCCGGTCGAGGAGGGCTGGACCGAGATCAACCACGCGATCTACTGGACGATGCCGTGGCTCGGGCCGCTGAAGCCGGCGCTGCGCCCCTTCGTCCGCGCCTTCCTGCGCCAGGACCGCGACATCATGACGAAGCAGCAGGAGGGGCTGCGCCACCAACCCGCGCTGCTGCTGATCAACGACGCCGACGTGCAGGCGAAATGGTACTACCGCCTGAAGAACGAATACCGCCGCGCTAGGGCCGAGGGGCGGGAGTTCGTCAACCCGGTGAAGGCGCGGACGCTGCGGTGGCGGAGCTGAGCGGCGGCGGGTTGCTCGTTTGATGCAATAACTACGTGTAGTGGTAATGGCGTGATAATCCAAATTGTAAGCGCGGGGAGGCGTTTACAGGACTATCCACGAATACGTTCCCATGCGGATCAATGGGTTGTGCCCCGATCTTCAGATAAAAAACAGGTGGGAACAGGATTTTTGCTCCTGTTTTCGTCCTGTTATCCGCCTGTTTCCTTCCTGTTTTTCTGCACATCCGCTCCGGTTTTGCGCCGTACCCGCTTTGCGTGTTCGCGATACCGTTCCGCGCAACCGGTGGTGCGGCGACCGGTGCGATATCGAAGCTGGATGCTGTGAGCCTTTTCTAACGTAGGGGCGGGGCTTGCCCCGCCCGCGGGCTCTCGGCGGAACACCGTTCCGCCTGCCGCCGGTCTCACTGATGCTGTGGCAAGGGCTCCCCAACGGGATCCCCTACAATTAGAACCACCGCCTGAAGCTGGTGACTCTCTTGATGATAAACGATGTCAAAGAGCGGATGCGCCGGAAGCGCGGAGCAGCAGGATATTTCCTTTTTGGACAAAGCACAATGTCCGTGTCAGGGAAGGCCGGCTTGTCCGAAAGCCACCATGCGTCGAT
>DASWRT010000319.1:0-9906 GCA_036403035.1 Allostellaceae bacterium | reverse complement strand
CCGCTCTTCGCGGCCCTGAACCTCATGCAGACGATCCCCTCGATCGCGCTCTTCGGACTGCTGATCGAGCCGCTTTCGGTGCTCGCGACGGCGGTGCCCGCGCTCGGCGCGATCGGCGTGCGCGGCATCGGCGTCGCTCCGGCGGTCGTCGCGCTCGTGCTCTATTCGCTGCTGCCGGTCGCCCGCAACGTGCAGGCGGGACTTGCCGGCGTCGACCCGGCGGTGATCGAGGCCGCGGCCGGAATGGGGTTTACAAGCGGCCAGATCCTGCGGAAGGTCGAGCTTCCCCTCGCCCTTCCCGTCTTCCTGTCCGGCCTCCGGATCGTCACGGTGCAGGCGATCGGGCTTGCCGTCGTCGCGGCGCTGATCGGCGCGGGCGGGCTCGGCTCCTTCGTCTTCCAGGGGCTCGGCCAGTACGCGCTCGACCTCGTGCTGCTCGGAGCCGTGCCGGCGATCCTGCTGGCGCTCGCGGCGGACATCGTGCTGAGGAGTCTGGCGGATCTTGCCCGGACGCGCCGACGCGGAGGAGACGGCGTGCCGTGATCGAGATCGACCGGATCGTCAAGGACTATGGCGGGCGCCGGGTCGTCGACGACGTGTCCCTCACCGTCCGGCGCGGCGAGCTGTGCGTGCTCGTCGGACCGTCGGGCAGCGGGAAGTCGACGCTGCTGCGGATGGTGAACCGGCTGGTGCCGGCAAGTTCCGGTACGATCCGTATCGGCGGCGAGGACGTTGCGCGGCTGCCGCCGGAGACGCTGCGCCGGCGCATCGGATACGTCATCCAGTCGGTCGGGCTATTCCCGCACTGGACGGTCGACGACAACATCGCGACCGTGCCGCGGCTCCTCGGATGGAAGCCGGAGCGCGTCCGCGCGCGCGTCGCCGAACTGCTCGACCTGCTGCGCCTCGATGCGGACGCGGTGCGCGGCAGGTATCCGCACCAGCTCTCCGGCGGTCAGCAGCAGCGCGTCGGCGTCGCCCGCGCCCTCGCGGCCGGCCCGGAGCTGCTGCTGATGGACGAACCGTTCGGCGCGCTCGACCCGATCACCCGCGACACGCTGCAGGACGAACTGGCGCGGATCCACCGCGCGACCGGCACGACGATCCTGTTCGTGACGCACGACATGGACGAGGCGCTGCGCCTCGCCGACAGGATCGCAGTGCTGCGTGACGGGCGGCTGGCCCAGGCCGGCACGCCCGCCGACATCGTCGAGCGCCCGGCCGACGCGTTCGTGCACGACTTCATCGGCCGCTCCGACCGCGGGCTCAAGCTGCTGTCGATCCGCCGCGTCGGCGACGTGATGCGGACCGGGGAAACGGCTCCCGGCGAGCCGATCGACGCCGACGCGCCGCTCAGCGAGGCGGTCTCGCGCATGGTCGAGCGCCAGACCGACCGGCTCGCGGTCCGCGACGCGCACGGCGCGCCGGTCGGCGCGATCGCGCTCGCCGACATGGTTTCCTCGCGGTGATGCGGCGGCGGCGGCTTGCCGACCCGCTGCTTTGGGCGGCGCTGCTGCTCGCCTTCCTCGTGCTGGCGATGCCGGCGCTCGGGCCGCTCTTCGCGCGGGCCTTCCCGGCGGTCGACCCGCCGATCTGGTCGCGCGAGAGCTTCCTCATGCTGTTCCTGTCGCATGCCGGCCTCGTCGCCGCATCGAGCCTCGCCTCGACGGTGACCGCAATCGTGCTCGGCATGTTCGTGACGCGACCCTCCGGAAGGGATTTCCGGCCGCTCGTCGATGCCGTCGCCGCGGTCGGGCAGGCCTTCCCGCCGGCCGCCGTGCTGGCGATCGCCGTGCCGGCGGTCGGCTTCGGCCCGCTGCCGACCTTGATCGCGCTGGCGCTCTACGGCCTGCTGCCGATCGTCGAGAACGCCATCGCCGGGCTCGACGGCGTGCCCGGCGCCGTGCGCGAGGCCGCGGCCGGGATGGGACTGTCGCCGTTGCAGATGCTGCGCGACGTCGACCTGCCGCTCGCCGCGCCGGTGATCCTCGCCGGAATCCGGACCTCGGTTATCATCAATATCGGCACGGCGACGATCGGCTCGACGGTCGGCGCGGTGACGCTCGGGACGCCGATCATCGACGGGCTCGTCGCCAGCAAGCCGGCCTATGTCCTTCAGGGCGCGGTCGTCGTCGGACTGTTCGCGATCGTCGCCGACATGGGTTTCGCGCGTCTCGACCGCCATCTCCGCCGGTCGGCCGCCGGCCGATAGACCGTACGTCAGCCGTATCCGACAGATATCCGCCGGCCGTCTCTGCTGGACAGTCTTTTGCGCTCAAGCCGCATGTTGCAAAATTACCGCTCCCAGAAGGATTGGATTCGAAATCTCCTGATTTAAGTCGACGCGCCCATCCCAAAATTTCAAAGTTCCTCCAATAACCAAATCGCCTACCAAGAGATTTCTCCGTCATAGCGACCTCACTTCTATGCATTCACATTCGTAGCACTACCAATCCTCTTAAGGAGGAGAAGTACATCATGCGCGAAAGGCATCTTTCCTCATGGAAAGATTTGGCATTGTTTCGTCCGTTTTCGTTTAAGCGAGGTGCTCACAAGCCGAAAATTCTTGTGATCGGGGTGGGCGGCGCAGGCGGCAACGCCGTCAACAACATGTTCAGCGGCGGCCTCGCAGGCGTCGACTTCTGCATCATGAATACGGACGCCCAAGCGATCGCGCAGTCCGCCGCGCGTATCAGGATCCAGATCGGCACCGCCCTCACGCGCGGCCTTGGAGCAGGCGCCCGCGTCGATGTCGGCCGCGCGGCCGCGGAGGAGACGATCGAGGATATCGTTACGGTCCTCCGGCGCGCCGACATGGTGTTCGTCACCGCCGGAATGGGCGGGGGCACGGGCACGGGAGCAGCGCCGGTGATCGCCCGCGCGGCGCGGGAACATGGCGTCCTGACCGTCGGCGTCGTCACGAAGCCGTTCCACTTCGAAGGCACGCACCGGATGAGGCAGGCGGAAGCCGGCATCATCGAGCTTCGGCAGAGCGTCGACACGCTGATCGTGATCCCCAACCAGAACCTGTTCCAGGTATCGACCGATCGGACAACCTTCGCGGACGCCTTCAGGATGGCCGATCAGGTGCTCCACGCGGGCGTCCGGAGCATCTCCGACCTCATCGTCGTGCCGGGCCTCATCAATCTCGACTTCGCCGACATTTCCACGGTGATGAGGGACATGGGCTGGGCGATGATGGGGGCCGGCGAGGGGCAAGGCGAGGCCCGCGCCGTCGATGCCGCCGCGGCGGCGATATCGAACCCGCTGCTCGATGCAGGATCGATGAGGGGCGCGCGCGGCGTCCTCATCAATATCAGCGGCGGATCGGACATGACGTTGTTCGAGGTCGAGCGCGCCGCCGAACGCATCCGCGACGAGGCCGATCCCGAGGCGAACATCATCTTCGGCTCCGCCTTCGACGAAAGGCTCGGCGGCCGGATGCGCGTATCCATCGTCGCCACCGGCCTCGACGATGCGCACGTCTCCCGGCGCGAGGATGCGTACCGGAGGATTGGAGCTGGCGTGCAGGACGGCGAGCGCATTCGCCTGATCGACGATCGCACGCCGGAGCCGAATTTCGCGCCGGTCCGCATCCCCGCCCGTAGCGGCGCCGGGTCATATCCCCGTCTGCCGGTCGAAGGCGCGCCCTCGGAACCGACGTTCAAGACGCTTCGCAGCGGAGCGGATGACGCGGCCGCCGGGCGAGGTTCCGCCGCAAGCAGATGGGGCCGCCTCGGCAGCGCCGGCGCTCTCACCGCCTGCTTGGGAGGCGCGGTTCTATACAATCATTACGTTCGCGAGTCTGCCATCGCCGCAACGGAGCCGCAGGCGGAGATCGTTATCGCCGGCGCATCCGATGGAACGTCGCACAACGCGCTCGGCCTGCTATCGTCCGAATCCGCCCTAGCTCTGGCGATGACGGATACCGCGGATACGGAGCCTCAGGACAGGTCAAATCCCTCGCCCGTCGCGCCGGACGCGACCGCTTTACCGGCAAGGGCTGGGGCGAAGGTCTCACGCACGCCGGTCTCGACACAAGCGGAGCCGGAGTATCAGCTCCAACTCGGCGCCCTGCCGACCGAAGAGGCCGCTTGGCAGGAGTGGAATCGGCTTCGCCGCATTCACTCCGATCTTCTCGGTCGGGTGCGGCCGATCGGGACCCGCGTCGAGACGACCGACGAGGGATCCCTCTGGCGCGTTCGACTGGGACCGATTTCCGGGGAGGCAGCGGAGAAGATATGCACCGAACTCAAGCGGCGGCACGCACCCTGCCTCATCTTAGTCCGGCGGTCGTGAAGGCCGCGGCAGCTCCGGACACCCTGAAGTCGAGCAGGTGATGTTCGGGGCGCGCATCCCAAGCGCGACGCACGCCGCCTCCATGTGCCGTGTATGCCCTGCGGGTGTTGCTGAGATGGAACTCAGTCGGGCACTCCGTCCGGCTCGCGGCGAGAGGCTCCGCCGTCGAATGCGCCGTGCACCAGATCGAGCATGGCGTCGACCGCGAACGGCTTTTCGACCAGACGGATCGCGCCGGCCGCCCGGGCGCGGGCGCGGAGCGGCCCGTCGCTCCTGCCGGTCACGAGGATCGTCGGCAGGAAGGCGCCGCGGCGGCGCAGGGCCTCCAGCACCTCGACCCCGCCCATGTCCGGCATGTGCACGTCGAGGACGAGGCAGCCTTTCGGATTTGTGCCGCAGGCATCGAGGAATGCGCGGCCCGAGGCGAAATCCTCGACCGGAAGCCCCTCCAACTCGATCAGCAGGCGGAGCGAAGCCCGGACCGCTTCGTCGTCGTCGACGATGTAGATACGGGGTTGAGTGGGCACGGCAGGGAACCTCAAGGCACCGAACGCCACACCCTAGCGAATTGACACGGACGCGCCGTTGATGCACATCAACGGCAACGAATGAGCGTGGCGGCCTTGCTCTTATGCCTCCGAGCGGGGCGCGAGACGGACGATGAGGTTCATCGCCGCGCCCGTCGGTAGAACTCGATCGTCGCCCGGACACCTTCATGCAATGGGGTTGGCGGCGGCAGGCCGGGCAGCACCTGCCGCAGCCGCTCCTCGTGGAGCTGCGGCGCGGTCGTCAGCGGCGGGCCGTCCGCCCGGATATCGGCAGACGGTGCGACGTCGCGGATGATCCGGATCAACTCGTCGGTGCCGGCAACGATACCGGGCAGGCTGAAGGCGTAGGCGCCCGGCGGCGCCTCCGTTGCGCCCGCGACGAACGCCGCCGCAGTGTCCTCGACATATTCGAGGCCCGAGGGACCGGTGAAGGGAATCACGTACGGTTCGCCATGGGCGGCGGCCCGCATCGCCAGAGACGGTCCCGCTGTCTGGCCGCGGTCGCGGCCGGGGCCGTAAACGACGAACGGCCGCAATGCGACGCTGGAGATCCCGTCGTCGCGCCAATAGGCCCGCGCGTTGCCCTCGTTGGCCAGCTTGAACGTGCCGTAATGGCTGACCGGGCGCGGAATGCGTCCGTCCTCCGGCCCGAACACGGCCGCGGTGCTGGCATAGGACAGGCCGCGGAACCCATGGCGTTTCGCCGCCTCGAAAAGGCCGAGCGTGCCGAGCACGTTGACGCGGGCGCCGCGCAGCGGATCCGCGCGACAGGCCGGCGTCAGCAGTCCGGCCAGATGGATCGCCGCTTCGCACCCCTCCCCGGCCCGCAGGACCGCGTCGGTGTCCGCGACATCGCCGAGCACGAAGGGAATGCCGTCCGCCGCCGCCTCGTCGCCGAGGACGAACCGCAGCCGCTCGCGCTCGTCCGCCACGTCGAAGACTCGCGGCTCGTGGCCGGCATCGATCAGCTTGCGCACGACCCACGCGCCGATGAAGCCTGTCCCTCCGGTGACGAGAACGCGCATGCAACGATCCTCCCCTATGATGCGATCGAGGCGATGAAGCCGCTTGCCGGGAACGCGTGATCATGGCCCGATCGCGGCCGATCGCCGACAGTATCGGACTGACTTGGTTGTCGAGAGCAGGGCATGAGGACGAGCAGCCGCGCCGGCCCGCGGAGCCGGCCGACGCAATCGTCGTCCTGGGCTGCGCGCTGGACGAGGCCGGCCGCCCTTCGCCGGCCCTGGTCCGACGCACACGATGCGGCGCCGCGGCGTTCCTGGCGGGGACGGCGCCGCTCCTCGTGCTGTCCGGCGGCGGCGGCGACGGTCGGCGTCGCAGCGAGGCGGAGGCGATGCTCGCGGTCGCGCTTGCCGCCGGCGTGCCCCGCCCGGCGATCCTGCTGGAGCGGGACTCCGCCAATACGTTCGAAAATGCGGTCAGGACCGCCGCGCTGCTGACGCCGGACGGAAGGCGCTCTGTGATCCTCGTCACCGACCGCTATCACCTGCCCCGCGCGCGTCTGATGTTCCGGATGGCCGGCCTCCGCGTCGTCGGCACGGCCGCGCCGGCGCCGCAACCCCTGCGCCGCGAGCTTCCGCTGATCCTGCGGGAGATGGCGGCGACCGCCCGAAGCGTGCTGCTCCTGCTGATCGGTCGTCACCGGCGATGGCGATAGCCGCGGCCCCGAACCCGGCAACGCCGTCTCACAACTCCGTCGGCTGTCCCTCGAACGATGTGATCGGCGGGAAGGCGTCCGGTGCGGTGATTACGTCGATCACCGTCGTGCGGTCCGCCTCGCGCGCCCGGCGCAGCGCCGGCACGAGGTCGGCCGGATCCTCGACGCGCACGCCGAGGCAGCCGCACGCCTCGGCGATGCGGGCGTGGTCGACCGGGCGGAAGTGGCAGGCGTCGGTGTGCGCGCCGAACTTCACGCTCTCGGCGTGCTTCTGGTAGCCGAGGACCTCGTTGTTCAGCACCACGAGCGTCACCGGCAGATCCATGCGCAGCGAGGTCTCCAACTCGGCCCAGCAATGCGCGAAGCCGCCGTCGCCGGTGACGGCGAGGACGTGCCGCCCCGGCGCGGCGGCCTTGGCGCCCAGCGCCAGCGGCAGGCCCCAGCCGAGCCCGGCGAGCCCGCGCGGCGTCAGGAAGCGCTGCCCGGCGCGCTGCGCCGGGACGTAGTTGGCGAGCCAGATCGTCGCGTAGCTCGCGTCGGCGACGAGGATCGTCTCGGCATCGGCGACGTGGTTGATCGCGTCCATGATCCGCTCCGGCCGGATCGGGCGGGCGTCGGATTGGAGCATGCCGGCGGCTTCGGCTGCATGTGCCCGCCTCCCCTCGGCGATGCGCCGTTCGAGCGCGGCGCGGGCAGCCCGCCGGCTCGTGCCGGTCCCGCGCGCCTCCAGCGCCGCGGACAGGGCGTCGAGGCCGAGCCGGGCGTCGCCGACGAGCCGGACCGACGCCTCGTAGGTTCGGCCGATCTCCAGCGGGTCGATATCGAGATGGATGAAGCGAGCGCCGTCGGGGAACAGCGTCCAGCTGTCGGTGCCGTTCTGGTTGGTCCGAGTGCCGACCAGCAGCACGACGTCCGCCTCGTCGACGAGGCCGCGGAGATGGCGGGTGGCGCCGTTCGGGCCCATGAAGTAGCCGATCACGCCGACGCTCAGCGGATGCGTCTCGTCCACCGCGCCCTTGCCCATGGTCGTCGTCGCGACCGGCAGCGCGCACCGCTCCTGGAGCGCGGCGAGCGCGGCCGCCGCATCGGAGAGATGGACGCCGCCGCCTGCCACGACGAGCGGACCGCGGGCGTTCGCAAGCAGGTCGGCCGCCGCGTCGACCGCCGCCGGGTCCGGCGCGGTGCGGTCGAGCGGGAAACGGCCGAGATCGAGCCGTCGTCGCCGGGCGGCGCTGGCCTCCTCGCCAGTCTCCATCGATAGAACGTCGGCGGGCAGCAGCAGCACCGCCGGCCCCGGACGGCCGCTCGCGGCGGCGGTGAAGGCCATGTCGACATAGTCGTCGGCGCGCGCGGGCACGTCGAGGCGGCGGATCCATTTCGCGACGCCGCGGAACAGGTCGACGTGATCCAGTTCCTGGAACGCGTTGCGGTCCGCCTGATCGTGCGGCACCTCCTGCACCAGCGCCACGACCGGCACCGACGCCTTCAGCGCCTCGGCCAGCGGCGGGACGAGGAGCGTCGCGGCCGGGCCGTTCTGCGCGGTGACGACGGCGACGCGGTTCGACATCCGGGCGTAGCCGTCCGCCATGATGCCGCCGGCATTCTCGGCGCGGTAGGCGACCTGCCGGATGCCGAAGGCCGGCGCGGCGAGGTGGAAGGCGCTCGGCAGGCTCTGCCCGAAGGTAAGCTCGACGCCGTGACGGCGCAGCGCGGCGGCGACCGCCTGCGCGACGGTGGGGCGGTTCGATCCCGTGCGGCGGGCGACGGCGGAGACGTCAGCGTGATCCGGCATATCGGCGGCATCCTCCCGAGCTTCCATTCTTTCCCGGCAGCGCACGGACGCTGGCCGGCAGGCAGGCGCGGCAGGGTACGTCCGCCGCCGCCGCCCGGTCCAGCGCCTAACCGGCCCGACGCAAAGCGCCGGAGCGCCACGGCGATTTCATTTTTACCCTTAAAAAGTGCATACTGCCGGCCGGCCGAGATCGCGCCGCCGCGCGCCGCGACGCTGAAGAGACGTGACGGCGGCGGCTGGCGGACTATGTTGGCTTCGGTGCAACCCGACCAGGAGGTAGACGTGGGGCAGTTCGGCATCGGTCAGTCGGTACGCCGCAAGGAAGACGCCCGGTTCGTCACGGGTACGGGACGCTACACGGACGACGTCAACCGTCCGGGTCAGGCCTACGCGCACTTCCTGCGCTCGCCGCACGCCCACGCGCGGGTCCGCCGGATCGACGCCGAGGCGGCGAAGGCGGCGCCTGGCGTGCTGGCGGTCTACACCCACGCGGAGGTGGCCGCCGCCGGACTGGGACTGATCCGCTGCGTCGCGCCGCTCAAGAACCGGGACGGATCGAACTGCGCGAACCCCGGCCGGCCGCTGCTCGCCGCCGACCGCGTGCGCTGCGTCGGCGACCCTATCGCGATGGTCGTCGCCGAGACGCTGAACCAGGCGAAGGACGCCGCCGACCTGATCGAGGTCGAGTACGACCTGCTCGACGCAGTCGTCGATCCGGTCGCCGCAACGGCGCCCGGTGCGCCCACGCTGTGGGACGAGGCGCCGGGCAACGTCGCGCTCGACTGGAGCCTCGGCAACGAGAAGGCGACCGGCGAGGCGTTCGCCCGCGCGGCGCGGATCGTCCGGCTCGACCTCGAGATCAGCCGCGTCGTCGTCAACTCGATCGAGGCGCGCGCCGTGGTCGGCGAGTACGACCCGGCGGATGACCGCTTCACCGTCCATCTCGGCACGCAGGGCGTCGTCGGCATGCGGACGATCGTCGCCCGCAACCTCGCGGTCGGCGAGGACAAGGTGCGGATCGTGACGACGGACGTCGGCGGCAGCTTCGGCATGAAGACCTTCGACTTCCCGGAGAACTCCCTCGTCCCGTGGGCGGCCAAGCTGCTCGGCCGCCCGGTCAAGTGGGCGAGCGACCGGCAGGAGGCGTTCCTCACCGACACGCAGGGCCGCGAGCAGCACGTGCATGCCGAGCTGGCGCTCGACGGCGACGCGAAGTTCCTGGCGATCCGCGCCGAGACGCACGCCAACATGGGCGCCTACCTCTCGCACTTCTCGCTCTTCATCCCGACGATGGCCGGCTTCCGCCTGCTCACCGGCGCCTACCGCATCCCGGCGGCTTTCGTGAACGTCCGGGCGGTGTTCACCAACACCGTCTGGGTCGACGCCTACCGCGGCGCCGGCCGGCCGGAGACAGCCTACATCGTCGAGCGGCTGGTCGATGCGGCGGCGCGCGAGACCGGCCTGTCGCCGACGGAGATCCGGCGGCGGAACTTCGTCCGGCCCGAGGACATGCCGTACAAGACGCCGATGATGGTCGCCTATGACAGCGGCGACTTCCCGGCGACGATGGACGCGGCGCTCGCCCGCGC
>DASWRT010000318.1:0-23682 GCA_036403035.1 Allostellaceae bacterium | reverse complement strand
GGCGCCACGTCACGGTCGCGCTCTCGGGCGATGGTGGCGACGAGCTTTTCGCCGGCTACAACCGGCACCTCGCCGCCTCCCGGCTTGCCCGCGCGGCGGCGCTGCCGGCGCCGCTGCGCCGCGCCGCCGCCGGCCTGCTCGCCGCCGTTCCGCCGGCCCGTTGGGATCGCGCGGCCGCGCTGCTGCCCTCCGGGGTCCGTCCGCCGCAGCTCGGCGACAAGCTGCACAAGCTCGCAGCGCTGCTCGCGGCGCCCGAGGATGCCGGCCGCGCCTATCGGCGGCTGGTGACGCTGTGGACCGGCGAGGATCTGGTGCCCGGCGCCGGCCGGGATCCCGCGGCGACGGCGCTCGACGATCCGGCGTTGACCGCTGCGGTGGCGGCCGGCGATCCGGTCGAGCGGTTCCAGCTTTTCGACATGGCGACCTATCTGCCGGACGACATCCTGACCAAGGTCGACCGGGCGAGCATGGCGGTCGCTCTGGAGGCGCGCGTGCCGCTCCTCGACCACCGCGTCGTCGAGTTCGCGTGGCGGCTGCCGCCGTCGATGCGGATCCGCGACGGGCGCAGCAAGTGGCTGCTCCGACAAGTCCTCGCCCGGTACGTGCCGCCTTCCCTCACGGATCGGCCGAAGAGCGGGTTCGCCCTGCCGATCGACGGCTGGCTGCGTGGCCCGCTGCGCGGCTGGGCCGAGGACCTCCTCGATCCGGCGCGGCTGCGGCGCGAGGGATACATCGCTGCCGAGCCGGTCCGGGCGGCGTGGACGGCGCACCTCTCCGGCCGCGCCAACCATCAGCACCGGTTGTGGGCGGTGCTGATGTTCCAGGCATGGCTGGAGCGCGAGCAGACTGCAATGGAGGCGCCGGACGGCGCGGCGGCATCCCGCACGGCCGCGCTGGCCGCCGCAGCCGTTCCCGCCGCCGCCGCGGGATGAACGCCGGCAATGCACCGACGGCTGCGGCGGCGGCGCAGCGCCGGCCGCGTCCGAAGATCCTCTTCGTCGTCACCGAGGACTGGTATTTCTGCTCGCACCGCCTGCCGATGGCGCGGGCGGCCCGCGATCTCGGCTGCGAGGTCGTCGTCGCCACCCGCGTCGACAGCCACGGCGAGGCGATCGGCGCCGAGGGCTTCCGCCTCGTCCCTTTGCGGCGGCTTGACCGGCGCAGCGCCGATCCGCTGCGCGAAGCGGCGGCGGTGCGCGAGCTTTATGCCCTCTACCGTCGCGAACGGCCGGACCTCGTCCATCACGTCGCGCTGAAGCCGGTGCTCTACGGCGCGCTGGCGGCGCGTCTCGCCGGCGTGCCTTCCGTCGTCAACGCGCTCGCCGGGCTCGGCTTCGTCTTCGCGTCGGCGACTCCGGCGGCGCGGCTGCTGCGCCCGGCCGTCACGTCGGCGTTCCGCTTCCTGCTCGACCGGCCGGGCAGCCGCCTGCTGGTGCAGAACGAGGACGACCGCGCCTTCTTCGCCGGATCGGGACTGGTCGCCGCCGAGCGCATCGCGCTCGTCCGCGGCTCCGGCGTCGACATCGCGCGGCTCGCGCCGACGCCGGACCCGGCGGCGGCGGATGCCGGCGCCGTTCCCATCGCCGCACTGGTCGGGCGCATGCTGTGGGACAAGGGCGTCGGCGAGGCGGTCGAGGCGAGCCGGAAGCTGAGGCAGCGCGGCGTTGCGCTGCGGCTCGCGCTGGTCGGCCGCCCCGACCCGGCGAACCCGCGCTCGATCCCGGAGGCGACGCTGCGCGGCTGGCAGGCGGAGGGCGTCGCCGAGTGGTGGGGCCACCGCGACGACATCGCCGAGATCTGGCGGCACGCGTCGATCGCGCTGCTGCCGTCCTATCGCGAGGGCCTGCCCAAGGCGCTTCTCGAAGCCGCCGCCTGCGGCCGCCCGATGCTTGCAACGGACGTCCCCGGCTGCCGCGAGCTGGTGCGGCACGAGGCGAACGGGCTGCTCGTGCCGGTACGCGACGCCGCCGCGCTCGCCGACGCACTGGCGAGGCTGGCGGCCGATCCGGCGCTGCGGCGACGCCTCGGCGCGGCGGCGCGCCGCACGGTGGAAGGCGAATACGCCGAAACCGCCATCGCCGGCGCGGTGCAGGCGCTCTACCGCGAGATGCTTGGAAACGCCGGCGCACCGGCGCCTCAGCCGCCCAGCGCCGCGCGGTGCCACCCGCCGGCAACGGCATGAGCGCGCGTTCGACCGTTCCGATGGCGGCACCGGGAGAAACAACAGCCCGTCCGCCGTCCGCCGCCAGCGGCTTGGCGGCAGCGCCAGCGAGCGCATTGCATGCCGGACACGTGCTCGCCGTGACGGCGGCCGTCGGCCTGCCGCTCTCGGTCTTCGCGCCGCTCTCCATGGCGTCGCTCCTCGTGCTCGCGGCGGTGGCGGTGCTGCTGCTGCGGTGGCGCGGCGGCAGCGGCGCGGTCGCTCTGGCGCTGCCGCCGCTCGCCGTCGCGGCGCCGCTCGCGGCGCTCGCGCTGTGGGCGCTGGCGACGGCGCCGTGGTCGCTGGCGCCCCGCTTCAGCGCGGGCGGCGCGGCGCAGTTTCTCGGCGTCCTGCTGTGCGGCGCCGTCCTGTTCGAGCCGGCCCGGCGCCTCGACCCGGCACAGCGCCGGATCGTCCGTATCGCCCTGCTGCTCGGCTTGACGCTCGGCCTGCTGCTGATCGCCGCCGACATGTGGAGCGGGAACGAGCTGACCCGGTTCCTCAAAGGCGGGCTTGCCTGGACCGGCGCGCGTCCGCGCGAATCGCTGATGAGCGCGCCCGACCGCGGCGCCACCGTTCTCGCCCTCGCCGTCGGGCCGGCGTGGCCGACCGTAATCGGGCGCGTAGAGACGCGCCGCTTTGCGATACTGAGGATCGCCGCCGTGGCCGCATTGCTTGCCGGTGCGGCCGTCGCGATCTTCGCGACGATCAGCCTCGCCGCGAAGCTCGCGCTGGTCACGCTCACCGCCGTCTCCGCCGCGGCGCGGTGGCGGCCGCGCGCCGTCATCGGCGCCCTCGCGGCCGTTACCGTCCTGGTGCTGCTGCTCGGGCCGCCGCTTGCCCGCATGCTGCCGAGCCCGCAGGCGATCTGGTCGATGGACCTGCCGATTCCGACCTCGACGCACCATCGCCTGACGATCTGGCGCTTCGTCGCCGGGCACATCTTCCAACCGGACGGGCTCGTCGGCCAAGGCTTCGATGCGTCGCGCGCGATCCCGCACGGCGGCGACGAGATCTCCGTCTTCCGCTGGGGCCGCAATGGCGGGCCGGAGATGCTCACCGAGCAGCTCCTGCCGCTGCATCCGCACAACGGCTTCCTGCAGGTCTGGCTGGAACTGGGCGTACCGGGCGCGCTCGCCGTCGCCGCATTCGTCGTCGCCCTGTGCGCCGCGCTCCGCCGGATCGCGACGCCGACCACGCGGGCTGCGGCGACCGGCACGGCCGCCGCGGCGCTGCTGGTCTTCGGCGTCAGCTACGGCGTCTGGCAGAGCTGGTGGCTGGCGACGCTCGTCCTCACCGCCTGCCTGCTCGCCGCGACGGCCGATGCGGGAGAGGCTTCACGAGACGGTCGGGAAACCGGCATAGGCTATGCCGGAGCGGACGTCGGACGAAACAAGGGAGGCCCATCGTGATCTCGCGCGTGACCGGCGCCGCCTTTCTGCTCGCCGCCGCGGTCGTACTGCGAACCGCCGGCGCGGCCGAGCCCGCCGGCCCGCTCGTGCTCTACACCTCGCAGCCCGACAAGATCGCCGCCGAGACCGTCGACGCCTTCACGAAGCGCTATCCCAAGGTCAAGGTGGAGACCTTCCGCTCGGGCACGACGGAGGTGATGAACAAGCTGCAGGCGGAGCTGGCCGGCGGAGCGCCCCGCCCCGACGTGCTCTTCATCGCCGACGCGGTGACGATGGAGCAGCTCAAGACGGACAAGCGCCTGACGGCGCTGCCGGACGTGGACGTCGCGGCGCTCCCGCCGGAAGCCTACGACCCGGACCGCACCTATTTCGGGTCCAAGCTGATCACGACCGGCATCATGGTCAACGCGGCGGCGGCGAAGCGCCCGTCCTCATGGAAGGATCTGCTCGCGCCGGACGCCAAGGGACAGGTCATCGTGCCGAGCCCGCTCTATTCCGGCGCCGCGCTCATCCACATGGCAGCGCTCTCCGACGAGCACGTCTTCGGTCCCGGCTACTTCGTGGACCTCGCGCGGAACGGCGCGACGGCGGCGCGCGGCAACGGCGCCGTCCTGTCCGCCGTGGCGGGCGGACAGCGCCTGTACGGCGTCGCCGTCGATTTCATGGCGCTGAACGCGAAGCAGAAAGGCTCGCCGGTCGATTTCGTCTTCCCCGAAGAGGGCGTGACGGCGGTGACCGAACCGGTCGCCGTGCTGCGGACGGCGAAAAACCCGGACGCTGCGCACGCCTTCATCGACTTCGTCCTCTCGAAGGACGGGCAGGAGCTTGCGGCACGCCAGGGCTTCTTGCCGGCGCGCAAGGACGTCGCTCCGCCCGCCGGCTTCCCGCCTGCGGACAAGCTCAAGATCCTGTCGATCGACGCCGGCAAGGTTGCGGCGCGGGAAGAGGAGTTGAAGAAGACATTCGCGGACCTCTTCGGCGGCTGACCGCCGCCCCCGCCATCACGGCCGGATCGGACGTCCCCGCCGCGGCCGGCGCATCCGCGTCGCGATGGTGGCCGCCGCCCGGCGAGACGGTGTTCGCCGCCCTCCTCGGCACCGTCGTGCTCCTGCTCGCCGTGGTTCCGGCCGTACGGCTCGCGGCGGCGGGGCTGATGCCGGAGGGCCGCGTCGACCTGACCGCGCTGACGCGCGTGCTCGCGGCGCCGGCGACCTGGACCGCGCTCGACCATACGCTCGCGACGGCAGCCGCGGGCACGGCGGTCTCGCTCCTGCTCGGCGGCAGCGCGGCGCTGCTGGTTTCGCTCACCGACGTCCGCTTCCGCGGGGCAATGGTGTTCGCCTTCATGCTGCCGCTGATGATACCGGCACAGATCACCGCGATCGCCTGGATCGAGCTGTGCGGCCCGGCGAGCCCGCTGCTGCGCCCGCTCGGGCTCGCGCCGCCGCCGGGGACGCCGCATCCGCTCTACGGTTTCGGCGGCATCAGCCTGCTGCTGGGCATCGAGCACGCGCCGCTCGTCTTCCTGGCGCTGCGCGCCGGACTGCGGACCTTGCCGCGAGAGGCGCTGGAAGCGGCCCAGGCGGCGGGCGCCGGCCCGTGGCGGCGTCTTGCGACAATTGTCCTTCCGATGTCGCTGCCGGCGGTCACGGCCGGCGCGGCGCTCGCTTTCGTCTCGTGCATCGGCAATTTCGGGACGCCGGCGCTGCTCGGCATTCCCGGCGGCTACAGCGTTCTGACGGTCCTGATCTATCAGAAGCTCGCCGGATTCGGCCCGCGGGTCCTTCCGGACGTGGCGGCGCTGTCGCTGCTGCTGGGCGTCGTGGCGGCGGTCGGCGTCGCGGCGCAGGAGGCGATCAATCGCCGCAGCAACGCACGGACGACCCTGACGACCGGCGCGCGGATCGCGACGGCTCCGCTTGGACGATGGCGGCTGCCGGCCGAAGCCGCCGCCTGGCTGCTGATCGGCCTTCTGGTCGTCATGCCGCTCGCCGCGCTGCTCGGGACGTCCCTGGTCGGCGCGTACGGCGTGCCGCTTCGCTGGGACACCGCGACGCTCGACAATTACCGCTATGTGCTACTCCAGCATGCGGCGACCGCCCGCGCCTTCCGCAACAGCTTCGGCCTGGCGGCGGCGAGCGCGGCGCTCCTGATGCCGGTGTCGATCGGGCTCGCCTACCTCGTCACGCGCCGCCGGGACCGCGTCACGCGCTTCCTCAACCGCGCCGCCGAACTGCCTTACGCGGTGCCGGGCACGGTGCTGTCGATCGCCTGCATCCTCGTCTTCCTGAAGCCGCTTCCGCTCCTCGGCATGGCGCTGTACGACACGCCCTGGATCATCCTCTTCGCCTATCTCGCGCGCTTCCTCACGCTGGCGTTGCGGCCCGCGGTCGCCGGCTGCTTGCAGACCGACCCCGCCTACGAGGAGGCCGCGCGGATGAGCGGCGCCGGATTCGCAAGGCGGCTCCTCACGATCGTGACGCCACTCGTCGCGCCGGCGGCCGGCGCAGGCGCTCTCCTCGTCTTCCTCGTCGCATTCAACGAGCTTACCGTCTCGGCGCTGCTCTGGTCGTCCGGCAACGAGACGCTGGGCGTGGTCGTGTTCGGCCTGGAGCAGGCCGGCGACAACGCGCCCGCCGCCGCCCTCGCGATGCTGGCGGTGCTGGTCACGCTGACGCTGATGGCGCTCGCGACGGCTGCCGGCCGCCGGTTGCCGGAAGGGGTTCTGCCGTGGCACGCCTGACGATCGAGCGCGTCTCCAAGAAATTCGGCGCGGCGGCGGCGGCGACGGCGGCCGTCGACGACGTATCGCTTGCCGTGGGCGATGGCGAGTTCGTCGCGATCCTGGGTCCGTCCGGGTGCGGCAAGACCACGCTGCTGCGGCTCGTCGCCGGGTTCGAGACGGTCGACGACGGCGAGATCCGCCTCGGCGACATCGTCGCGTCCAGCCGCGGCCGTCATGTGCCGCCGGAGCGGCGCGGCGTCGGGATCGTGTTCCAGAACTACGCGCTGTGGCCGCACATGGACGTCGCCGGCAATGTCGGCTACCCGCTCGCGGTCCGCCGGTTGAAGCGGCGGGAGCGCGCAGGCAAGGTGGAGGCGGCGCTCGACCTTGTCGGTCTCGCCGGGCTGGGCCGGCGTCGGATCGCGGAACTGTCGGGCGGACAACGCCAGCGCGTCGCCCTCGCGCGCTGCCTTGTCATGGAGCCGGCGCTGGTGCTCCTCGACGAGCCGCTCGCCAACCTCGACATGCATCTCCGCGCCAGCATGCTCGACGAGTTCGACGATTTCCATCGCAGGACCGGTGCGACGATGCTGTACGTCACGCACGACCAGGGTGAGGCGATGGCGCTCGCCGACCGGATCGCGGTGATGGAGGCTGGCCGCATCGTGCAGGCCGCGGCGCCGCACGCGATCTATCGCGAGCCGGCGACGGAGGCGGCCGCGCGCTTCGTCGGACGGTGCGGGCTGGTGCCGGCGCACGTCGCCGGACCGGTCAATGACGGCCGCGTGCCGGTGCGCCTGTCGGACGGCACCATCCTTGCGGCACGTGCCGCCGCCGCTCAGCCCGCCGGACCGGCCCTGCTCTGCCTGCGGCCGGAGGATCTGCGCCTAGCAACGGAGGGCGAAGCGGGATTCCGCGCGATCGTGCGCCGCGCCACCTACCAGGGCGGCCACATCGCCGTCGAACTGTCGCCGGAGATGCATCCCGACGTGCCGCTGCTGATGCATTCCGATCCGGGGGCGGCGCCGGAACCCGGCAGTCCGGTCCGGCTCGCGGCGACCGACGGCTGGGTCGTGCCACGCGCCTTCTGACAACCCACCCCGCCTAACGGATCGGTTTCGAACCGGTCATCACGCATCCGGCATCGAGCGGCATCTCTCTCGACCTTCGGAATTAATACGCCGCCGGCAATGAACCATAACAGGCGAGCAGCGTTTTCCCGGCTGGACCCGCCCATCGTTACGAAGGACGGCCCGTGCCGAGAGTTTTCCGGCTCGTCCGGCACGGCTGGCGCCAGCGCCGGCGGACGCGGCCGCACCGTTCGGGAACCATTCGAAATTTCAGTTGCGGGAAACCTCGCGTTAACTCTATCCCAGCAACTTGGCATATACCTAAAAGTTGCGCGACCGAACCGAAAGCCGCGCAACCCGCGAGACCCGACAACGGCGAGAGAGTGACGGCGAATGACGACTGGGGCGGAGACGGCGGACGGGATGAGCGACGAAAGCGGCGACGACGGCGGCGGTTTCGATCGGCGCTCGCTCCTCCGGTATGGCCTCGCCGGCGCGCTGTCCCTTGCGGCCGGGCCGGCCATGGCTACGCCCCGGATACGGCCCGAGCGCAGCCTACACCTCGTCAACGTGCACACCGGCGAGAGCTTCCGGGACGTCTATTGGTCGCACGGCCGCTACATCCGGCCGGCATGCCGGCGCATCGACTGGCTGATGCGCGACTTCCACGTCGACCGGATTCACCACATCGACCCGGATCTGATCGACCTGCTGCACGCGATCACGGCTAGGCTCCAGACCCGGCAGCCGCTCCAGATCCTTTCCGGCTATCGCTCGCCGGAGACGAATCGGGCGCTTCAGGAGGAAGGCTTCGGCGCGTCGAACAACAGCATGCACCTCGTCGGCAAGGCCGCCGACATCACGCTGCCGGGCGTACGGCTGGGCTATCTGCGCCGCGCTGCGGCGGCCTCCCGCGCCGGGGGCGTCGGCTACTACCCGGACAACGGCTTCGTTCACGTCGATACCGGCCGCGTCCGCTTCTGGTAGCGGGCCGCGCCGCGCCGTCCACTCAGGCCGACTGCGCCGCCGGATTCTGCTCGTCGAGCAGCATCCGCGCGCGCCGGAGGTCCGCCGTCCCGAATCCCTCGCTGAAGCATCCATAGGCTGCCTCAAGGATCCGGTAGTTTTCGTCGTTCGGCACCAAGCGCGCGAGGCTGTATGCGGCGCGCAGCGTCCAGGCGGGCGTCCGTTGCGAGCGGCTGCGGTCGAGCGACTGCCTGAAGAGATCGGCCGCCGCCCCCGCCTGCCCGGTCCGGTCCGCCGTGAGCAGCAGCACGCCCTTCATCCGGAGCAGCTCCGGCAGGCACCAGCGCTCCTCGTTCTGTTCGCACTCCGCCAGCGCGGCATCGATCACCGCGAGCCCTTCGCCGGGCTGCCCGACCTTGCCGAGACCATAGGCGAGCATCGCGAGATGCACCGGCCGCCGCAGCCCCGAACGGGTCTCCTCGAAGCCGGCGACGCCCGCGCGCAGCCGCGCGACTCCGTCCGCGTAGGCGCCGCGGCTGATCAGCACCGAGCCCTGATGCGCAAGGCCGAACGCGTGCCAAAGGTCGAGCGCATGATCCTCGGCGAAGCGCAGCAGCATGCCCGCCAGCTCCTCCTCGACCTGGTGTTCGCCGCAGAGCTGGGCAATGGCGCAAGCGCCGTAGGCGAGCGAGTAGCCGATCGAGTTGGCATGCCCGAACGACCGCGCTTCGGCGACGGCGCTGCGGCTCATCTTGAGCGCCTGGTCCGGGTAGCCTTGAAGCCACAGCACGAGGCTGAGGAAGGCGAGCGCCGCGACGTGCTGGTCCTGGCCGAAATGGAAGGCAAGCGGACGGTGGAGCCCCGGCTCGTACTGGCGCAGCACGGTCTCCAGCTCGGCGCGGCCGCTCTCGTGGTCGCCGAGATTGTGGCGGCAGACCCCGATCAGGCGGTGTGCGACCATCATGTGGCCGGTGTTTCCCGACGCCGCCGCCGTCTCCATGAGCTGCTCGGCGGTCGCCAGCGCCGTGCGGTGCGCGCCGCCGACGGTATGGCAGGCCCACAGCCCATAGAGCGCCCGCGACAGGTAGCTCTCGTCGCCGACCTCCATCGCCAGCTCCCGCGCGCGGGTCCAGGCGGTGCGGGTTTCAGGCGCGGCGTATCCCCGCGTCGCGATCAGCGGCATGCCCACCGCGACCTGGAGCCGCATTTCCCAGAACTGGCGCCTGACCGGGTCGACGATCGAGCCGGCCACCGCGAGGCCCTTGTTCAGGTGCCCGATCGCCTCCAGGTTGGCGGAACGCTCGGCGGCGCGCTGCCCGGCCTTGAGCCAATGCTCGGCCGCCGGCTCCGGCAGCGCCGCCTCGGTGTAGTGGTGCGCGAAAAGTTCCGGCTGCGTCTCGGCGAGCCCGGCGAAGCGCTCGGCCAGTGTCCGGGCGCAGCGCAGATGCAGCTGCTGGCGCTTGCTGCGCAGCATCGTGCTGTACGCCGCCTCCTGCACCAGCGCGTGCTTGAACAGGTAGGTCGAGTGCGGCGGCGTACCGCGCTGCAGCACCAGTTCCGCCTCGACGAGCTGCGCCAGCGCTTCGTTCAGCGCGTTGTCGCGGACCGGCGCCAGCGCGGCGAGCAGCTCGTACGAGAACTCGCGGCCGATCGTCGCGCCGATCTGCGCGACCTCCTTGATCGGCGCAAGCCGGTCGAGCCGGGCGAGCAGCGAATCCTGAAGCGTCGCCGGGATCGCGAACGGCGGCAGCGGGCCGATCAGGACATAGCGGTCGCTCTCTTCCTTCAGCAGCCCCGATTCGAGGATCGTCTTGGTCAATTCCTCGATGAACAGCGGGACGCCGTCGGTCTTGGTGACGATCTGCTCCTGCACCTCCGGCGGCAATGTCTTGCCGCCGGTCAAGTGCTCGATCATCGCGGTCGAGTGCCGGCGGCCGAGCCGGTTGAGGGACAGCGCGGTAACGTGCGCATGCACGCCCCAGTGATGCTGGAAATCCGGCCGGTAGGTGATGACGATCAGCACCCGCGCATGCTGGATCCGGTCGATATAGGTCGAAAGCAGCTCCAGCGTGGTCGGGTCGATCCAATGCGCGTCCTCGACGATCAGCAGCACCGGCCGGCGGCGCGACGTGCCGATCAGGTGATCGGTCAGCACCTGGAGCGTGCGCTGCTTCTGCTGCTCCGGCGAGGTCGCCGGCAGTGTGTAGCGGCCGTCGGCGGGAATCGAGAGCAGCGACGCCAGCAGCGGCACAGCGGTGCCGAGGTCGGCTCCCGACTTCGCGAGCAGCGACTCCAGCTTCGCGAGCTTCGAGTCGGGAGGATCGCCGGCGGCGATGCCCGCCGCGTACTCGGTCTGGCCGATCGCCGGCTGCAGCGCGCTGTTCGCGTAGAACGGCGAGCATTGGTAGAGGAGAAGGGAATGCGGCTCCTCGGCGATCCGCTGCCGCAGCATCTCGGCGATCCGCGACTTGCCGACGCCGGCCTCCCCGCACAGCAGCACGACCTGCCCTTCGCCCGACTTCGCGATGTCCCAACGGTCGAGCAGGAGCGACGCCTCCTGGTCGCGGCCGACGACGGCGGTCAGTTCGGTCAGATGCTCGGCGTCGAAGCGGCTCGCCGCCGCGCGCGCCGCCAGCACGCGCCACGCCGTCACCGGCTCGCCGATGCCGTGCAGGTTCACCTGGCCGATGCTCTCGACGTCGAACCGTCCGCGCAGCAGCGCGCGCGTGCTGGTCGAGGTGACGACGCCGTTCTGCGGCGCGATCTGCTGCAGCCGCGCGGCGAGGTTCACCGGGTCGCCGATCACCGCCTGCTCCTTGGCGGCGCCGGCCGAGAGCAGCTCGCCGATGACGACGATTCCGCTGGCGATGCCGATGCGGACGCGAACCGCGGCGCCGTCGGGCGTGCGGATCTGCGCCACCGTTTCGACGATGTCGAGCGCGGCGCGGACGGCCCGCTCGGCCGCGTCCTCGTGCGCGTGCGGGTAGCCGAAATAGGCGAGGACTCCGTCGCCGACGAACCGGCCGACGAAGCCGTCGAAGCGTGCGATCGCCCCCGCCGTCATATCCTGGTACTGCCGCAGCAGGGTCCCCATCTCCTCCGGACCGAGCCGCGCCGTCAGCTCCGTCGAGCCGACCATGTCGCAGAACATCACCGTCAACTGACGCCGCTCCGCTTCCGGCGGCGCCGGACTCGGCGACGGCGGCGCAGGGACCGGTACCTGCGGCGCGCCGGCCGCTGCGGCACCGGCCGGCGGCGGGGCGGCGGACGGGTCGGCCGCGGCGGACGGCGTTGCGGCGGAAGCGGCGCCCGGCGATCCGGCGCCGCCGAGCGCCGCCAGCAGCTTGCGCCGGTGCCCCAGCGACAGGCCCAGTTCCTTGAGATCCGCGTCGGTCAAATGCGGCAGAACGTCGGCGTCGACATCATTGTCGACGAAAACGTTTTCATATTGGCTCAAGCCGAGCTCCGCCAGTAGTCGGCTCAGATCGCTCACCAACGTCTCCACCAGGTCGTTTATTGGTTAAACAAAGTAAAAAAACAATAAAACCGGGCACGACGTCTGATATCGGCGACACCCTCGGACATCACCGCTTGATCAGGCGCAAATACCGTTTGGCAATCACGCCAGTATATGTTTATGGTTGCATTCATTTGAAAAATTCGCAAGGGAGCGTCTGCCATGGCTGCACCGTCAGCTAAGCCTGTCGCCGTTAACAACGACGGCTCGAACACCGTCGAGTTGAAATCTAAAACTCGCGTCGCGCCGCTGAACCGCGCGGACGACGCCGCCAAGTCTGCGACACGTCTCTCGCGCCGCCACCGCCATCAAGCAAAGGCGGCGGCGAAGAGCGCGGAGAACGCGGAGCAGAGCGAGAGCCGCATGAAGACCGCGCTCGTGCTCGGCGGCGGGGCGCCGAACATGGCGTTGATGGCCGGCGCCCTCGCCGCCTTCAACAAAAGGGGCATCACCTTCGACGTCGTCTCGACGTCTGGCGCCGGATCGGTGATCGGCCTGCTCTGGCTTGCGCCGAAGGATATGCCGCCCGACGAAGCGCTCGAAAACGTCGTCAATCTCAGTGTCTCGGACCTGATCTACAACCAATTCCCAGTCAACTACAAGGTATTCAACAAACCGGGCGATCTCGCGTCGATGTACCGCCAGTTCCTGGCATCGATCCCCGGCATGTCGCACATCGTGAACCAATATCCGATGAACGAGATGCAGCGGCTGTGGAGTGACTGGCTGCAATTGGGTTGGGCGAGCATGTGCCCGAGCAATCTCAGCGCGTCGTCGTGGGGTATGTGCGCGCCGCTCCCGTTCATCGAGAACGTCGTCGACTTCGACAAGATCAAGAACGTCGCGCCGTACTTCTATCTCAACGCGTACAACATGACCAACGAGGTGATGGACGACTTCCCGAAGGAAGTCCTCACCGTCGATCATTTCCGGGCGGCGCTGGCTTTTCCGTTCATTTACGGCCCGTACAAGCTTAACGGTTGCGAATACTACGAAGGTGCGGTTCGCGACTGCCTCAATTTCAAGGATTTGTGCGAAAAGCACACCGGCATCGAGACGATCGTGGTCTTCGACGTGCTCGGCAGCGATTCGCTGATCCGGGCGCCCCGCAGCCTGTACGATTCGTGGGTCCTGTCGATGATCATCCCGCTGGTCGAGACGGCGGAGGACGATCTGCGGCTCTTCGCCCTGCTGCACAACAACGGCTACAAGCGCAGCGAGGGCGCGAAGGCAGACCTGCTCAAGGTGCAGTTCGACATTCCCGACGAGTTCCTGCCGGATGCGCTCGACTGGTCCAGCTCCAACGCGCGGCGACTGTTCAAGATCGGCTACGAGGCAGGATTGAAGTTCTGCGACGATCACCACGCCGAACTCGCCAAGACCGTCACCAAGGCGAAGTAGAAGCAAGAGCGTCACCAGGTCTTGAGCGGCGATCGTCTAACTGTAGGGGCCGCCCGCGGGTGCCTTGAGGGCAGCCCCTACGTTACGAAGGCTCAACACCTTGTGACTTCGGCACAGGTGTGATCTCGGTGCACCTCCTTCCCCAAGAAGGAGGCCACCGCCGCCGCTCAGCTGTTCAGCAGATTGCCGGTCCGGTCCGGCAGCGGTTCCCGGCCGGCGATCTTGGCGACCCATTGGCCGGGATGCGCGAACCGGTCGTGGCGGCGTGCGAACAGCACGCCGTCCGTGCGGGCGCGCAATGCGGTGCGGCCGGCGGCCGGCCGCACGATCTCGGCGACGATGTCGCCGGCCCGCACCTCGTCGCCGGGCACCTTCGCGAAAACCAGCACGCCCGCCGCATCGGCCTTGACCGGATCGACGCCGGTCAGCGGCGTCGCATCGCGCCGGAGCGGCGGCAGCGGCCCCGGATCTCCGGCAACGATCCCGCGCCGTTGCAGGAACCGGAACAATGCGTCCGCATCCGCAGCCGCGACGGCGTCATCGACATCGGAAAGGCCCCGCAGTTCCAGCGTCCCCGACAGGCAGGCCGGCGGAATCGGTTTGTCCCGAAACTGCTTGGCGAGCGCCCACCACGGACCGCCGACCGCCTCGTCGAACGGCGTGCCGCCGGACTCCTCGGCGAGCAGGGTGGCATCGGACCCGACCAGGGCGGCGAGGTCGGCGGCGCCGGGCCAGAGCGGCGTTCCGAAGTAGAGATGCACCGTCGCTTCGGTGTCGCAGTGCAGATCGAGCGCGATGTCGGCGTCGACCGCCTCGCGCAGCAGGTGCATTCGAAGCTGCTCCACCTCGCTGACCGGCGGAGGCAGCGCGTCGAGCGCCTGATGCATCGCGTCCCGGATTATAGCGACGTTGGCCGCCGCATTGTCGGTAAGCCGCGCCGTGACCCGGGCAGCGACGGGCGCGGCGAGCGTCGGGAAACCGCGGTTGAAGTTGCCGCCGCCGCCCGCGAGGTCGAACCGGCCTAGCAACTCGCCCGAGATTCGTTGCGCAAGGCCGATCGGATTGGCGAACGGGACAAGGACGACTTCGCCCTGGATCATCTCGGCCCGCGCGGCCACCTCCAGGCGCTCGGCGAGATGATGCAGCACCAGCATTCCCGGTATTTCGTCGGCGTGCAGCGCGGCCTGGAAATACGCCTTCGGCCGGGCGCCGCGGCGACCGAAGCGCAGCCGTTCCAGATACCGCGATGTGCCGAGCGCCGGCTCGACGAGCGGCAGCCGCTCGCGCTCGGCAGTGCTGCCGGCGGCACCGGTCGGCGCGGGATCCGGACGGGCGGCAGTCATGGATATCCTCCGTTGCGTCGGTCTTAGCTCGTGCGCTGGAGATAGCGGTTCGCACGCCGCTCGACGAGGCGGAAAAGGCGCGCGACGGCCACCGCGAGGATGAGATAGATCGCGCCGGCGATCGTGAAGACCTGGATCGAGGCGTAGGTCCGGGCGTTCGCGAGGCGCGTCACGCCCATCAGGTCCATGATCGTGATCGTGCTCGCGAGCACGCTCGCCTTGAGCAGCAGGACCGCCTCGTTGCTGAGCGCCGGCAGCGTCAAGCGGAAGGCACGCGGCAGGACGATGCGGCGGTAGCGCAGCCACGCCCCCATGCCGAGGGCGACCGCCGCCTCCTTCTCGCCTTGCGGCACCGCCTCGATGCCGCCGCGCAGGATCTCGCCGACATAGGCCGCCGTGTTCAGCGAGAAGGCCAGGATCGCGCAGACCCAGGCCTCGCGCAGGTAGGGCCAAAGGATGCTCTCCCGCACGCTCTCGAACTGGCCGAGACCGTAATAGATCACGAAGATCTGAACGAGCAGCGGCGTGCCGCGGAAAAGCAGGATGTAGAAATAGGCCGGCATGCGCAGCCAGGGCCGCGGCGACACGCGCGCCAGCGCCAGCGGCACCGCGAGCAGCAGGCCGAACACCATGCTGAGCGCGACCAGCTCCAGCGTCACGACAGTGCCGCCGAGCATCCGGGGCAGCCAGTCGGCGAGCAACTCGGGGTAACGGCCGAAGAACTCGTCCATGCGGCCGTGCGCCGTCAGAGCCGGCCGGCCGGCACGCCGCGGCGGGCCCGCCGTTCGAGCAGCGCCAGGACGGCCATCGAGACGACCGTGATCGCGAAGTAGATCAGCGCGGCCGCACCGTAGAACAGGAAGGGCTGCTTCGTCGTGCCGATCGCGATGGCCGCCGAACGCATAAGGTCGACGAGACCGATGATCGACACCAGCGCGGTGTCCTTGGTCAGCACCAGCCAGAGATTGCCCAATCCGGGCAGCGCGTATCGCCAGAGCTGCGGGAGTTGGATGCGGAAGAAGACTTGGCGTGGACGCATGCCGAACGCGCGCGCCGCCTCGACCTGCCCGGCGGGTACCGCGAGGAAGGCGCCGCGGAAGGTCTCCGACGCATAGGCGCCGAAGGTCAGCGACAGCGCCGCGGTCCCGGCGGCGAACTGGTTGACCTCGATATACTCTCCGGAAATGGCGGTCAGCAGCTGGCTGCCGCCGAAATAGAACAGGAAGATGACCAGCAGTTCCGGCAAGCCGCGGATCAGGTTGGTCAGCGCGTCGGCGGGAATGCGCAGCCACGCGAAGCGCGACAGCTTCGCGGCAGCGCCGAGCAGGCCGAACACGAGGCCGAGCGCCAGCGACGCCACGGCGATGCGCAGCGTCGTCCAGAGCCCTTGCAGCAGCAGCGGCCCGAAGCCGTGGAGATCGAGCACGCCGCGCCGCTCCCGTTGTCGCAATCAGCGGATGCTGAACGGGAAATACCGCTCGTTGATCTTCTGGAAGGTGCCGTCCTCGGTCACCTCGTCGATCGCCTTGTTGAAGGCGGTCCGCAGCGCGTCGTCGCCCTTGCGGAAGGCAATGCCGACGCCGTCGCCGAAGATCTCCGGGTCGACCAGCGGCTTGCCCGCGAAGTCGAAATCCTTGTTCTCCGGCTGCTTCAGCCACTCGTACTGCACCGCGCTGTCGGCGAGGACCGCATCGACGCGCCCGTCCTTCAGGTCGAGGTTCGCGTTCTCCTGGGTGTCGTAGAAATTGATCTTCACCTGATCCTTCAGCTTGGTCTCGAGATAGCGGGCATGGGTGGTGCCGCGCTGCACGCCGACCGTCTTGCCCTTGAGCGTCGACGGATCGTCCGTCGTCAGTCCGGAGCCCTTCTTGGCGACCAGACGCGACGGCGTCTGGTAGTAGCGTTCGCTGAAATCGACGCTTTTCCTCCGCTCCGGGGTGATCGACATCGACGCCATGATCGCGTCGAACTTCTTCGCGTTGAGCGCCGGGATGATGCCGTCCCAGTCCTGAGTCACCCAGACGCATTTGACCTTCATGCGCTCGCAGAGCGCATTGCCGAGATCGATCTCGAACCCCTTCGGCTGGCCGGACTGGTCGGTGTAGTTGAACGGCGCATAGGCGCCTTCCGTGCCGAGACGGATCGTCTTCTCCTGCGCGGTGGACGCGCCGGCAACGAGGGCGGCGGCGGCCACAAAGGCCAGGGCGAACGGGATGGATCTCTTCACGTCGTTTCCTCCGGCTGCGCTGGAATCAGGTGTGTCGGTTCGAACGCTCAACCCTTGAGATTGTTCGCCAGGAACCGCCGGCAACGCTCGGACCGCGGCGCGCCGATCACCTGCGCCGGCGGCCCCTCTTCTTCGACCCGGCCTTCGTCGATGAACACCACCCGGTTCGAGACCTCGCGGGCGAACCCGATCTCGTGCGTCACGACAAGCATCGTGCGCCCCTCCTCGGCCAGCGTCCGCATCACGCGCAGCACCTCGCCGACCAGTTCGGGGTCCAGCGCCGAGGTCGGCTCGTCGAACAGCAGCACGTCCGGCTCGACCGCGAGCGCCCGGGCGATCGCGACCCGCTGCTGCTGCCCGCCCGACAGTTCCGCCGGATAGCTGTCCCGCTTCGCCGCCAAGCCGACCTTCTCCAGCAGCGCCTCCGCCCTCGCGATCGCCGTTCGCCGGTCGACGCCGAGCACGTGGACGGGCGCCTCGATCACGTTCTGCAACACCGTCATGTGCGACCAAAGATTGAACTGCTGAAAGACCATCGCAAGTCTTCGGCGGATCCGATCGACCTGACGCGGGTCGGCGGGCATCGCCCGCCCGCCCTTCTCGCGGATCCGGATCAGTTCGCCCCGGACGAGGATACGGCCCGAATCGGGCGTTTCCAGCAGGTTGACGCAGCGCAGCAGTGTGCTCTTCCCCGACCCGCTGGCGCCCAGGATCGCGACGACGTCATGGTCGTCGGCGCGCAGCGAGACGCCGCGCAACACCTCGGTCGCGCCGAACCTCTTGTGCAGATCCTCGACGGCGAGCGCCGGCTGCCGCGCGCGGGCGGGATCGGGCGTTTCGGATGGCACGGTCCCGCTCAAGGCGTGAAGACCAGGAACAGGAAGGTCGCGAAGAGCACGAGGTGGACGAAACCATAGAGGATGTTCGTCCGTCCGGTGCCGAAGGTCAGGACGCTGACGATCAAGGTCACGCCGAGCAGGACCGAATCCTTCGGGTCGAGCCCGAGCACGAGCTTCCGGTCCAGCGTGATGCTGACCCCGGCGACCGCCGGGATGGTCAGGCCGATGGTGGCGAGCGACGAGCCGAGCGCCAGATTGAGGCTCTTCTGCAACTCGTTCCGTCGTGCCGCCTGGAGTGCGGCGACGCCCTCGGGCAAGAGGATCAGCAGGGCAACGATGACGCCGACGGTAGCCGGCGGCGCGCCGATGGCCGATGTCCCGAACTCGACGACGGCGGCGAATTTTTTCGCGAGCAGGATCACGCCGCTCAGCGACACCAGGAGGAGCACAACGCTGATCGCGACCGACCGGTTCGACGGCACATGCGCAATCTCCGTCTCGCTCTCGCGGCTACCCAGGACGATGAAATAGTCCCGGTGACGCACGGTCTGGATGTAGAGGAACACGAGATAGAGCGCGACGGTGACCAAGCTGACGAAAACCAGTTGGCTCACCGAGTAGACCGGGCCGGGGGAAGCCTGGGTGTAGTTCGGAAGGATCAAGGCCAGCGTCGAGAGGACGAACAGGACGGCGAGGTAGGCGCTCACGCCGGTGACCCGGAAACCCTGCTCGCGATAGCGCAGCCCGCCGGCCAGGATGCAAAGGCCGACCAGCCCGTTGCAGACGATCATGACGACCGCGAACACGGTGTCGCGGGCGAGCGCCGGGCTGCTGTCGCCGGTCAGCATGATGGAGGTGATCAAGGCCACCTCGATCACCGTGACCGCGACGGTCAGCACGAGCGTCCCGTACGGCTCGCCCGTGCGATGGGCGATCACTTCAGCATGATGAACCGCGGCGAACACCGTGCCGAGAAGGATCGGCAGGAGGGCGATCGCGAACAGGATCCCGAGCGGCGAAACGCTGAACGAGCCGCTCAGCCCGGCGAAGGACGCCAGTGCGAAGAACGCGACGGCAAGCGCGGGGAAACCCCAGGCCGAGCGGGGCATCATGTCCTCTGTACCGGCTGTGGTGCGGTCAGCGCTTTCCGGGCGCGTCGGGAAAGTATGTTCGGTCCCTCGATCAGTGTCGGTTGGAGGACGAGAGCAAGCAAGGCATCCATGGAGGCACGCACGTCCTTCGTGTCTGGCTGGCCGACGAAAAAGATGAACGCGGCCGTGACCTTGTCATGCCCCGGACGTGGCGGTTTGAGCAAAGGCTTACGCTAACCCGCCTGCTGCCGTCGATATCGCTCGGCAGGCGGGATCACAGACCTGCGTCTGTCGCGACGATCATCTCTTCGGCACATGCGCCGAGGCGAACAGGGCACCGACCAAGCCGATGATCATCAGCAGCAATCGTCCGAAACGCGGGCCGCTGCGCGCCTCGACGGTCTGGCGGCTGGAGATCGTCGCCGCAGGGACAGGATCGGCGCTGTTGCGGGACGCGGCGCCGCCGCGGTGCCGCGCCCTGACCGGAATCGGGAACTTCGCCCGTTTTCGGCCAAGGTCGGCGAGCAGCGATCGCCAGAAGAGCTTACGGCCGGGCTGCTCGCGCTCGATGTCGCTAATCAATCGCTGCAACGGTGTGCTCTCCGGCACACCGCGATCGTTCGTTGTCATCCGCCGGCCCTTCCTGCCTTGAGCCCGCACGTACGATGCTGCAACGCCCGGCGGGTGCCTGCGTCCCGAGCGTACCGGCCGCTATGATGTCGACGGCCGCTGAATTTGCGGCATCGGGCGCTCCCCGCATTCGGCAAACTATAACGAGTTCGGCACCGGATAGTCCCTGCCCTACATGCCGGGATAGCGGGCGCTCTTATCCAACCAGCAGGATCTTGCCTGCCCGCCCCTGACGGCCCTCGTGGCGGAGCGCATCGCGGATCGCTTCCAGCGGATAGCGCGCCTCGATCGGGCTCGTCGCGACGCCATCCCGGATCAGCCGCGACACCGTCGCGAACGCCTGCTCGATCCGGGCGCGGTTCGCGGCGTGGATCCAGTTCCGCAGCCAGAACAGTTCGATCCCGACGTCGGGGCGGCGCGCCGGCAGGCCGTGCGGCAACGGCACGCCCGACAGCAGGCCGTAATGGATCAACCGGCCGCCCGGCTTGAGTGTTAGCGCTAACAACTCTCCCTCGCCGCCGCCCACCGCGTCGAGAGCGAGATCCGGCCCCTCCCCGTCCGTCGCCTTCCGCAGTTCCTCGGCAACGCCGGTTCCTCCGCCGGGTCCGGTCTCGATGATCGCGGAGAGCCTCAAGCCGTCGAGCAGAGGACGCGACCGGGCCGCGCTCCTGACCAGCGCCACCGGCGCCGCGCCGGCCCTGTTCGCCATGCGGATGATGATGCGGCCGATGGCCGATGCCGCCGCGTTGACGGCGATCCGGGAGTGCGGGCCGATCGCGGCGGCGCGGTCGTGCAGCATCAGCCATGCCGTCATCGGGTTGATGTAGCTCGTCGCCGCCTCCTCGTCGGAGAGGTCCGGCGCGACGCGGAAGCACCAGCGCGCCTCGGCGAGCTTGACGTGCTGCCACGCCCCGGCGCTGCCGATCGGCATGACGCGGTCGCCCGCCGCGATGTCGGCGACGCCCTCCCCGACCTCCTCGACGATCCCGACGCCCTCGAAGCCGGGCACGAAGGGCAGCGGCGTGCGCGACGCATAGGCGCCGGAAATCGTCACGAGGTCGGACGGATTGATGCTGCGCGCCGTCATGCGGACGCGCACCTGACCCGGCATCTGGCGGCCCGGTTCGCACGTCTCGACCTCGACGACCTCCGCCGCCGGTCCGAACCTCCGCACGATCGTTCGGAGCGGGAGCGGGCTTGACGCTTTGGACATAGGCTTGCCTACCGCCTCAGATATAAGCGGGCGAAGGAGAGCAACTGTGACTTCCCATGCCTGATCCGACCGCCGCCCACGCCGCCGCCGTTGCCGCCGAGGCACCCAGCCGGTTTCGCGTCCCGTTCCGGGACGTCGACATGCACGGCCACGTCCACAACGGCGTGTATCTCTCTTATTTCGAGAGCGCGATCAACGAACTGCTGCGGCGCTTCGACCTCCTGAAACATTTCGAGCCGGGCTCGGTCTCCCACCGCTACCACGTGAGGAAGGCCGAACTGGTCTACAGCAAGCCGGTCGGCTTCGACGCGCTCGTCGAGGTGCGGGCGGCGCTGGCCCGCATCGGCAACACCAGCCTCACCTTCTCCGCCCGGCTCGACCGCGAGGGCGACGCCGACAATGCCGAACCGAGCGTCGCCGCCACCATCGTCTGGGTCTGCGTCGATGCCGGCAGCAACCGCCCGGTCCCGGTTCCCGAGGCGACGCGGGCGGCTCTCGCCGTGCTCAGCGGCGACGGTAGCGGCGGCACTCCGACGTGACCGCACGATGCTGATCCGGCTGGAGGAGGTCAGCGTCTCGCTCGGCGGGAAGAGCGTGCTGGAAGGGCTGAACGTCACCCTGGCGGAAAGGCGCATCGCGATCGTCGGTCCGAACGGCTCGGGCAAGAGCACGCTCGCGCGGCTGCTCAACGGGCTGGTCCTGCCGGATCGCGGCCGGGTGCTCGTCGACGACTTGGATACGCGCAAAAGCGTGCGCGACGTGCGCCGCCGGGTCGGCTTCGTCTTCCAGAACCCGGACAACCAGATCGTGTTCCCGATCGTCGCCGAGGACATGGCGTTCGGGCTGAAGAATGTCGGCATCCCCAAGGCCGAGATCCCCGGCCGCGTCGCCGAGGCGCTGCATCAGTTCGGCATCTCGCACCTCGCCGACCGGCCCAGTCACGCCTTGAGCGGCGGCGAGAAGCAGTTGGTAGCGCTGGCGTCCGTGATGGTGATGCGCCCCGAGATCGTCGTCTTCGACGAGCCGACGACGCTGCTCGACCTGCGTAACCGCAACCGGATCCGCGACGCTATCGCCGCGATGCCACAGGCGGCGATCGTCGTCACGCACGATCTCGACATCGTCGGCGACTTCGCCCGCGCCCTCGTGATCGACGGCGGCCGGATCGCAGCGGACGACGCGCCGGATGCGGCGATCCGCTGGTATCGGGAGCACCTATCCTGATGCTGTCGCTCTACCTGCCCGGCGACACGCTCCTGCACCGCCAGCCGGCCGGGCGCAAGCTCGCGCTGCTGATCGCGGCGGGGATCGGCCTCTTCCTCGTCGCGTCGCCGGCAGTGCTCGCGATGGCCGCGCTTGCCGCGGCTTCCCTGCTCCTCTCGGTCCGGCCGCCGCTGGAGCAGATCCGGCGGCAACTGCTCGGCCCGTTCCTCGTCCTGGCCGCGATCTTCATCGCCGCGGCGCTCCTCGACGGGCTGCGCCCGGCCTTCGCCGTCCTGTTCCGGCTCGCGGCGCTCATCCTCCTTGCGTCAGCGGTGACGCTCTCGACGCGCACGTCCGAGATGCTGGAGGCGTGCGAGACGGCGCTGCGCCCGCTGGAGCGGATCGGCCTGCTCAACGCCGCGCGCGTCAGCCTCGCGGTCTCGCTGGTGCTGCGCTTCGTCCCGGAGATCTTCCGGCACTACCACGAGATCCGCGAGGCGCAGGCGGCGCGGGGCCTGCACGGCAACCCGGTGGCGCTCGTCGTGCCGCTGCTCGTCCGCACGCTCAGGGCGGCCGACGACGTCGCGGCGGCGATCGACGCGCGCTGCTATCCGCCACCGGCTCCGGCCTCCAACCGGCCACAGCACATTGGGAAGACACCCCTGGCATGAGCGGCACCAGAGACATCGTCCTCGTCGCGCTGTTCGCGGCGATCATCGTCGCGCTGGGCCTCGTGCCGCCGCTCGCGCTCGGCTTCGTCCCTGTCCCGATCACGTTGCAGACGCTGGGCGTGATGCTGGCCGGCGCGATCCTCGGGCCGGTGCGCGGGGCGCTCGCCTGCCTCCTGGTCGCGCTGCTGGTCGTGATCGGCCTGCCGGTGCTGGCGGGCGGGCGCGGCGGGCTCGGCGTCGTCGCGGGACCGACCGGCGGGTTCCTGCTCGGCTGGGTGCCCGGCGCCTTCGTCACCGGATGGCTCGTGAAGCGCTTCGCGAGAGCGAAAGCGGGCGCGGCGCAGCATGTCGCGGCCCTTTTTGCCGCCTGCGCCGTCGGCGGCATCCTCGTCGTCTATGCCGTCGGCATCCCCTGGCTCGCCGTTGCGGCCGGGTTCGGGTTGCAGCGCGCCGCCCTGGGCACGCTGACCTTCGTGCCGGGCGACCTGATCAAGGCGGTGATCGCCGCGATCGTCGCGCGCAGCGTGCAGCGCGCCTACCCGATGGACCTGAGGTAGAGCGGCATGCCGGTCTCGCGACGCGTCGCCGAGCATGGGCGAGACCGCCACGACACGCTCGCGGTTGCGATCGGGAGCGAGCGGATCGCCTTCGGCCGGCTCGCCCGGCGGGCGGCGCAGGTCGCAGCCGGGCTGAGCGCGCTGCCGCGTCCGGCGGCGCCCTGCTGTCCCGGCATTCCGGAAGACGGACGGCTGCTCGCGCTCGCGGTCGGCAACGATCCGCGCTTTCCCGAACTCTTCGTCGGCGGGACGGCGGGCGCGCATGCCTGCGCCGTCCTCGACCCGAAATGGGCGCCGGCACAGGCCGCCTCGATCCTGCCGCGCCTCCGGCCGGACCTGCTGATCGTCGGCGACGCCGCCGCTCCAGCGGAACCTGCCCTGCTCTCGGCCGCGCGCGAGCACGGCATCCCGGTCCTGACCGCGGAATCGTACGAGGCATGGCTCGTGCAATACGAGGGGGCCGACCCGGAGCATCATCTCGCCCCGCCGCGCGAAGGCGAGACCTTCCTCGTCGGCTTCACCTCGGGCACGACATCGCTGCCCAAAGCGTTCCACCGCACGCGGGCCTCGTGGCGGGCGAGCCTCGCGGCCGGACGCGAGGTGTTCGCGCTCGACCG
>DASWRT010000317.1:0-2242 GCA_036403035.1 Allostellaceae bacterium | reverse complement strand
TATCCCCTCGATCCCCCTTTCATCCCCTCGACCCCCGATTCAGGTGTTCCTGTTTTCTTTTGTCTCCGGGAGCAGAAAGTGAGCCTGTTCGCCGGGCAGGGACTGGTCTGCGTGCGGGGTGAGCGGATGGTGTTCGCGGGGCTCGGCTTCGCGGTGCCGTCCGGCGGCGCGCTGCTGCTGACCGGCCCGAACGGCAGCGGCAAGTCGAGCCTGCTGCGGGTGCTGGCGGGGCTGCTGCCCCCGGCGGCGGGAAGCCTCGCGTGGGACGGCGAGCCGATCGCGAAGGACCGCGCGGCGCACCGGGCGCGGCTGCATTTCGTCGGCCACCAGGATGCGCTGAAGCCGCTGCTGACCGTGACCGAGACGCTCGCCTTCTGGTCCGGGCTGCGCACCGACACGCCGAAGCTCGACGCGGCCCTCTCCCGCTTCCGCCTCGCGCCGCTTGCCGCGACGCAGTGCCGGCTGCTCTCGGCCGGGCAGCGGCACCGCCTCAGCCTTGCCCGGCTCGTCGCGAGCCCGGCGGCGTTGTGGCTGCTCGACGAGCCGACCACCGGACTGGATCGCGACGCGGTTGCCGACCTGGAGGCGGCGATCGCCGGGCACCGGGCGGACGGCGGCATCGCGATCGTCTCGACCCATACGCCGATCGCGCTGCCCGGCGCCGAGGAACTGGACATGGCCGCCTTCGCTCCCCGGCAGACCATGGCCGCGGAGGCGTTCAGCGACGAGTGGGTCTGATGTCCACTCATGGTTAACGCCGATTCATCATAACACGCTGATGCACAAGGTAATTTTCGGGTAAGATTCTGCTGTCAGAGTGGCCCGGTTCAGGGGGAAGTCGACCTCCGGTTCCGCAGGAGCACCTTATGAGCAGGATCTTCGCCGGCATCGCCGCCGCCATCCTCGCCGTTGCCGCCGTCAGCACCGCCGCGCAGGCGGGACCGGTCACTCTCACCGCCGACCTGTCGAAGAATCCGCCGGCCGGCGCGGCCACGCTCGATTTCAGCGGCGCCTACGACCCGGCGCATCCGGCGCAGACGCTGCATCTCGGCGATGCGACGATCAGCTTCTCCGGCGGCTCGGCGCTGTTCGACGGCTCGATCGGCGGCGTCGCCGCAGCGCCGTACACCAGCACCGGCCCGGACACGAGCCCCTATCTCTCGGCCGAGCCGGGCGGCGCGGTCACGATCGCCTTCGCCCGCGAGCAGAAATATTTCGGCCTGCTCTGGGGATCGGTCGACGGCTACAACCACCTCGCCTTCTACGACGGCACCGTCAAGGTGGCGTCGTTCGGCGGCGCCGACGTCACGAAGAGCGCGGACGGCAACCAGGGTTTCGCCGGCACCTACTTCGTCAACATCGACTTCTCCGGCTCCGCCACGTTCGACCGGGTCGTCGCGACCAGCGACTCCCCGGCCTTCGAGTTCGACTCGGTCACGACCGCGGCGGTCCCGGAGCCGTCGGCGCTCGTGCTGTTCGCCAGCGGCCTCGCCGGCCTCGGCCTGCTGTACTGGCGCAGGCGGCCCGACGTTCGGTAAGGGCCGCCGCACCGGACGAAAAGCGCCGAGTCCTTTGCGCCTGCGGCCGCGACGCCTTATATCTTCGCGGCCATGGACATCGCGACTTCCCCTGCCCCGCCTGCAGCGGCGCCCGCCGCTGCTGCAACCGATGCGCGCACCAACCTCGTCGGGCTCTCCCGCGAGGAACTGGCGGCCGAGCTGGCGACGATCGGCGCGCCGAAGTTCCGCGCCAACCAGCTCTGGCACTGGATCTACCACCGCGGCGCGACCGAGTTCGACGCGATGACCTCGCTGTCGAAAGCGTTCCGCGCCGATCTGGCGGAGCGGTACGCCGTGCGCCGACCCGACGTGTCGCGGGCGCTGGCGTCGGTCGACGGCACGCGGAAGTGGTTGCTGAAGTTCCCCGACGGGCAGGAGGTCGAGACCGTCCACATCCCGGAGGACGACCGCGGCACGCTCTGCGTTTCCAGTCAGGTGGGCTGCACGCTGACCTGCAAGTTCTGCCACACCGGGACGCAGAAGCTGGTCCGCAACCTGACCGCGGCGGAGATCGTCGGGCAGGTGATGGTGGCGCGGGACGCGCTGGGCGAGTGGCCGACGCCGGCCGAGGACCGGCAGCTCACCAACATCGTGCTGATGGGGATGGGCGAGCCGCTCTACAACTACGACAACGTGTCCAAGGCCCTGAAGATCGTGATGGACCACGAGGGCCTGTCGCTGTC
>DASWRT010000316.1:0-3127 GCA_036403035.1 Allostellaceae bacterium | reverse complement strand
GCGGAACGCACGCGGGCCGGCGGGACCGGTCATGCCCGAGCGGATCATCACCAAGCCGCCGAGCGCCGAGCTGAAGCCCGACCAGACCGACCAGGACACGCTGCCGCCCTACGGCGTCCTCGACGACATTCTGGAATGCCTCGTCGAGCTGGAGCTGCCGATCGCCCGGATCGTCGAACGCGGCCACGACGAGGACACCGTGCGCGCCGTCCGCCGCATGCTCGACCGCGCCGAGTACAAGCGGCGTCAGGCGCCGCCGGGCGTCAAGATTACCCGCCGCGCCTTCGGCCGCGACCGGCGCTACCCGATCACCAACGGCTTCCGCGAGAACGGCGGGACCTGACCGACATGGCGACTGCGACGACAAAGGTCCGCTTCGCGCCGAGCCCGACCGGCCGGCTCCATCTCGGCAACGCCCGCGCGGCGCTGGTCAACTGGCTGTTCTCCCGCAAGACCGGCGGCGTCTTCCTACTCCGCCTCGACGACACCGACGTCGAGCGCTCGACGGCCGAGTACGCCGCGGCGATCGAGGCGGATCTGCGCTGGCTCGGGCTCGACTGGGACGAGTTCGCCCGGCAGTCCGACCGGCTGGCCCGCTACGAGGAAGCCGCCGAGCGGCTGAAACGCGCCGGCCGGCTCTATCCCTGCTTCGAGACGCCGGAGGAGCTGGACCTCAAGCGCAAGCTCGCCCAAGCCCGCGGCAGGGCCTACGTCTACGACCGCGCCGCGCTGGCGCTGAGCGAGGAAGAGCGCGGGCGGCGGATCGCCGCCGGCGAACGGCCGCACTGGCGCTTCAAGCTCGACCACCGCCGCATCGCGTGGGTCGACCTCGTGCGCGGCCCGGTCGAGTTCGACGCCGCCAACCTCAGCGATCCGGTCCTGATCCGCGCCGACGGGCTGCCGCTCTACACGCTTTCGTCGGTCGTCGACGATGTCGATCTGAGCGTCACGCATGTCATCCGCGGCGAGGACCACGTCACCAACACCGCCGTGCAGATCGAGCTGTTCACGGCGCTTGACGGCGAGGTGCCGTCCTTCGCCCATCTCTCGCTGATCGCCGACGCGGGCGGCGAGATGCTGTCGAAGCGGCTCGGCAGCCTCGGCATCGCCGACCTCGCCGACGCCGGGATCGAGCCGATGGCCGTGAACAGCCTGCTGGCGAAGCTCGGCACGTCGGACCCGATCGAGCCGCGCACCGATCTCGGCGTGCTGGCCGACGAGTTCGACCTGTCGAAGTTCGGCCGGGCGCAGCCGCGGTTCGACATGGCGGAGCTGCGGGCGCTCAACGCGAAGCTGCTGCACGTCATGCCGTTCCAGAATGCGGCGTCGCGACTCCCTGCCGGTGCCGATCCCGCATTCTGGGAGGCGGTACGGGCGAATCTCGGCGCCGTCGCCGAGGCGAACGTGTGGTGGCAGGTCTGCCGCGGCGAGATCCGGCCGGTGATCGAGGATCCCGCCCTGCTGCGCGAGGCGGCGGCGCTGCTGCCGCCGGAGCCGTTCGACGCCGCAACGTGGCGCACCTGGACCGGTGCGATCAAGGCGAAGACCGGACACAAGGGAAAGGCGCTTTTCCTGCCGCTGCGCCTCGCGCTCACCGGCCGCGACCATGGACCGGAGCTGCAGTCTCTGCTACCGCTGATCGGCCGCGAGAAGGCGCTGAAGCGCCTCGCCGGCGAGACCGCGTGACACACTGGACCGACAAATCCCCGCCGTGCCGCCTCTCGTCCTCTACGACACCGCGACCCGCCGCAAGCGGGAGTTCGAGCCGCTCGATCCCGGCGACGTGCGGATGTATGTCTGCGGCCCGACCGTCTACGACTTCGCCCATATCGGGAATGCGCGGCCGGTCATCGTCTTCGACGTGCTCTACCGGCTGCTGCGCCACCTCTACGGCGCGGCGCATGTCCGCTACGTCCGCAACATCACCGACGTGGACGACAAGATCAACGCGGCGGCCCGCGCCAACGGCGAGACGATCCGCGACCTGACCGAGCGCACGGCGCGGGCCTTCCACGAGGACATCGCGGCGCTCAATACGCTGCCGCCGGACATCGAGCCGCGGGCGACCGAGCACATTCCGGGGATGATCGCGATGGTCGAGGCGCTGATCGCGGCGGGCCACGCCTATGCGGCCGAAGGGCACGTGCTCTTCTCGGTGCCGTCGATGCCCGAGTACGGACGGCTCTCCGGCCGCAGCCTCGACGAGATGATCGCCGGCGCCCGCGTCGAAGTCGCGCCCTACAAGCGCGACCCCGCCGACTTCGTGCTGTGGAAGCCGTCCGATCCCGAGACGCCGGGGTGGGACAGCCCGTGGGGCAGGGGGCGGCCCGGCTGGCATATCGAGTGCTCGGCGATGAGCGAGCAGCATCTCGGCGAGACCTTCGACATCCACGGCGGCGGCCTCGACCTCATCTTCCCGCACCACGAGAACGAGATCGCGCAGAGCGTCTGCGCCCACCACGGCCAACCGTTCGTGCGCTACTGGCTGCACAACGGCTTCGTCACCGTCGAAGGCGAGAAGATGTCGAAGTCGCTCGGCAACTTCCGCACGATCCGCGACGTGCTCGCGGAGGCCGGCGGCCCGGCGCGCGGCGAGGCGGTGCGGCTGGCGATGCTCACGGGGCACTACCGCGATCCGCTCGACTGGACCTCGGAACGGCTGAAGCAGGCCCGGCAGACGCTCGACCGGTTCTACATCGCGCTCCGCAATGCTGGCGACGCGCCGATAGTCGAGGCGGACGTACCGGCGCCGGTCCTCGCCGCGCTGGAGGACGACCTCAACACGCCGCTGGCGCTGACCCGGCTGCACGATCTTCTGGCCGGTCTCAACAAGGCGGAGAAGCTGGCCGAGAAGGGAAGGACGAAAGCGGAGCTGCTGGCGGCGGGACGGTTGCTGGGACTTCTGGAGCACGACGCTGCGGCGTGGCTCCAAGGCGACGGGAGCGACGACGCTGCGATCGACGACTTGATCGCCCGGCGCGCCGCTGCCCGCAAGGCCAGGAACTTCGCCGAGGCGGATCGCGTCCGTGACGAGCTGACCGCGATGGGCATCGTGCTCGAAGACGGGCCGGGCGGGACGACATGGCGGCGGGCCTGAACGCTCCCCTCAACCCCTCTCCCCAGACGG
>DASWRT010000315.1:0-7057 GCA_036403035.1 Allostellaceae bacterium | reverse complement strand
GGCGTCGACCATCGCCAGCGGCGCGGGCGCCGGAGCCGTGCCGGTCCCGGCGGGAAGCTCCGCCTCCTCGACCGGCTCCGCCCCGCCGATCGCCTCGATCGACACCGCCTCGACGACGAGCGGCTTGTCCGGCGGCATCGCGAAGCCGTAGCGCTGCCGGTGCGCCGCCTCGAACCCGGCGCGGATCTCGTCGACCGTCCCCGCCGGCACGACCAGCGCGGTGTCCGTGCCCTCGTACTTGACGTGCGCCTTCGACAGCACCTCGATCCGCATCGGCGCAATGCCCTGCGCCGCCAGTTCCTCGCGCCCGGCGCGGGCGAGATTGTCGAGCTTCTCCTCCAGCTCCGGCAGGAGCTGGTCCGACAGCCGCGCCTCGACCGCCGCCTCCTTCAGCACGCGGAGGTCGGCCAGCCCCATGCCGTAGGCGGAGAGCACTCCGGCGAGCGGATGGATCACCACCTTCGTCATGCCGAGCGCGTCGGCGACGAGGCAGGCATGCTGCCCGCCCGCGCCGCCGAAGCAGGCGAGCGTGTAGCGCGTCACGTCGTAGCCGCGCTGCACCGAGATCTGCTTGATCGCGTTCGCCATGTTCTCGACGGCGATGCGCAGGAACCCGTCCGCGACCTCGACGGGCGTGCGGCGGTTCCCCGTCGCCGCCTCGATCCGCGCCGCCAGCTCGGCGAAGCGCGCGGCGACGGCGTCGCGGTCGAGCGGCTGGTCGCCCTCCGGCCCGAACACCGCCGGGAAGAACGCCGGCTGGAGCTTGCCGAGCATGACGTTGCAGTCGGTGACGGTGAGCGGCCCGCCCCGCCGGTAGCAGGCCGGCCCCGGATCGGCCCCCGCCGATTCCGGCCCGACGCGGTAGCGGCTGCCGTCGAAGAAGCAGATCGAGCCGCCGCCCGCCGCGACCGTGTTGATCTGCATCATCGGGGCGCGCATCCGCACGCCGGCCACGACGGTCTCGAAGGTGCGCTCGTACTCGCCGGCATAGTGCGACACGTCGGTCGAGGTGCCGCCCATGTCGAAGCCGATGACGCGGTCGAAGCCCGCCGCGGTCGCGGTGCGGACCATGCCGACGATGCCGCCGGCCGGCCCGGAGAGGATCGCGTCCTTGCCCTGGAACCGGCGCGCGTCGACGAGCCCGCCGTTCGACTGCATGAACAGGAGCCGCGGCGCGCCGCGGTCGTCGACGCCGCCCAGTTCCTCCGCGACCTGCTCGACGTAGCGGTGCAGGATGGGCGAGAGATAGGCGTCGACTACGGTGGTGTCGCCGCGGCTCACCAGCTTCATCAGCGGGCTGACCTCGTGGCTCGCCGAGACCTGGGTGAAGCCGGCCGCGCGGGCGAGGTCGGCGAGCTGCCGCTCGTGCCGCGGGTAGCGGTAGCCGTGCATCAGCACGATCGCGACGGCGCGGATGCCGTCGGCGTAGGCGGCGTCGAGATCGGCGCGAGCGCGCTCAAGGTCGAGCGGGCGCAGCACTTCGCCTTGAGCCGTCACCCGCTCCGCGGCTTCGGCGACGCGCTCGTACAGCATCTCCGGCAGGACGATGTGGCGGGCGAAGAGCTTCGGGCGGTTCTGGTAGCCGATGCGCAGCGCGTCGGCGAAGCCGTCGGTGACGAGCAGCAGCGTGCGTGCGCCCTTGCGCTCCAGCAGCGCGTTGGTCGCGACCGTCGTGCCCATCTTGACCGCCTCGACCGCGCCCGGCGGCAGCGTCTCGCCCGAAGCGAGCCCGAGCAGCGTGCGGATGCCCTGCACCGCCGCATCGCGGTAGCGCCCGGGGTTCTCCGACAGCAGCTTGTGGGTCAGCAGCGTGCCGTCCGGCCGCCGCGCCACGACATCGGTGAACGTGCCGCCGCGGTCCACCCAGAACTGCCAGCCGGCGTTCCCGCCGCGTCCGGCTCCGCCTCCGCCCTGCCTCGCGTTGCGCTCGCCGCCCATGTCCGTCACGCTCCCTTGCCCGACCGGAGGAAGCGCGGTTGTTTCAGCGGAAGGGGAGCGGCGTCAAGCAAGCACGGGCGCTAAATGCCTCCGTCCTCGCCGCAGGCGGAGCGCAGGCCGGTTCAAGGCGGGGATGGCTAAGAGCCTATCCCAGTAGGCGGTCGTGATCTGCGACACGGCGCCGCGACGCCCGGCGGCCGCGTCGCGTGGCCTTGCCGATGTCCCGGCATCGCCCGCGGCCACGCGCCTAACCGCCGGACGGCGCGCCGCAACGCAGACCACGACCGCCTCCTGGGATAGGCTCTCAGGTCTGCAGGAACGACCAGTGCTCGCCGGCAAGGACGAGACAGGTCAGCCGGTTGCTGGCGAAGCCGCCGGTGTCGATGCCGATGCGGTTCCGCTGCACGTCGGGCTGGTCGGAGATCGTATGCCCGTGCACGACGATCTTCCCGAAATCCGCGTGCGAGTCGAGGAACTCGTCGCGGATCCAGAGCAGCGAGTCCGGTTCTTGCGCGTCGAGCGGCACGCCGGGCTTCACCCCAGCATGCACGAAGAAGTAGTCGCCCTCGGTATGCGAGTAGGCGCAGTTCCGCAGGAAGCGGAGATGAGATTCCGGCAGCAGCCGGTGCAAATCCTCTTGGACGCGGAAGAGGTCGCGCTCGCTCGCCGGCATCCGGATGCCGTAGCTCATGAGCGTCGCGCCGCCGCCATAGGCGAGCCATGCCGGCCCCACGGAGGCGTCCTCCATGAAGCGGAGCAGACTGTCCTCGTGGTTGCCGAGCAGATGCACATGCTCGAAGCCCGGCAGCGGCGACTCGATCAGCGTGTCCAGGACCTCACGCGAGTGCGCCCCGCGGTCGATGTAGTCGCCGAGATAGACGACGACGTTGCGCGGCGCCTGATGCGCGTAGGCGTCCTCGTGGATCATCTGGTTGAGCGCGCACAGCAGGTCGAGGCGCCCATGGACGTCGCCGACCGCATAGACGCGGGCACCGGGATCGACCTGAGGCGCCCGCACCGCAACCGGGGCTTTCCCGCGGAACAGCTTTGCCAGCATGCCCGGTATATGGTCCGCTTCGATCGAAATCGCCATTACCCCATTCGGTTAAGGGCCTGCGTCCAATCGGCTCACTGCCGCGACGGCACTAACGATTTGGGCACGCGGTAGTGCCCGCTGCCCTAAATTTCTCACTGGCCAGGAGCATCCGACCACACCCGTGCGGTCCACGATCCCGCGTCGCAGGCCGTAGCCGATATGGTTAGGCGTTCGTCGTTTCTCGCTGGAAATGCGCGGCGCGGCTCGCCGCAAGGTAGCAAAGCGCCGGTTAACGCAATCGTAAAGCATTCGGCGCATGCTTGATGAAAGACAAACCCGCAGCTGGCGAAACGGACGGCCGGCGGCAGAGGGGCAAGATCACGTGCAGAGACGGCCGGGCGGCGAGAATGCCGCCAGTCAGGAATACCTCCTGCTCGAGCATGCCGAGCGCCTCGGCCGGTTCCGCGCCGAGCGCCGGGCCGTTCACATCCACCTGTCGCGGCTGCGCCCCTACAACCGGCGCGAGCACCACATCCGCGTCGCCGCCAACACGTTCGAGTCCCTGGTCAACCAGTTCGAGGGACAGCTCTTCCTGCTCGCCAACGCCGACATCGTCTTCATCTGCAAGGGCGGCAACGTCGCGGCGATCGACGACGCGGTGATGCGGCTCCGCTACCTGTTCGACGAGGATCCGCTGATCCAGGGAGATCGCGGCGAGCCGGACGGCAGCTTCTGCACATGGTACGACATCGAGCGCGAGTACGAGCGGTTCCTCGCGGCGGTGCGCGCACTGCACGATGAGGAGCAGCAGCGCAACAAGCGCATCGCGGCAATCGCCGGCACGCCGGCCGCGACTCCCGACCGCGCGCCGCTCGACCCGCGCGGGCTCGGCGAGTTGGTCGACGCGATCGCGCGGGCGGACCTGTCGAACCTGATGCGGCGCCAGACCGTCTGCGCGCTGCTGCCCAACGCGGCGCCGCAGCCGGTGTTCCGCGAGCTGTACATCTCGATCGCCGAGCTGCGCGACAGCGTGATGCCCGGCATCGACATCGCCGGCGACCGCTGGCTCTTCCAGCATCTGACGCAGACGCTCGACCGGCGGATGCTGAAGCTGCTGATCAAGAACGACGACCGGGCGATCGGCGCCGCCTTCAGCGTCAACCTCAACGTCTCGACGCTGCTTTCGCCGGAGTTCCTCGCGTTCGACGCCACGCTGCGCGCCAACGCCCGCGGCACGATCGTGATCGAGCTGCAGCTGATCGACATCTTCGCGGACGTCGGCACGTTCCTCTTCGCCCGCGATTTCGTGAAGGAGCGCGGCTACCGCGTCTGCCTCGACGGCGCGAGCGAGCTGCTGCTGCCCCATGTCGACCGCGAGAAGCTCGGCCTCGACCTCGTCAAGCTCGCGTGGCGGCCGAGCATGCTGGACGCCGATGGCGACCGCGCGCGGGGGCTGCGCGACCTCATCGACCGGACCGGCCGCACCCGCGTCATCCTCTGCCATTGCGACAACGCCGGTGCGGTCGCCTTCGGTCAGGCGCTCGGCATCACGATGTTCCAGGGCCGGCACATCGACAAGCTGACCCAGACCGGCGACGCCGCGAGCCTCGCCAAGCTGCGGGCGGCGGCCGGCACCGCGCGGCGATGACCGCCGGGACGCCACCCCGCCCCTGACCCGTCGCCGCCCCTTCGGCGAGCCCGCGCCGACGCCGCTCGCCAATGCCGCGGCAGCCGCAGAGGGACCCGCGTCAAAGCCGCGACAGGATCAGGTCCAGCTGCAAGAGCAGATAGCATGTGACCATGCAGAGGACGCTGAGCGTAAGCAGAAGGGAAAAGCGGTTCATCAGACCTCCGACAGCAGACCGTGAGAAGTCATCCTTTCCTGCCGATGCACGAACATTTTGGCGAAACTAGGGGTCAACCCGTCGCGCCGTGCGACCGTAAGTAACGGAACGCAACAGCCGCGACGAGACGGCGAACGGCGCAACGGCGAGAGATCGAACCGCCGCCGCTCGCGGCAGGCGTGGTCAGCCCTTGTCTGAACCGGGGCTGCGCGTGCAAACTGCTCCGGGCAGATCGACCAAGCGGATAAGTTGAAGGAGTAGGCGGGATGAAGCCCGAGGAGCTTCTCGTACTGGTCACCTTATTGATCGGTGCGGCGATGTGGAGCGCCAGCTCGGCGACCGCTCAGATTCCGGCCAACATCATGCCGGCCAACCTCCTGCCGGACGTCACCCTGGACCTCCGCTCGGCTTGGGAAGCGGTCGCCGACCGTTTCTGCGACGGAACCGGTTCGAAGGCAGGCGCCGGGTTCGACGCCGCGATGCTGAAGTAGCAGCGGAAGAGCCGCGGCGAACGTTCGATCCGGCCATGAATGCCGATGTGGTCGTCGAGACGAAGTACAGGGAGTAAAAGAAGTACAAGGAGTAAAAACCACGTTCGAACCACCAAGGCACCAAGAGCACCAAGGAAATCCAGGCGCGCGGTGCGCGCCGACATTCATCTTGGTGTCTTGATGCCTTGGTGGTTCAAGCGTTGTTTTCTACTCCGCCGCGCCGGTCGGCTGATCGGAGCGGCATTTCCGAATACGATCGCGATCGATCAGTCTTCCGCCGCAACTCTTTGCTGCTACATTGGGGCATGAATTCGACGCCGCACCTTCCCCGCGCCCTCCCCGATCCCGCCGACTCCGTCAGCGCGTGGCGCGGCGTGCCGGTGCTCTGCATCGGCGACGTGATGCTCGACCATTTCGTCTACGGCGAGGTCGAGCGGATCTCGCCCGAGGCGCCGATCCCGGTGCTGCGCGTCCTCCGGGAGTCGCGCACGCTGGGCGGCGCCGGCAATGTCGTCCGCAACCTCGACGCGCTGGGCGCGGCGCCCGGCTTCCTGTCGGTGATCGGCGACGATGCCGCGGGCGCCGAGGTCGCCGGCCTCGTCGCGCAGAGCGTCGGCAGCGCCGCCGCGGACGGGCTGGTCGTCGAGCCCGGCCGCGTCACCTCGCTCAAGACGCGCTACATCGCGGCGCAGCAGCAGATGCTCCGCGCCGACCGCGAGCGCGTCGCGTCGCTCGCCGAGTCGACCCGCGAACGCCTGCTGCGCCGCATCGCCGACGCGGTGCCGCGCCACGCCGCGACGATCGTTTCGGACTACGCGAAGGGCGTGCTCGCCGACGGCGTCGCCGAGGCGGCGATCGCCGCTTCCCGCGCCGCCGGCCGGCCGGTCGTCGTCGATCCGAAGGGCACGGACTACGGCCGCTATCGCGGCGCCACGCTGCTGAAACCGAACCGCGGCGAGCTGGCCCGCGCGACCGGCGGCATGCCGGTTGCGACCGAGGGCGAGGTCGTCGCGGCGGCGCGCAAGCTGATCGACGCTTACGGCTTCGGCGCGCTGCTGGTCTCGCTGTCGCAGGACGGGATGGTGCTGGTCGAGGCGGAAGGCGGCGCGGTCCACGTGCTGCCGGCCGAGGCGCGCGAGGTGTTCGACGTCTCCGGCGCGGGCGACACCGTCGTCGCGACCGTCGCCGCCGCGCTGGCCGGCGGGCTCGGGCTCGCCGAGGCGGCGCGGCTCGCCAACGCCGCAGCGGGGATCGTCGTCGGCAAGGTCGGCACCGCAGTTGCCTACGCCGAGGAGTTGCAGGCCGCGCTCGCGGCGGCGGACCGGTCGCACGCCGAGCCGGTCGCGGCGCGCAAGGTCCTGACGCTGCCGCCGGCGCTCGACGCGGTGGCGCGCTGGCGGCGTCAAGGCCTCCGCATCGGCTTCACCAACGGCTGTTTCGACATCCTCCACCCCGGCCACGTGGCGCTGCTCGCCCAGGCGCGGCGCGCCTGCGACCGGCTCGTCGTCGGCCTCAACAGCGACGCCTCGGTGAAGCGGCTGAAGGGACCGAGCCGCCCGGTCAATCCGGAAACGGCCCGCGCCGAGGTGCTGGCCTCGCTCGCCTCGGTCGACCTCGTCGTGCTGTTCGACGAGGACACGCCGATGGCGCAGATCGAGGCGATCCGCCCTGATGTGCTAGTGAAGGGCGCCGATTACCGGATCGATCAGGTCGTCGGTGCGGAAATCGTCCAGTCCTACGGCGGCACG
>DASWRT010000314.1:0-3505 GCA_036403035.1 Allostellaceae bacterium | reverse complement strand
GCTCAGCACGGTCCTGCTTGAGCGGCTGCTCGATCTGCTCGTGCTCGTCGGGCTGCTGTTCGCGACCATCACGGTCTGGCGAGTCGATGTCCTGCCGGCGCCGCTCCTTCATGGGATCGAGGTGGCGTCGGCGGCGATCGTCGCCGCCCTCGCGATCTTCTTCACGGCGCCCGGAACGGTCGGCTGGCTATCGCGCTGGGCCGAGGTCCGCTGGCCCGTCCTGCGCCCCTTGACCGGGGCTCTGCTCCGGCTGTCGCAGGCGATTTCGCACCTCTCGGCTCCATCGCTCCTCGCGCGCCTCTTCGCGCAGAGCGTCGTCGCGTGGCTGCTGGAGGGCGGGGCCTTCCTGGCCTGCGGCTACGCGCTCGGGTTTGCGCAGAAGCCCGAGGCGGCGCTGCTTGCGCTTTCGGTGGGAACGCTGTCGACGATCATCCCGAGTTCTCCGGGATATGTCGGAACGTTCCACTATTTCACGGCGATGACGGTGGCGGCCTTCGGGATCGGCGAGGCGCAGAGCACCGCCTACGCGGTCGTCATCCACGGGCTGCTGTGGCTCTCGACCACGACGTGCGGCCTCCTCCTGCTTGCGATGCGGGGGCTCGGCGTCGCTTTGCGGTCGGCCTCGGCGCGTCGGGCCAGTCTTCAAACGGAGCAAGGATCATGAGTGCATCCGACGAACATCGCCGCCTTGCCGATCCCATCGTCGTCGTCGGGGGAGGCTTCGGCGGCCTCGCCGCCGCCTACGAGATCGCGAAGTCCGGCCGCAAGGTGACGGTGATCGAGAAGGAGCCGCTGGTGGGCGGCCTCGCGAGCGGCTTCCAGGTAGGGGAGCATACGCTGGAGCGGTTCTACCATCATTGGTTCACGAACGATGTCCATATCATGGACCTGATCAAGGACATCGGCGAGGCGGACAACGTCGTCTTCCGGCCGACGCGGACCGGCCTCTATTACGCCAACACGATCTTCCGGCTGAGCAGCCCGATGGACCTGCTCAAGTTCTCGGCGCTGAGCTTCGTCGACCGCATCCGGCTCGGCCTGCTCGTGCTCCAGGTGCGGAAGATCAAGGACTGGCGGTCGATCGAGCATCTCACGGCGCGCGAGTGGCTGATCAGCCTCGCCGGGCCGGAGGTGTTCCGGGTGGTGTGGGAGCCGCTGCTGATCGGCAAGTTCGGCCCTTACGCCGAAAAGGTCGGCGCGGTCTGGTTCTGGAAGAAGCTGGCGTTGCGCGGCGGCAGCCGCGCCAAGCAAGGCAAGGAGATGCTGGCCTATTACCGCGGCGGCTTCGCGGAGCTGGCCGAGTCGCTGCGCGAGCGGGTCGAACGGCTCGGCGGCGAGGTGCGGTTGAACACCGCCGTCACCGGCCTGGAGATCGCCGACGGGCGCTGCGTCGCCGTCCGGACCGATAACGGGACGATCCCGGCGAGCACGGTCCTCCTCACGCAGGCGCTGCCGCAGATCGCCGACCTGCTGGAACCGCATGCTTCGAGCGAGTACGTCGAGAGCCTGCGGCGCATCGAATATCTCGCGAATATCTGCTTGGTGCTCGAACTCGACCGGAGCCTGTCCGAGACCTATTGGCTCAACGTCAACGACCCGACGTTCCCGTTCGTCGGCGTGATCGAGCACACCAACTTCGAGCCGCCGAGCTCCTACGGCGGGCGTCACATCGTCTATCTGTCGCGGTATCTGCCGGAAAGCGACCCGCTCTACCGCATGCCGGACGGCGAGGTGCTCGACTTCGCGGTCCCGCATCTGCAGCGCATGTTCCCCGACTTCCGGCGGGAATGGGTCAGCGCCCATCACGTCTGGCGGGCGCGGTATTCGCAGCCGATCGCGGAGCCGCATTATTCCCGCCTGATTCCGCCCGAACGGACGCCGGTCGAGAACGTCTTCGTCACCTCGATGGCGCAGATCTACCCCGAGGACCGCGGCACGAACTACGCTGTCCGCGAAGGACGGCGCATCGGCCGCGAACTCGCGGCGCATGCGGCGGCGGCTGCGAACGATGCGGACATGCAGCAGGCGACGCCGCCGGCCGGTCGCGCGGGAATCGTCGGAGACGCGGCCGAGTAAGGCCGCGTCATATTCCGCATTCGCCGATGTAGAAAATAGTCGATCTCGCGCCGCCAAGTTCGTCAGGATGATCTTCGGCGCGCACCGCGCGCCTGGATTTTCTTGCCGCATCGCCGCCGCCTTGGCAGTTCAGACGTCGTCGTTTTTCTTGTCTCGCTGCAGGGCGGCGGTGGAACCGCGTCAGGGTACGCTGACGCCGGTATCGGGCGGCCAGCACGGGCCGACATCGTCGGTCTCGACCAGCCTCTGCCGCGGCGTCGCCAGCCAACCGTCGAGCAGCGGCGACGACGGCCAATGCGCGAAATAATGGCTCCAATCCGCGTCGCGGAAGACCGACTGCCGCGCCGCTTCCGGCAGCGCGCATTGCCGGCTGAGCGGCCAGACGGGTTTCAGAACGACGGGGCTGAGTTCGTTGAGCGCGCCAGCTGCGGCGATGACCAGGCAGACGGCAAGCGCGCCCCGCGCACCGCGCCGCAGGGCGGCGGCGGAGCCGGCGCCGGTAGGCTCGGGCAGGCCGAGCGCGATCCCGATCGCCACCGCGAGCACCGTCAGCGGCGCGATGCCGCCGCGCATCGTCATTTCGTCGCTCGGTCCGAACACGTAGAACGGCAGCAGGCAGAGCATCGCGGTCACGGCGAGGATGAACCGGCTGCGCAGCAGCAGGGCCGCCAAGATCGCCCAGGGAAGCACGCCGACCAGCAGCAGGGCCGCGTAGTGCTCCGCGGCCATGCCGGCGGGCCTCAGATGAAAGAGGAAGCCCGAGGGGATGCTGCCGGCGCCGGATAGGATGTAGGCGGCCATAGGCAGCGCCAGCAGCGGCGCCGCGACCAGATTGCGGAGCGAGACCACCGCGCGGAACGCCGGCGCGCGGTCGACGGCGCTCCCGGCGAGGCGCGCCCAGCCGACGGCGTACAGGACCGCCGCCCCGGCCGCGCTGACCGGCCCCCAGAACGCCGCCGCGGCCAGCGGCGCCGCGGCGCCTGCATAGAACTCCGCGCGGCGTGCGTGACGCAGCAGGAGCAGCGTCGTGAGCCAAGCCGGCAGCACGTGGTTGGGCACCCAAAGCACGAGGGTCATGTGCCCGCTGTACTGGAACAGTCCCGCCCACCATTCGAGCGACGCGCCCCAGCGCGCCGTCGGGTCGAGCCCGCGCAGCGCGTCCCAGGCGAACAGGACGCCGAACTGGAGGCCGCCGAAGACCACGAACACGGTCGCCGCGATCGCGAAGGCCTTGCGGCCGCCGCCGGGCACGATGCTGCGCAGCAGCGCGAAGGTGAGGGCGAGCCCGAGGCCCGTCCATGCCCAAAGCGCCGCCTGCGCCACGGCGACGCCGCCGAGCTTCCCGGCCAGCGCCGCCGGAAGATAATAGCCAAGCGGCGCGCGCAGCAGTTCCTCGCCGGTCGGCATGCGGTAGGTGAGCGGCCAGTCG
>DASWRT010000313.1:0-2206 GCA_036403035.1 Allostellaceae bacterium | reverse complement strand
AAAACGTTGAAACACCGATACCTTTCCCGCCTGCGGGTCGGCCGCTCCGCTCGCCGCGTGCCCGTCTCACACGGCGAAGCGCTCCGCGTCCTGCCGCTTCAGTTCCAGGCCGAGGCCGGGGCACGAGAGGTCGGGGCGTATCACGCCGTCGCGCGGATCGGGCACCCCGTCGAACAGCATGCGCTCGATCCGGACATGGTCGTCGAACCATTCGAGGTGCCGGAAGCGCGGGATCGCGCAAGCCGCGTGCAGGTGCAGCGCCGGGGCGCAATGGCCGGACAAATCGACATGGTGCGCCTCGCACAGCACGCCGACCTTGAGGAAGCCGGTCACGCCGCCGCAGCGGCTGGCGTCGGCCTGCATCACGTCCACCGCGCCGGCCGCCAGCATCCGCCGGAAATAGTCGAGGTCGTACCCGTACTCGCCCGCGGCGATGTCCATCCGGGCGGGCGCGCGGTCCCGCATCAGTCGCAGCCCGTCGAGATCGTCGCTGGACACCGGCTCCTCGAACCAGCTCACGCCGTGCTCGGCGGCGACCTGCTCGGCGAAGTCGAGCGCCTGCTTGCGGCCGAAGGCGCCGTTGGCGTCGATGAACAGGCCGGCGTCGGAACCGATCGCCTCGCGCGCGGCGCCGATGCGATGCGGATCGCGCGCCGGGTCGGTGCCGATCTTCATCTTGACCCAGCGGCAGCCGTCGCGGCGGACCCAGCCGCCGAGTTGCTCGCGCAGGCGGTCGTCCGAATAGGTGGTGAAACCGCCGCTGCCGTAGATCGGGATCTCGCGGCGGACAGTCCCGAGCAGCGACGCCAGCGGCAGGTCGAGCAGCTTCGCCTTCAGGTCCCAGAGCGCCGCGTCGACCGCCGAGACCGCGGTCGCGCAGAGCCCCTCGCGTCCGAGATTGCGCACGGCGCGCATCATCGCCTGCCATGCGCCCGGCACGTCGAGCACATCCCTCCCCTCGACCGCGTTCCCGAGGAGACCCTGGATCAGCGGGACCAGCGAGGCGTCCGCATAGGTGTAGCCGATCCCCTGACGGCCGCCGCCCGCGACGTCGACGACGACGAGCGTCGTCCTGTCCCAAGCATAAGTGCCGTCCGCTTCCGGCGCGTCCGTCGGAATGACATAGGCGGCGGCCTCGATCCGCCCGATCCGCGCATCCGGACCCATGGCGACCTCCCGAACCGTTGTATCCATCCTCCTAACGGCAAGGACTTGCAGGCCGATGTCGGGCGGCGGGATTAAATTTCTGTCACCGGACGGAGGCGGGCCAGGGGTCAACCCTGGTTCATCAGCACGGCGGTCGCGATCTCGTCGATCGAATGGAACAGCGGATGGCTGCCCTCGCGTATGCCGCGGCGCGCCAGTTCGGCGCATTGCCGGAGGGCGGCCTCAAGCGCGGCGATGCGCTCGTCGTTGATGATCTGGTCGGCGCTTTTCGACGTGTCGCTTGCCATGCTGCGCTGCCTCCTTCCGCTTTCCCGCGTTCACTCCCGTAAACGGCGGACGGGCCGCAACGCTCATCCGAAATTCCCGGCGGTGCGGCGCCGGAGCGGCGGCGCACGGGACCGTTGCCCGTCGCGAAAGGCTGATGTGCGGCGCCGCACCATTTACGGCCGCGCCGCCGGTCCCAACTTGGAGCGGTGCGGTCCCGCCCGGCGGGAGGCGGCACGGGTGGAGAAATCGAGGGACGATGACCGAAACGGGAAAGCCGGAAGCGCGCGATTCCGGAGAAATCGGGGCCGCGGCGGCCGGAGCCGGACTCACCTCCGGGCTGGTGCTCATCATGGCGGCGGCGAGCGGCGTGTTCGTCGCGAACATCTACTACAACCAGCCGATCCTCGCCGACATCGCGCGGACCTTCGGCGCGACGCCGGCCGCGGTCAACCTCGTGCCGACGCTGACGCAGGCCGGCTATGCTCTGGGCCTGCTGTTGCTGGCGCCGCTCGGCGACCGCTTCGACCGCCGCAAGCTGATCCTGGTCCAGCTCGTCCTGCTCTGCCTTTCGCTGGTCGCGGCGGCGCTCTCGCCGACGCTCGCCGTGCTGTGCGCCGCCAGCCTCGCGATCGGCGTCACGGCGACGATCGTGCAGCAGCTCGTGCCGTTCGCGGCGCAGCTCGCCCCGGCGGAGTCCCGCGGCCGCATCGTCGGCACCGTGATGAGCGGGCTGCTGCTCGGCATCCTGCTCGGCCGCGCGGTCAGCGGCACG
>DASWRT010000312.1:0-28481 GCA_036403035.1 Allostellaceae bacterium | reverse complement strand
AGCCGCCGCGCGGACTCGAAGAAGACGAGCGTCGCCCGCACCGCGCCCAGTTCGGCAAGCTCGGCGCGGCGGGCGCCGGACTTCGCCGCGGGGAAGCCGGCGAAGAGGAAGCGGTCGCTCGGCAGGCCGGAGAGGACGAGCGCGGCGAGCGGCGCCGAGGGGCCGGGCACCGTCGTGACCGGCAAGCCTTCCTCGATCGCGGCGCGGACCAGCTTGTATCCGGGGTCGGAGACGAGCGGCGTCCCCGCGTCGGAGACGAGCGCCACGCGCTCGCCGCGGCGCAGCCGGTCGAGGAGCGCCGGCCGGACGCGCTCGGCATTGTGGTCGTGGTAGGCGATGCGCGGCGTCGCGATGCCGTAGCGCACCGCGAGCTTCGCCGTGACCCGCGTATCCTCGCAGGCGATGAGATCGGCGACGCGCAGCACCGCGAGAGCCCGCGCCGAGAGGTCGCCGGCATTGCCGATCGGCGTCGCGACGACATGGAGACCGGGCGGAATGCGGGAACCGGCGCCGTCCGCGGCGACAGCGTCATCGCCCGGCGCCGTGCCGCCGTCATCCGCCGGCAGCAGCTCGCCGCCGCCGGACGCCGCGCCCGGCCGTTTACTTGCGGGAGGTGCGTCGGTAGGCTGCGCCCCCCGTCGAAAACCCTCCGCCGAGGTAGCGCGTGATCCGTTCCGTCCCATCGCTGCGCCGCTCCGTTGCCGCGGCATTCCTTCTGTCCTTTGCGCTCGCCGGCTGCCACGGGAGATTAGCGATGCCCGGCGGGCCGCCGCAAGCCCTGCCCCCGGCCGAATCCGCGCCGACGCCGATCGAGCCCGGCGCGGGCCCCATTCCCGGCGCACCCGTCGATTCCGGGGCGCTGTCCTCATCGCAAGGCGGCGATGCGGCGATGACGGGGATCGAAGGCAAGACGGTGGTGGCGCTGCTGCTGCCGCTCAGCGGCCCGAGCGCGCCGCTCGGCCGCGCCATGCTCGATGCGGCGCAGATGGCGCTGTTCGACGTCGCCGACGACCGCTTCGCGCTGGTGCCGCGCGACACGCAGGGCACCCCGGCCGGCGCGGCGCGCGCCGCGAACCAGGCGATCGCGCTGGGCGCGAAGCTCATCCTCGGACCGCTGCTGATGCCCGAGGTCGAGGCGGTGAAGCCGATCGCACGCGCCGCGAACGTCAACGTGGTCGCCTTCTCGACGGCGGTGCAGCTCGCCGGCGACGGCGTCTATCTGATGAGTTTCCTGCCGAAGCAGCAGGTCGACCGCGTCGTCACCGTCGCGCACGACAAGGGCGCCGGCCGTTTCGCCGCGCTCGCGCCGAGCACTCCCTACGGCCAGCTCGTCGTCGACGAGCTGCGGGCGGCGACGGCGACGATGGGAGCTTCGGTCGACCGCGTCGAGATGTACGACCCGGCGGCGCGCGACCCGTCGGGATCGGTGCGCCGGCTCGCCGGCCACGGCCCGACCCGCGCCGCGCGCGGCCAGCCTCAGCCCGCGGCGGCGACCGCGCCCGACGCGCCGTTCGATGCGCTGCTGCTGCCCGAAGGCGGCGGCCGGCTGAAGGAGATGGCGGCGCTCCTGCCCTATTTCGACATCGATACGGAGAAGGTCCATTTGCTCGGCACCGGCGTCTGGGACGAACCGGGCCTCGGCACCGAGCCGGCGCTCGTCGGCGGCTGGTTCGCCGCGCCGCCGCCGGAGGCGCGCGCCGATTTCGAACAGCGGTTCCAGACCCTGTTCAAGCGACGGCCGCCGCGGCTCGCGACGCTGGGCTACGATGCCGGCGCGCTCGCGGCGCTGCTCGCGCGCTCCAATGGGTTCTCATCCAGCACGCTAGAGAACCCGAGCGGCTTCTCCGGCGTCGACGGCATCTTCCGCTTCGGCCCCGACGGACTCGTCCAGCGCGGGCTCGCCGTGCTTCAGGTGACGAAGACCGGCACGAGCGTCGTCGCTCCGGCGCCGGAGACGTTCGAGGAGCTTGGGTACTGATGTCCGCCAGGATGCGTGGCCAGAAAGTGCGCAACCTTACCTGACGTAGGGGCGGCTCTTGGGCCGCCCGGGTTCTCGGCGGAACGGAGTTCCGCCTGCCCAGCCGCAGTCACGCTGCGGCCACGGGTGGGGCAAGCCCCACCCCTACAGTTAGATGCAACACCCCGACCGGGGCGATTTCCGCCCGCTACGCGTCGATGGTCGCGAAGCTGCGGTGTACCGGGTGGCGGCTTTCGGCGGCCGGAACCGCGCCTTCCGGCTCGCCGTCTCGGGCGAGGCGCGCCGTTCGGAGGCCGGCGTCTCGGGCGGCGTCCAGCTCGCGTTCGTTGTCCGAGAGGAAGAGGATCGCCGGTCCGGGCAGGCCGATCCGCTCGGCCAGCGCCGCATAGGACGCCGCCTCCAGCTTGCCGCCCAGCCGCGTATCGAAGTACCCGTCGAACAAAGCCGACAGGTCGCCCTGCCGGCTGTGCCCGAACAGCAGACGCTGCGCTTCGGTCGACCCGGAGGAGTAGCCGTAGAGCCGCAGGCCCTGTGCGCGCCACTCCCGCAGCCGTGCGGCCGCATCGTCGTAGACATCGCCGGCAAGCGCGCCGCTCGCGTAGCCGTCCGCCCAGATGCGGCCTTGGAGCGTCTTGAGCGGCGTCGCCTTGCGATCCTCGTCGATCCAGCGGACGAGGACCGCGGTGACATCGTCGAGACCGTTCCCGCCATCGCCGCCGTCGGGCAGCCCGGCGAGCCGGCGCGTCTCGTCGAGACACGCCGCGACCGCCGGCTCCCCGGCGTGCCGGCGCAGGAACTCCGGCAGGCGGGCGCGAGCGTAGGGGAACAGCGTGTCGACCACGAAGCGGACCGTCGTCGTCGTGCCCTCGACGTCGGTGACGATGGCGCGGATTTCGGCCATGCGGCGTCTGCCCTCCGGTCGCCGGCCGGTCAGGCGGCGTCGAAGCCGGGGACGCGCTTGGCGATCGCGTCGCCGGTGAACTGCGCGACCCAGCCGCTCTCGTTGGTGAAGAGCCGCACCGCCGCGAACTCCGGGTCCGGTCCCATGTCGAACCAGTGGCGCATGCCGGCCGGAACCGAGATCAGGTCGTCGCGCTCGCAGATCACCCGGAACACGCGGTTTCCGTCGCCGGGGCGCAGATAAAAGGCGCCGGCTCCCTCGACGAAGAAGCGTACCTCGTCCTCGCCGTGCGTGTGCTCGTCGAGGAACTTGGTGCGCAGTTCGGCACCGTTCGGCGCGCCGCGCGGCAGCCGGATGACGTCGGCGGTGCGGTACCCGCCTTCGCCCTTCAGCCGGTCGATCTCGGCGACATAAGCATCGAGGACCGCCTGCGGCGCGGCGCCGAGCGGAAGCTGCGCCGCAGCCGGCCAGCGCTCGAAGCGAACGCCGATGTCGGCGAGAGCGCCCGCGATCTCGGCCGCGTCGCGCGTGTCACGGAGCGCCGACGGCAGCTCGCCGGCATCGACGGCATAGATGGTGAGACGGCTCATGCGGGAACTCCGATCTGGGCTAGCTCGCAGGTGAAGAGGAAATCGAACGCTTCGAGGTGGCGGTGCGCCTCGGCCATCGTCCGGCCCCACGCATAGAGTCCGTGCCCCTCGATCAGGAAGCCGGGCGTCGGTTCGAACGACGGCAGGCGCGCCGCGACCCGCTCTGCAAGGGCGTCTATGTCCTGATCGTTCGCGAAGATCGGCACGGCGATCTCGGTCGCATGCGTGCGGACCGAGGCGAAAGCCTTCAGCAGCTCGTAGCCGCGCAGCCGGACGGCGGCATCGTCCGCCCCGCCGTGCCCGATGCGGCGCGAGATCAGCGTCGCCGAGCGCGAGTGCACATGCAGCACGGCGTTGACCGAGGGATCGCGACGATAGGCGAGCTGGTGCAGCGCGGTCTCCGCCGAGGAGCCCTTCGGCGGAGGCTCGGCCAGCGAGATCGTGAGGATGTGGGCCGGCGTGAGGCTGCCCTTGTCGATGCCGGATGCCGTCACCGCGATGCGGTCGGCGTCGATGCGGCACGACAGGTTGCCGCTGGTCGCCGGAACCCAGCCGCGTGCCGCCAGGATCTGGCCGGCATCGATGACGCTGGCCGCCGCCGCTGCGGCGGCGCCCTGAGCGCCATTGCCGGGCGCACCCGGCATCGGAGCTATCGGCGGCGCCACCGCGGCACCGCCCGTCTGCGGGAGGTTCAGCATATTTCGTCTCCCGGGACCGCTGTGTTGCGTACCGCGGCGGACGAAGACGGCCGCCGCAGCACGGAACAGGGCAACCGGCCCCGCTTTAGCTGCATTTGTCAGGCGCCCGCAAGCTGATGCTCAAATCGGCGCGTGAGGACAAGCTGCCCCATATCGGACGCGCGCGTCAACGATAGAGGGCGAGAACTAGCCCGGTTTTCCTATAGGGAGTGGTGCCCGTGCGGACTCCCATGACGTCCGGCAATGGCGGGGCCGGAACGTTCCTCGGCGACCCGCGTTTCCGCTCGTTCCCGTCCGCAGGCACCGCAGCATGACTGGGCATCTCCGCAGGCGACTCCGACGCCGTCGCAGAATCGGCTCCGCCGCCCCCGCTGTCGGCGCCCTGCTGCTGTTCGCCGGCGCCCTGTCCCCGACGGCGCCGGCGGCGCGTGCCGACGAGGTGACGGAGCAGATTCAGGAGGCGCTGAAGGCTTACGAGCGGAAGGACCTCCCGACCGCCGCGGCGGCCCTGGACACGGCCGCGAGCCTCGTCCGGCAGAAGAAAGCGGAGAGCTGGAAGACCGTCCTGCCGGACCCGCTGCCGGGCTGGACCGGCGACGAGCCGGACGTCACGACCTACGGCGCCATGCTGCTCGGCGGCGGCACGAGCACCTCCCGCGTCTACCGCCGGGGGATCGACCGGATCACCGTCACGCTGATCGCCGACTCGCCGGTGCTCCAGGGGCTCGGCAGCTTCCTCGCGAGCGGTCTGGTGGCGAACAGCGACATGAAGGTCTCGGTGATCGACGGACGGCGCGTCATGTTCACCAGGAACGACAATTCCTACCAGACGATGGTCGCCAACAAGGTGCTGGTGAAGGTCGAGGGCGACAGGAGCGTCGACGACGCGACCCTCCGCGCCTATCTGCGCGCCGTCAAGTTCGGCGAGGTCGAGAGACTGGCGGCGCGGTGACAGGCGGGAGCAGCCGCCGCCGTTCTATCCCAGCAGCGCGCCGAGCACCGCGTTGAGCCGCTGCCGTCCGGCCTCGGTCGCCCGCAGCCGGCCGGCATCGAGCGAGAGGAACCCGCCCTCGGCAAGGTCGCGCAGCGCATCGGGATCGACGGTCTCCGGCAGATCCTTCCCGGTCTCGGCGCGGATGCGGGCGAGCGGCACGCCTTCGGCGAGGCGGAGGCCCATCATCAGCATCTCCTCCAGCCGCTCGGCGCTGCCGAGCGGAACCCGCTCCTGCGTGCCGTGCCCGTCCGCCTCGACTGCGGCGAGCCAGGTTTCCGGCGCACGGCGCTGCCGCGTCGCGACCTTGCCGCCGTCAGGAAGGGTCAACCGTCCGTGCGCACCCGGCCCAACGCCGACATAGTCGCCGTATCGCCAGTAGACGAGGTTGTGCCGGCTCTCGCCGCCGCCCGGCCGGGCGTGGTTCGAGATCTCGTAGGCCGGCAGGCCCGCCGCGGCGAGCCGGTCCTGCGTCAGCTCGTAGAGCGCGCCGGCCAGATCCTCGTCGGGCAGCGCGAAGTCGCCGCGGGCATGCGCTGTCGCGAACGCCGTGCCCGGCTCGATCGTGAGCTGGTACGCCGAGAGGTGATCGCCGACCAGCGGAAGCGCGCGGTCCAGCTCCGCCGCCCAGGCCGCCTCGCTCTGCCCCGGCCGGGCATAGATCAGGTCGAAGGAGTGCCGCGGGAAATGCCGGCGCGCGAGGTCGATCGCGGCCAGCGCCTCATCGACGCCGTGGGCGCGGCCGAGGAACGCGAGGTCGCTTGCGTCGAGCGCCTGCACGCCCAGCGACACGCGGTTCACGCCGGCCGCGCGGAAGTCGCGGAAGCGCGCCGCTTCGACCGACGTCGGGTTCGCCTCCAGCGTGATCTCGATATCCGGCGCGAAGCGCCAGTGCCGCCCGGCGCGCTCGATCAGCGCCGCGGCGGTGGCCGGCGGCATCAGCGACGGCGTGCCGCCGCCGAAGAAGATCGAGGTGAGCGTCCGCCCCGCCGTCTGCGCCCCGTAATGGTCCAACTCGGCGAGCAGCGCATCTCGCCAGCGCGCCTGATCGACGGCGTCGCGGACGTGGCTGTTGAAGTCGCAGTAAGGGCACTTCGACTTGCAGAACGGCCAGTGGATGTAGAGCCCGAACCCGCGATCGCCGTCCTTGCGGGACGAAATTTGAATCGGGGATCGGGGGGATGGTTGGGGATCGGGGGGATAGGAGGACATTTTTTACCGCAGAGGGCACGGAGAACCGCGGAGACGCGCGGAGGACATGTTTTATGCGCGCCGCAGGCGCGCAAGGTTCCACGTGAAACTCCGACGCATCCTCATTCGGCGAAGGGGAGGAATCCTTTTATCTCCCCGATCCCTAACCATCCCCCCCCGATCCCCGATTCAGGTTTCCTATGCGCGCCTGAAGCACGCATCCACGAGCTGGGCGAAGGCGCGGGCGCGGTGGCTGATCGCGTGCTTCTCGGCGGGATCCATCTCGCCGAAGGTCAGGCGGCCGCCGTCGGGCACGAAGACCGGGTCGTAGCCGAAGCCGCGGTCGCCGCGCGGCGGCCATACGAGATGGCCGTGCACCTCGCCGCGGAAATGCTCGACATGGCCGTCCGGCCACGCGAGCGAGAGCACGGCGACGAAGTGCGCGCTCCGGTCGTCCTGGCCCTTGAGCCCGTCCTCGACCTTGCGCATCGCGACCATGAAGTCCTTCCCCGGCCCGGCCCAGCGCGCCGAGTAGATGCCCGGGGCGCCGCCGAGCGCGGGCACGACGACGCCGGAATCGTCGGCGAGCGCCGGCAGCCCCGATGCCGTCGCGGCGGCGAGGGACTTCAGGTCGGCGTTCGCCTCGAAGGTATCCCCGGTCTCTTCCGGCTCGGGCAGGCCGAGCGCGGCAGCGGACTCGACGGCGACGCCGAACGGGCGCAGCAGGTCGGCGATCTCGCGCAGCTTGCCCTGGTTGTGGCTGGCGATCACCAGACGGTCGCCATCGAAGCGGCGGGCCATCGCGGGCGCCGTCCCCTACCGGACCGTGCCGAGGCCGACCGCGGCGCGCTGCGCCCGGATCAGCTCGCCGACGCCCTTCCGCGCGAGCGACAGCATCGTCGCGAAGCTCGCGTCGTCGAACGGCGTCTTCTCCGCCGTCGCCTGGATCTCGACGATGCCGCCGCGTCCGGTCAGCACGAAGTTCGCATCGGCATGCGCCGTGCTGTCCTCGGCATAGTCGAGGTCGAGCACCGGGCGGTCGCCATGAATTCCGCAGGAAACCGCGGCGACGGCGTCGGTCAGCGGCAGTTCCGCCAGCACGCGGTTCTCGACGAGCCTGCGCAGCGCGAGATGCAGCGCGACATAGCTGCCGGTGATCGCCGCGGTGCGCGTGCCGCCGTCGGCCTGGATCACGTCGCAGTCGATTTTGATCTGCCGCTCGCCGAGCTTCGCGAGATCGGTGACGGCGCGGAGCGAACGGCCGATCAGGCGCTGGATCTCCTGCGTCCGGCCGCTCTGCTTGCCGCGCGACGCCTCGCGGTCGGTGCGGGTGTGGGTCGAGCGCGGCAGCATCCCGTATTCGGCGGTGACCCAGCCGCTGCCGGTGTTGCGCAGGAAGGGCGGAACGCGATCCTCGATGCTCGCCGTGCAGAGCACGTGCGTGTCGCCGAACCGCGCGAGGCAGGAACCCTCGGCATATTTCGAGAAGCCGGGTTCGAGCACGACCGGGCGCATCTGGTCGGGGGCGCGGCCGGAGGGTCGCATCGGCGTCATCCTTCTTTTCTTGTGGGCTGGATGGCTGAAAGCGGCGCAAAGCTAGTGCCTGCCTTTCCGCCCGTCCAGTACCGGCCGGCCTCCGCAGACGGACTGCCCGTGTTGACGGTCCCCGGCACGCTTCCTACATTCGGGCAGGTGTCCGCGTCGGCCGGCGACGCCGGCAGCGTGGACGTCGGGAACCGTTCGCTCATGTCGCCGCCGATCACGAAATCGCCGATTACCGAGCTCAACGACCGCAGCCGCGAGGTCCTGCGGCTGATCGTCGACGCCTATGTCGAGACCGGCGAGCCGATCGGGTCGCGCACGCTGTCGCGCCGACTCAGCCAGGCCCTGTCGCCCGCGACGATCCGCAACGTTATGGCCGATCTGGAGGAAGCCGGGCTGCTCGCCGCGCCGCATACCTCGGCCGGGCGCGTGCCGACCGACGCCGGGCTCCGGCTCTTCGTCAACGGGCTGCTGGAGATCGGCGGGATATCGGAGGACGAGCGCCGCAACATCGAGAGCCAGTGCGCGGCACGCGGCAAGAGCCTGCCGCAGGTGCTCGAGGAGGCGACGGCGGCATTGTCCGGCCTGTCGCACTGCGCCGGCCTCGTGGTGGCGCCGAAGATCGAGCGGCCGCTGAAGCATATCGAGTTCGTGCATCTCGGGCCGGGCCGTTCGCTGGTCGTGATGGTCACCGAGGACGGGCTGGTCGAGAACCGCGTCATCGACGTCCCGCTCGGCCTGCCGCCCTCGACGCTGGTCGCGGCCAGCAACTTCCTCAACGCGCGCCTCATCGGCCGCACGATCGAGGAGGCGAAGAGCGCGGTCGCCGTGGAGATCGAGAGCAACCGCGCCCAGCTCGACGAGCTGACCGCGCGCCTCGTCGAGCAGGGGCTTGCAACCTGGGCGGGCAGCAGCGACAAGGGCGCGCTGATCGTGCGCGGCCAGGCGAAGCTGCTCGACGACGTCACGGCGGTCGCCGACCTGGAGCGGCTGCGCACCCTGTTCGACGCGCTGGAGACGAAGGAGTCGCTGATGCGGCTTCTCGACGCGACGAAACAGGGACAGGGCGTTCAGATCTATATCGGGGCGGAGAACCCGCTCTTCGGCATCGCCGGCTGCTCGATGGTGGTGGCGCCGTACACGAACAGCCGCGAGCACGTCATCGGCGCGATCGGCGTGATCGGGCCGGCGCGGATCAACTATGCCCGCATCATCCCGATGGTGGACTACACCGCGAAGATGATCGGGCGCTTCATCGGATAAGACAACCGAGAGTTACGGCATGGTGGACGAGAACACGAACGGCCGCGCGGAAGCGGCGACGGCAAACGATCAGGCCGGCGACGGCGCTCTCGGCGCCATGGACGGCGGCGGTGCGGACGAGCGGGTCGCGAAGGCCGAGGCGGAAGCCGCGGAGTACAAGGACCGCGCGCTGCGGGCGCTCGCCGAGGTCGAGAACATCCGCCGCCGCGCCGAGCGCGAGCGCGAGGACACGGCGAAATACGCGGTCTCCAACTTCGCGAAGGACCTGCTGAGCGCCGTCGACAATCTCGGCCGCGCGCTCGCCAGCGTGCCGGAGGACCAGGTCAAGGACGACGTCGTCCGCAACCTGCTCGCCGGCGTCGCCGCGACCGAACGCGAACTGGTGGGCGCCCTGGAGAAGCACGGCATCCGCCGCGTCGATCCGAAGGGCGAGCGGTTCGACCACAACCTGCATCAGGCGATCTTCGAGACGGAGAACACCGGCCAGCCCGCCGGCACCGTCGTCCAGGTCCTGCAGCCCGGCTACGTCATCCACGACCGCCTGCTGCGCCCGGCCATGGTCGGCGTCGCCAAGGGCGACGCGAAGCCGGCCGAGCGCGTCGACACGATGGCGTGACATATCGGCAGTGACGAGCCCTCTCCCAGATGGGAGAGGGCTCGTTTGGCGCGAGGCCGCCGGCCGCCTACTCCGCCGCGATCTTGGGCGCCGGAGCGCCGGCGCGGGCGACGGCACGCTCCAGCCGCCGCAGGAGGTGCGTCAGCTCGGCGTGGTCGTCCGCATCGAGGCTCGGCCCCGGCGCGCGAGTCCTGGCGCTGGCGATGATGCCGCGGCGGCGCAGCGTCTCCTTGCGCAGCGCAAGGCCGAAGCCGAGCTGCGCCTCGTGCCGCACCACCGGCAGGTAGGCGTCGTAGAGATCCTCGGCGCCGTCGACATCCCCCGCGAAGAATTTCCGGCAGACGCCGACCAGCATCTCCGGGAAGGCGAAGCCGGTCATCGCGCCGTCGGCGCCGCGCAGCAGCTCCTGCATGAGATGGATGCCGCCGTTGCCGACGAGGATGCTGATCCTACGGCTGCGCGCCCCGCTCTTCTCGGCGGCGCGTACCTTCGAGAGCTTGCGCAGGCCCGGCGCCTCCTCATGCTTCAGCATCTTGAGGCTGGGGAAATCGGCGAAGAGCCGGTTGAGCAGCGTCGCCGACATCACGACCGAGGTAAGCTGCGGGAAGTCCTGGAGCACGACCGGGATGTCGGACCCCAGTTCCTTCACGACGCTCTCGACATAGCCGTAGATCTGCTCGTCCGTCCTGAGACCGGCGACCGGCGAGACCATCACGCCTGCGGCGCCGAGGTCCATCGACCGGCGCGCGAAATCGCCGAGCAGCTTCAGACCGGGATTGCTGACGCCGACGACGATCGGCGTACCGCGAGCCGCCAGCCGCTTCGCGACCCGCGCGACGAACTGCTCCGACTCCTCGGCCGACAGCTTCGGCGCCTCACCCAGGACGCCGAGGATCGTCACCCCGTCGACGCCGCTCTCGACGTAATAGTCCATGAGCCGGTCCGTCGACGCCCAGTCCACGGCGCCGTCGTCGGTGAACGGGGTGGCGGAGATGATGTAGACGCCGCGCGCGCCTTCGTCGAGAAGAGCCATGAAAGCCTGCCTGGGTTCGGTGGAAGCGTCGATCAATCGTTCGGGCACCATTCGGTCGGAGCGTCGCGAGCGGCGCCGCGTCCATCGCCTGGATCCTTATGTGAAATGCGACCGCCACCCGGATGAAAGCGGCTGTCCATCGCACAAGCCGGCGCAACGCAGAGCCGCCCGGACCTCATTCACTTTGTATACGATCACCTCGGGAGCGCAACGTCGGGAATTATAGGGCGGCCGCCGCTTTCCGCCGACGAGTGCGCCGTCCTCGGCGGCGGCGGCATCATACCGCGCCGCGCTGGTTCATATGCGGCGGAAGCGGAGTGACCGTAACGGCGCAGGCGGCGAGCGGGCCGGCAAGGAACAGCAGGATGAGCAAGGCGGCAGGCGCGGCCGGCAGTACGCGGCGTATCCAGTTCTTTCGCATGATCCTCTCCTCCGGCGAGAGCCGTGGTCGATCCGTTCCATAGGCATGGCGAGGGCCAGCCCGGCAGATCGACGCCGCACCCGCAGCAACACGGAAAAGCATGGCGCCGCCGCGCCGTCCTTCAACGCTCGCGACATGCATGGCTCGCATGCCTTTCGTAGCGCGCGAGTATGCCGCACCGCGCGGAGCGGCATGGCCACGCGCTAGTGCCCGAACCCGAAGGATCCGTGCAGGCGGATGTTGGGCCAGAAGCCGTCCCCCGGCCGCCGCCCGGCGGCTTCGTCGGGCTTTGCCGGGCGCTGCCGCGGCGTCGCGGCGAGCGGAGACTGCACCGCGGTTTTCCGGGCGCCGGACGTGACGAAACCATCGGTGACGGACGGCGGCAGCACGAGGGCCGGCGCAGGCCCCGCCGCCTGGGCAGGGGGCGGGCCATTGACGGCGTCGCCCGCCCCGGCAGCGGCGGACAAGCCGAGGGTGGCGGTTACGAGGAGCGTCGCGAGGATCGGGCGCATGCGCCCGCAATGATAGCAGAGCCGGCACAGCGGAGCAGGGAGGGATAGCGGGGCCGGCCGCGCCGAGCTTCCGGCATCTCCCTTTTGGGCGTCCACAATCACCTCCAGCTTCTACAATCCTCGTAAAAATTTTGCGCTGCCGGCCATGGATGAACCGGCTGGAATTGAAAAATTCACCACGGGTTGGTTCGGTTTCGGGGCAATCATCGCTCCACTCACCAAGCAGATTATCGTATTTTCTTCTGACTGCTGAGGATCGGTGGTGGAATTCCCATTCCCCAAACCTGTTAACAGCTTCGTCAGGAGCAATAATCCCGCCGCAATTGCGAGGATCGGCGTTCGCGGCTATCCTCGGTCGGCCAAGGTAGGTGGAAACATGGTAAAGCCCAAAAGGGGAAGATCAACGGCCGCCGTCGACGATCATGTGGGAGCGCGCATTCGTGAACGGCGCATTATGCTTGGGCTCACACAGCAACAGCTAGCGGAGCTGATCGGCGTTACTTACCAGCAGGCGCACAAATACGAGCGAGGCATCAACCGGGTATCGGCCGGTCGCCTGTTCGAGATTGCGCGCGTGCTCAGCGTCCCAATCGGCTACTTCTATGAAGGGATCGGGGACGAGACGCCACGTCAGGTGACGCAGCGCGAGCGCATGATGCTCGAAATCGCGCGCAATTTCGCGGAGATCACGAACGAGCGCCATCAGGAGGCCGTCAGCCAACTGGCCCGCGCGCTCGCCGCGCAGGAATAGCGCCGCCGTCCGTACCGGTTTCCGTCGTCGAACGGCCGGTTCCCGCGTGTGCCGCCACGCGGAGCCGGGCCGCTCCGCGACGCGGGCGGCAGCGGCTGCCCGCCGCCGCTGCCGCCGCGACAGCCCCTACTTCGCCCGCATCGGCTCCAACGCGTCGAGACCGGCCGTCTTCTTCTGCTGATAGACTTCGGCCATCTCGCGGGCGAGATCGGCATCGAGGACTTTCTTCGCGTCGGGAAGGAATTCCTCCTCTTCCTCGCGCATGTGATGCTCGACCAATTCCTTCAGCACGCCGAACTTGGCCCGCCATTCGTCGTTGTCGGTCGGCATCGCGTCCAGCTCCTCCAGCAGGCCGTCGACGACGTGATGCTCGTTGATGGCCTCAAGGGCATCGTCGCGCGTATCGTCGATCTCTTTGAGCTTGGAATAGAAGACGCCTTCCTCGACGTGCTGGTGCATCATCAGCTCGGGCTTCAGCTCGGCGAACAGCTTGCTCCGCTTCTCGCCGTCCGAATCCTCGGTCTTTTTGATCTGCCCCAACAGACGGCGCGCCTTTTCGTGATCCGCAATAATGATCTCGTAGATATCCATCACCCTCTCCCTATGGTGCCCGTGAGATAACAGGCGGCGAGGCGCAGCGGGTTCCAGGCGGAATCGCCGCGGCCGGATCGATCGCACCGGATAGGACACGCTCCTTGTGAGAAATACGGGCTGGAACGATGACGAGCGCAACGATACCTGGAGGAAACGCCACATGTCGGACCCGGTCGGCCTCTCTCGCGGCCTGACGAACTACGGCGACCGCGATTTCGCGCTGTATCTCCGGCGCTCCTTCGCCTTCTCGATGGGCTACTCGCGGGAGATGCTCGCGAAGCCGGTGGTCGGCATCGCGAACACCTACAGCGGCTTCAACAACTGCCACCGGCTGGTGCCGGAGCTGGTCGAGGCGGTGAAGCGCGGCGTGCTGGCGGCCGGCGGACTGCCGATCGAGTTCCCGACCGTGTCGCTGGGCGAGGCGTTCCTCAGCCCGACCAGCCTGATGTTCCGCAACCTGATGTCGATCGACACCGAGGAAATGATCCGCGCACAACCGATGGACGCGGTGGTGCTGGTCGGCGGCTGCGACAAGACGGTGCCGGCGCAGCTGATGGGGGCGATCTCGGCCGACCGGCCGGCGATCCAGCTCGTCACCGGGCCGATGATGACCGGCCCGCACCGCGGCGAGCGGCTCGGCGCCTGCACCGACTGCCGCCGCTTCTGGGCGCGCTTCCGCGCCGGCGAGATCGGCCGCGCCGAGATCGACGAAGTCGAGGGACGGCTCGCCACAACCGCCGGCACCTGCGCCGTCATGGGCACCGCCTCGACGATGGCGATCATCGCCGAGACGCTCGGCATGATGTTGCCGGGCACCGCGGCGATCCCGGCCGTGCACGCCGACCGGCTGCGCGCCGCCGAAGCGACCGGAGCGGCGGCGCTGCGCCTCGCGCGGGACGGCCTCACGCCGCGGCGCATCGTCACCGAACGGTCGGTCGAGAATGCGCTGCGGGCGCTGCTCGCGGTCGGCGGGTCGACCAACGCGATCCTGCACCTCACCGCGATCGCCGGACGCGCCGGGGTCGAGGTGAGCCTCAACCGGCTCAACGAACTGTCCGACACGACGCCCGTGCTGGTCGACCTGAAGCCGACCGGGCCACACTATATGGAGGATCTGTTCGCCGCGGGCGGCGTCGGCGCAGTGCTGCGCGAGCTGAAGCCGCTGCTGCATCTCGACTGCCTCACCGTGACCGGCGAGACGCTGGGAGAGCGGCTCGCCGCCGCCGGCGAGGCGAATTACGTCGACCGCCGCGTCGTCCGTCCGTTAAGTGAGCCGATCCAGCCGCAGGGTGGGCTGGTCGCGCTGTTCGGCAGCCTCGCCCCCGGCGGCGCGATCGTGAAGCGGTCGGCCGCCGACCCCAGGCTCTTCGAGCGCGAGGGGCGCGCGGTCGTGTTCTCCTCGCTGGAGGATCTCGCGGCGCGGGTCGACGATCCCGGCCTCGACGTGACGCCGGACGATTTCCTGGTGCTCCAGAATGCCGGACCGCTGAGCCCGTCCGGCATGCCGGAGGCCGGCTACCTGCCGATCCCGGCGAAGCTCGCCCGCGCCGGGGTCAAGGACATGGTGCGGGTCTCCGACGCGCGGATGAGCGGCACGGCCTACGGCACGATCGTGCTGCACGTGACGCCGGATGCCGCCGCCGGAGGACCGCTGGCGCTGGTCCGCGACGGCGACCGCATCCGGCTCTCCGTCTCAGCGCGGCGGCTCGACCTGCTGGTGCCGCCGGAGGAGCTGGCGCGCCGCGCCCGGACGGCCGCGCCGGAGCGCCCGGCCCGCGGCTACCGGCGGTTGTACCACGACCAGATCCTCCAGGCCGACAAGGGCTGCGACTTCGACGTGCTGCGCCTCACGCCGAGCCGCGACGGCTGACCGGCGGCAGCGCCCGGCCGCGGCGGTCAACGCCGCGCCGGCACGCTGCTGCCGTAGCCTTCGCCGCCCCTGATCGCCGCAAGGTTGTTCGGATCGAGCCCCAGCGCGCTGAGCGTCATCGGGTTCGCGTCACCCGTGACCTGCAACCCCCGGGCGCGCTGGAACCGCTCCAACGCCTGCTGCGTGCCCGGACCCCAGACGCCGTCCGTACCGCCTGAGTAGAAGCCCTGCCGGCGCAGCCGCGCCTGAATTTCGCGGACCACCGGCCGGTCGAGCGGCTGCGCCGCCGCCGTCGAGGATGTCGGCGCCTCCGTGCGTTGTCCGACAATCGTGTTCGGGTCCATCCCGAGGATTGTGAGCGTCGACTGGTTGAGCGATCCCGTGACTTGGAGGTTGTGGTTCTGCTGGAACTTCTCCAGCGCCGCCTGGGTGCTCTGGCCCCAGACGCCGTCGACCTCGCCCGAGTAGAAGCCGGACTGCCGCAGCCGCTGCTGAACGTCGCGGATCGCCTGCGGGCTGAGCTTCTGCTCATAGGTCGGCTGCATCGGCGGCTGCGCCGCCACCGGTGCGGGAAGATAAGCGGCGGCGCCAAGCAGCGCCGCGGCGACGAATGCCACACGTCTCATCTCGGATCTCCTCTCCTGCAGCTCTCTTTCGTCGGACGCGCCGCCGCGGCCGCGTCGATCGCGGTCCGGCGGCGCGTCCTTGCTGCTCATCCCTTCAAACGTTTGGCATCCGGATTGCTCTCAACCCGACCGTGACCGCCTTCCGCGCCTTTCTTGCGCCACAGAATGTGCCTATATGGAGCGCGGTCGGGCGGCACGGCCGGGACGGAAGAGCTGTTCTTCTTTGGTCGCGTTCCCGCACCGCCGAGGAGGTCAGACCCATGGCATTCACGATCGTCCGGCGCCTTCTGCGGCGCACCGCCGCCGTCACGGCGGCCACGATCCTGACATGCGCCGCGGCTGCCGCGGTGGCCACACCCGCGCTTGCGGCGCCGCCGAAGGCGGCGACGCTGACGCTGGACGACCGTGTGGATCTCCAGCGCGTCGAGCAGTACCTCAACGGCATCCGTACCCTGACCGCACGGTTCACCCAGTACAGCCCGGACGGCGGCACCGCCGAGGGCGTGCTTTACCTATCGCGGCCCGGCCACATGCGCTTCGAGTACGATGCGCCATCGCCGATCATGCTGCTCGCCGACGGCACCTGGGTGATCTACTACGACAAGAACCTGAAGCAGGTGACCTACCTGCCGATCGGCTCGACGCCGGCCTGGTTCCTGCTGCGCAACGACATCTCGCTCGAAGGCGACGTGACGATCACGAAGTTCGAGCGCGGGCCGGGCGTGCTGCGCGCGACGCTGGTCGAGACGAAGCATCCGGAGAACGGCACCGTCACGCTGACGCTGAGCGACAAGCCGATGGAGCTGAAGCAATGGTCGCTGGTCGATGCGCAGAGCAAGACCACGACGGTGGTGTTGAGCGAGCCTCGCATCGGCGCGCCGATCGACCCGAGCGTCTTCGCCTTCGACGACCCGCGCCCGCACGGGCCGCAGGGTGGGCAGTGACGCCGGGGGCGACGGCATGACCGGACAGAACCCGCCGCCGTTGATCGGCATCTCGGCCTGCGTCCGCGACCTGCACGGGAATCCCCTTCACGGCGCGACCGAGCGCTACATCATCGCCGCCGCGGAAGCGGCCGGCGGGCTGCCGCTGATCGTGCCGTCGCTGGGGCCGCGGATCGACATCGCCGAGCTTGCGGGACGGCTCGACGGTTTGGTCCTGACCGGCAGCCGCTCCAACGTCGAGCCGCACCACTACGACGGCGCGCCGAGCCGGCCGGGGACCGTGCACGACGCGGCGCGCGACGCGACGACGCTGCCGCTGATCCGCGCCGCGCTCGCCGCCGACCTGCCGCTGCTCGCCATCTGCCGCGGCTTCGAGGAGCTGAACGTGGCGCTCGGCGGAACGCTGCACCAGCATGTCCACGAAACGCCCGGCCGGATCGACCACCGCGCCGTGCCGGACGCACCGGTGAACATCCGCTATGCCCACAGGGCGCATCCGGTGCGGCTCGCCGAGGGCGGGCTGTTCCGCCGGCTGGCGGGCGGCGCGCCGGAGATCGTCGTCAATTCGCTGCACGAACAAGGCATCGACCGTCTCGCCGATAGGCTGCGGGTCGAGGCGGTGGCGCCGGACGGGCAGATCGAGGGCGTGCAGGCGACCGGCGCCCGCTTCGCCGTCGGGGTGCAATGGCATCCCGAGCATGCGGTCGACGAGACGCCGTTCTCGCGCGCGCTGTTCGCGGCCTTCGGCGAGGCGTGCCGGGCCCGCGCCGCGGCGGCGCGCCGGCCGCCCGCGGCGGCGTGAGGCGGACGGATTGACGGACGGTTATTTCCGATGCAAAGCGGCTCTTGGCGGGACGGCCGCGGTGCAACAATATGAGGGTCCCCTTTCTTGGGAGTGTTGCCGTGTCGCGCGGTCTGATTCGTTTCTGCACCTTGGGTATTCCAGTCCTCCTTGTTCCCCTGCTTTCCGGATGCGTGCCGCTGCTGCTCGGCGGAGCCGCCGCGGGCGGCGGATACGTCGCCGGCCAGGAGCGCGGCCCGGTGACGACGGCGCGCGACACCGGTATCAAGGCGAAGGTCGCCGACAACTTCGCCCGCTACAACAGCGGGATGGCCTCGCAGCTCAGCCTGTCCGTCTATGACGGACGGGTGCTGATCACCGGACTCGTCTCGAACCCGGAGTGGCAGGCCGAGGCGGGACGGCTCGCCTGGCAGGTCGACGGCGTCAAGGAGGTCTACGACGAGGTCGAAGTCGCCAGCAAATCGACCTACTCCGACGAGGCCCGCGATAGCTGGATCACGACGCGGCTGCGCAACTCGATCACCTTCGACAGCCAGATCCGCTCGCTGAACTACAGCATCGACACGGTCAACGGGGTCGTCTACCTGAACGGCTCGGCCCGCAGCCAGGGCGAGATCGACCGCGTCACCGATTACGCCCGCAACATCCCGAACGTCCGCCGGGTCGTGAACTACGTCCGGATCCGTCCCGGCGAGGCGCAGACAGCCGCCCCGGCGGCAGCGCCGCCCCCCCCTGCGGCACCGGCCCCGGTAGTGTCTCCGTCCGGCGCCGCCGCGCCGCGCCCGGGGATGGCGCCGGTGTTCGGCGGCCCGCAATATAACGGTGCGCAACCGGGCGGGCCGGCGGCCTACGGCTCGCCGCCCTCCGGCACCGCAGGTGCGGCCGGCAGCTACAACGCAGCACCGGCCTACAATCCGCCGACGCCGATCGGAGCGCCGCCGCCTCCGGCCCAGGTTTATCCAAATCAGTCCTATCCAAGTCAGTCCTATCCTCCGTCAGCGCCTTCGTCGCCGCCGGGCGGCCGCTCGCCGGCGATCGAGGTGACGCCATTGCCGTCGTGAACCCCATCGGCGACCCGCGCTCGCCGCCGAAAGCCGGCGCGCAGGAGCGCTGCCGCGACTTCCTGCGCACCCTGGCCGGCCGGCTCGACGCCCCCCTGCCGATCGCCGAGGCGGCGCTGGCCATCGCGGCGCTCGAACGGCCGCGCACGCCGGTCGGCCGCTATCAGGAGCATCTCGACCTGCTTGCCGCCGACATCGGCGCCCGCGCGTCGCGAGCGGGCAGCGTTGCGGCGAAGGTCGAGCTGCTGAACGACGTCATTCTCGGCAAGCACGGCTACCGCGGCGACGGCGAGACCTACGACGACCTCCAGAACGCGAACCTCATGCACGTCATCGACCGGCGAAAGGGACTGCCGGTCGCGCTCGGCATTCTCTATATCCATGCGGCGCGGGCGCAGGGCTGGCAGATCGCCGGGCTGGGCTTTCCGAGCCACTTCCTGCTTCGCGTCGAGCAGGACGGGGAGCGCGTCATCCTCGATCCGTTCCACGGCGGGCGGACGCGCGACGCCGCGGAGCTGCGCGAGCTGCTGAAGGCGATTGGCGGCAACGCCGCCGAGCTGGAGCCGCAGCACTATGCCGTGGTCAGCGACCGCGAGGTGCTGCTGCGGCTGCAGAACAACGTCAAGGTGCGGCTGCTGCAAGGGCAGCAGACCGAGCGCGCTCTGGCCGCGATCAACGCGATGCTGCTGTTCGCGCCGGACCACGCGGCGCTATGGCGGGAGGCCGGGCTGCTGCATGCGCATCTCGGCAACCTCCGCGCCGCCATCGCGGCGCTCGAGACGTTCTTGACGCACGAGCGGGACGACGCGGTCCGGCATCAGACCGCGCTGCTCGTGCAGCAGCTCCGCAGCCACCTCAACTGAGCGCGCCGTCCCGCCGCACGAACATCGTTCCTGGCATCGTTCCTGGGAGTAAAAGCGTCATGGGCCTCGCCGTCGCCATCCAGATGGACCCGCTGGAGACGATCAACATCGATGCCGACTCGACCTTCGTACTGGCGCTGGAGGCGCAGGCGCGCGGGCACGTGCTTTATCACTATCTGGTGCAGCATCTGACCTACCGCGACGGACGGCTGAGCGCGCGGGCGCGGCGGCTGGAGGTGCGGCGCGAGCATGGGCGGCACCATACGTTCGGGCCGGAGGAGAAGATCGACCTCGCGTCGATGGACGTGATCCTGATGCGCCAGGACCCGCCGTTCGACATGGCCTACATCACCGCGACGCATCTCCTGGAGCATGTGCATCCGAAGACGCTGGTGGTCAACGACCCGGCGAGCGTGCGGAACGCGCCCGAGAAGCTGTTCGTCACGCATTTCGACGGCGTGATGCCGCCGACGCTGATCACCCGCGACGTGGCCGAAATCCGCAGCTTCCGCGAGGAGCACGAGGACATCATCGTCAAGCCGCTGTTCGGCAACGGCGGCGCCGGCGTCTTCCGCATCCGGCCGGGCGACGAGAATCTCAACGCACTGCTGGAAATGTTCGGCAGTTCGTTCCGCGAGCCGTTCATGGTGCAGCGGTACCTGCCGGAGGTGCGGGAGGGCGACAAGCGGGTCATCCTCGTCGACGGCGAGCCGGTCGGCGCCGTGCTGCGCGTGCCGCCGGTAGGCGAGGCGCGCGCCAACCTGCATGTCGGCGGCAGGGCGGTAAAGACGGGCCTGACGCCGCGCGACCGCGAGATCTGCGCCGCGATCGGTCCGACGCTCAAGGCGAAGGGGCTGGTCTTCGTCGGGATCGACGTGATCGGCGATTACCTGACGGAGATCAACGTCACCTCGCCGACGGGAATCCAGGAAATCAACCGCTTGGATGGGGTCCGGCTGGAGGTACACGTTTGGGATGCAATCGAGGCGCGGTTCGGCGCCACGGCTGCCGGGACACGCTGAACAACGGTTCCTGACGGCTAGATCTCTATCCGATAGGGTCACCGCATCGGATAGTTCCGGTGTTCTCCGTCGGACAAACCTTGAACGGGATGGTATATAGACGCCATCCGTACCCTCTACCGGAAAACCGATGGGCGACAACAACACCGGACCCTGGCCCGCGATCTCTGCTGGAATTGTCGCTTCGCTCGTCGGTTTCGGAGGTACGGTTGCGCTTCTGGTCGAAGCCGGTCACGCGCTCGGCGCGACGAGCACGCAAACCGTTTCCTGGGTCAGCGCGCTCTGCCTGGGCGTCGGCATCTCCGCGCTGACGTTGAGTCTCCTGTACCGCATGCCGATCATCACGGCCTGGTCGACGCCGGGGGCGGCGCTGATCGCCGCCTCAGCGGCCGGGATGAGCCTTCGGGAGGCGATCGGCGCCTTCATCACGGCGGCGCTCGCCACCATAGCGGTGGCGCTTTTCCGGCCGCTCGGCCGCTTTTTCGAGCGGATCCCGCCGGCCATCGCGTCGGCGATGCTGGCAGGCGTGCTGTTGCCTTTCTGCGTCTCGCTGTTCAAGCATTTCGGCGCCGACGCCGTGCTGTCGGGAGCCCTCCTGTTCGTCTTCGTGCTGTCGCGAGCCGTGATCCCGTCCTTCGCGTTGCTCGCGGTGCTGGCGGCCGGGATCTCCCTGGTCGTCGGGCGCGGCTATGTCGCCCTCGATCCGGGCCTGCTGCATTTCGCGACGCTGGAGCTGGTGGCGCCGGTCTTCACGCCGCACTGCGTCATCGGCCTCGGCATCCCGCTCTTCTTCGTCACGTTCGTCTCGCAGAACCTCCCCGGCTTCGCCGTCCTGCACAGCGCGGGATATCGAGTGAGGTCGGGTCCGGTCCTGGCGACGACCGGGTTGGCGTGGCTCGCCGCGGCTCCCTTCGGCGCGCATGGCGTCAACCTCGCCGCCCTCACCGCCGCGATCTGCACCGGCGAGGACTCGCACCCGGATCCGAAGCGGCGCTATCTCGCCGGGATCACCTACGGCCTCTCCTATCTCGCGCTCGCCGCCTTCTCGGCGCCGCTCGTCCACCTGTTCGCGGCGATCCCGCCGGAGATCGTGGCGGCGATCGCCGGGCTGGCGCTGATCGGCCCCTTGACCTCCGCCCTCGTCGTCGCGACCAGTTCAGTGGAGGATCGCGAGGCGGCGACGCTGACCTTTCTCGCCACGGCATCCGGCGCGGCGCTTCTGGGGATCGGCTCGGCATTCTGGGGGCTGGTGATCGGCATCCTGGTGCTGATCGCGAAACGATCGGTGTCGCGCGTGAGCATGGTCCTTGCCGGGCGGTAAGACTCCGCCAGCGGCGGCGCCGCGCACCAGCGTACTGGTCGCGACGCGCAACGGGACGGCGACGATCGGCAAGCTGCTCGACGCGCTCTGCGCCCTTGTCCCGCCACCCGGCGGCTGGGAAGCCGTCATCGTCGACAACGCGAGCACCGACGGTACCGCCGCGCTGGTCGCAAGCTACTGCGACCGGCTGCCGCTGACCCTGCTTACCGAAGCGCGGCCGGGCAAGAACCGGGCGCTCAACCAGGGGCTCGGGCAGGTCGCCGGCGACCTCGTCGCCTTCACCGATGACGACGTGATCCCGCAACCGGACTGGCTCGTGGCGATGCGCGAGGCTGCCGATGCACAGCCGGGCTTCACCGTCATCGGCGGGCTGATCCTGCCGTGCTGGGAAACGCAGCCGCCGGCCTGGATCCTGGAGACGGTGCCGCTCGGCGTCACCTACGCACTGCTCCCGGACGAGCCGGAGGGCCCGGGCGATCCGAAGATGTTCTGGGGACCGAACGTCGCGATCCGCCGCGCCGTCTTCGACGCCGGACTCCGCTTCGACGAGACGATCGGCCCGGACGGAACGCCGGACTATGCGATGGGCAGCGAAACCGAGATGAACCTTCGGCTCGCAGCTCTAGGCCACCGCTTCTGGCGGACGCGGGCGGCAGTGGTCCGCCACATCGTCAAGGCGCGGGCTTTCGAGCGGGAATGGCTGATCGCCCGCGCCCATCGCGCCGGGCGCGGCGCCCAGCGGCTCGGCCGTACGCCGTACCAGCGCGGCGAGGGGTCCTCGCTGCAGCTCCTCGTCGATGTCACGTCGTGGCGCTGGCGCCGGCTCGTCGCCGCGGTCTGCCGCGACAAGCCGGCCGTCTTCACCGCCGCATGGAAACTGTCCTGGCTGAAGGGCGTCGCCGTCGAACTGAGACGCGGCGGATAGGCGCGGAGTTCTCCTTACCCACCCCATGATTGACGCGCACGGCAGCGCGGAGGAGAACTCCGCGGCCTGCCGACCGTTGAACGCCCCGATGCCCATTCCTCACCTTCCTTCCGCCTTGGCCACCGCCGATGCGGCTCCCTTCCGCGACCTGTCGGCCGCCGGCAGCGGCCTGCGGCGCTGGACCGGGTTCGCCGCGATGTGTCTCGGCATGTTCATGGCGATCCTCGACGTGCAGATCGTCGCGACCGCCCTCCCCGACCTACAGGCGGCGCTGGTGCTGCGCCAGGATCAGGTGAGCTGGATCCAGACCGTCTATCTGATCGCCGAGATCATCGCGATCCCGCTGACCGGATGGTTGACGCGGCTGCTGTCGACGCGCGGGCTGTTCGCGGCGGGAGTGCTGGGGTTCACGGCCGGAAGCCTGCTCTGCGCCGCGTCCGGCGGGTTCGCGATGCTCGTCGTCAGCCGCGCGATCCAAGGGTTCTTCGGCGGCGTGCTGATCCCGGTCGTCTTCTCCGCGGGGTTCCTGATGTTCCCCGGACCGGCGCAGCCGCGCGCGACGATGCTGGCCGGCGTCGCCGCGATGCTGGCGCCGACGCTGGGACCGGTGCTCGGCGGCTGGGTGACCGAGACATGGTCCTGGCACTGGATATTCCTGATCAACGTGCCGCCGGGCATCGTCGCGGCGGCGCTGGTGCTGCGCTGCGTCGCGATCGACCGCCCGGACCCGGCGGCGCGGCGCGGCGTCGACCTCGGCGGCCTCGTCCTGCTTGCCCTTTCGCTCGCCGCGCTGGAGATCCTGCTGAAGGAGGCGCCGGCGCGCGGCTGGTCCAGCCCCGGCATGATCGGGTTGGCCGCCTTGTGCGTCGCCGCCGCGGTCGCGGCGGTGCGGCTCGATCTCGCGCGGCCGGCGCCGGTCGTCACCTATCGCACCTTCGCCGCCTCGTCGTCCTTCGCCGCGGGTTGCGCCTTCAGCTTCGCGCTCGGCATCGGGCTCTACGGTTCGATCTACCTGATGTCGCTTTTCCTCGGGCTCGTCCGGATGCACTCGGCGATCGAGATCGGCGCGGTCATCGCCGTGACGGGCGTGGCGCAGCTCGTCGCCGCGCCGGTCGCGACGGTGCTGGAGAAGCGGATCGACCCGCGCCCGCTGGTCTTCGTGGGGTACGCCGCCTTCGCGATCGGCGCGGGGCTGAGCGCGGCGGCGACGCCGGCAACCGACTTCGCCGGCATGTTCTGGCCGCAGGTGCTGCGCGGCGCCTCGATCATGTTCTGCCTGCTGCCGACGACGACGGCGGCGCTCGGCGCGCTCCGGTCGGCCGAGGTGCCGGGAGGCAGCGGCCTGTTCAATATGATGCGCAATCTCGGCGGCGCGATCGGCCTCGCCCTCATCGATACGGTGCTGGAGCGGCGCACCCCGGGCCATGTCGAGGCGCTGGCGACGCGGCTTCAGGCTGGCGACGCGTCGGCGGCTTCGTTCGTCGGACTGTCGACCGACCGCTTCACCGGCGTGCCGCTCGGCGACATCGATCAGGCGACCCGCGACTTCGTCGCGCCGCTCGTCGAGCGCGCCGCCCTCGCCCAGTCGATGAACGAGGCATGGCTGATGCTGGCGCTGCTGCTCCTGCTGCCGCTTATCGTGCTGCCGCTGCTGCGCTCTCCCCCGCCGCCGTCCGTCTCCGGTCCCGAATCGACCCGTTCATGAACGAATGCGCGCGCAATTCGTTAATGGAACCAAACGGGGGTTGAGAACATAAGACGGGGGCGCGAATGTTCGCCTTGTACGTTATCGCCGTCATGATGTGTGACGGCACGAATTGCGTCGTCCGCATGCCCGAGCCCGGCATCACCTATCCGAACGAGGCGCAGTGCCTGACGGCGCTCGATCGCAAGGGAGCGATATTGCTGAACGCGGCAGGCACCGAAGGGACCGTCGGCGGGCGCACGATCGAGATCTCCTGCGTCGAGGTCGAGGGCTGATACAACGGCCGTTGAGCTTGACTCATCGGCCGTTGGTTGAGCCCGTGCGGCGTCTGAGCAAAACCCGCTCGGCAGCGGTCAACGACCGAGGCCGACGGTATGAGAGCGGGATGCCTTCGCGTCCGCGAAACGACTTTTGCGCAGGGCAGACTTGAGCAGATCGCAGAAGTTGGGTGGCAGCGGCGGGCGTATGTTGCACCGCAACAATTCTGCCACCTTCCGGAGCACTTTAATGTCCGCTTCCCAGCCCGCCCGCCGCGGAACGATCCTGTCGCTCAAGAACGAAACCGTCGCCCGCCGCCTCGGCTGGACCCCGGAGAGCTGCATCACGTGGCGCGAGTTCCTGGAGCAGTACCCGTATCAGGCCGCCGAGATCGCCGAGATCGGCCGCCGCAATTTCGGCACCGCCGCCTGATCCTGTCATCCGGCTGTCGCCGGCCGGCGGCCAACCCGGCCGGCCGGGTGCGATAGGCGGAGCAGAACAGAACGATCGATCCCTGACCGGGTGCGGAGCAACGAAATCCGCGCTACCGCGGTTTCGGTCCCGTGCCGTGCGCCAGCGCCTCGATGTCCTGCCGCTCGCACTGGACGGCGCTTCCATGCAGCTTGCAGGTCGCGGACGCGGTCAGCTTCCCGGTCGCCGGGTCGGTGCAGATCGTCTGCACGTACTCTCGGCGCACGGCGGCGAGCGACGCCGCCGTGTTGACGCAGGCCTCATCGTCGCCGACTCGGACGCTCAGCGCCTTGACGCTGTTCGAGTTCGGCGAGACGAGAAGCAGCGCATTTCGCTCCTGGCTGCTCTCGGCGAGGGCGGAGCCCACCGAGAGCAGGAGGACCGAAGCGGCGGCTGCGGCGGCGGCGATGCCGCAACGGCCGCCCGTCGGAAGCGGCATCGTTACTTGCCCTTGCCGGCGTCGTTGAGGTTCCAATCGTAATCGGTGCTGCTGATGCTGGACACCTTGTCCAGCTTCGCGGCGAGGTCGGCATTCGCGTACTTCTTCGCGTGCGCGACCACGCCGGCGTCGTTGCCGCCGAAATCGTCCTTGAACCATTCGTAGATCGAGGACGTGTACAGCTTCCCGTTGTCGACGCGAATGCCACGTGGATTGTTGATGTAGGCGCGGGCGCCTTCGTCGAGCATCGCTTCCATATCGGCCGGGGTATAGGGCTTTCGCGCGAGGTTCGGGCAGCCCATCGAGGCGCAGTTCACCGTGTAGTGGGTTCGCGGGTCGCGCCAGATCGGCCGCAGGATGCGGTGCTCGATGTCGTCGAGGCTGACCTCCTCGCCCTCGACCTTGACCAGCTTCTTGCCCCACGGGCCGCTGGAGAACAGGCCGGGCGAGATGCTGATGTCGCGGATGCTCTTGACCGGGTAGTGCTCCAGCACCGTGCGGATCGTCAGCGCGTTGTACAGGTTGATCCAATAGGCGCGCTGCTCGTTTCGGTTGTACTTGCTGATCGGCACCGCGGTGAGGCCGTCGACATAGGAGGCGAGCGCTTGCTTGTCCCCCGGCGTGACGGTGCCGTAGGCGATGCGGTTGATGCCGTCCTGCCCGGAAACGACGTAGGTCGAGAGGAACTTCGCCCAGGCGGCATGGTCGATCGTCGCCTTCGAGTTCGCGTCGTTGGCCTGCCAGTGCGGCCAGAGATCCGCCTTCGGCGCCGCGGCGGCGTCGTGCGGCAGCAGCCCGGCGGCAGCGGCGAAGAGCGCGGTTGCGAGCGCAACGGCGAGGTTCAGCATCTTCATTGTCGATCCCCCTATCAACATGCGCCGGCGCCCGATCGGCAAGCGGGCCGGCGCGGGCTCACCCTGCCTTGCGCTGCACAATCCCGCAAGGCGATTTGCCGCATCAAGCCCGCTTCAGCGAGGCATCCGCGGGGGAAGACTGAGCCGGAACACGGTTCCGCGCCCGGTGCTCTCCAGCAAGGCGATGTCGCCGCCGTGCGCCCGCAGCACCTCGCGGGCGATCGCAAGGCCGAGCCCGGTGCCGCCGGGGCGTGCCGAGCCGGCGAACGGCCGGAACAGGTTCTCGCGCGCCTTCGGGGGCAGGCCGGGACCGTCGTCCGCAACGAGAATCTCGACGGCGCCGCGCATCTCGCCGTCCTCCTTGAGCCAAGCGGCGACGCTGACCGTCTGCGCCCCCGCCTCGACGGCGTTGGTGCAGAGGTTGAGGAGCGCGCGGAAGAACTGGTCGCGGTCGGCGGTGATCGCGAGGTCCGGCGGCACTTCGCTACGGAGCGCGACGCCTGCCCCGGCCGGCTTGGCCGGTCCCGCTGCGATGCCGGCGGTCACAGCGGCGGCGGCCATTGCCGTCGGCGCGGCCGCCGGGTGCCGCTCCAGCGCGCGGCCGACATCGGCGACGAGGTCGGCGACGGTGAAGCGCGACAGGCGCAAAGTCGGCGCGTCCCCGCGCGTGTAGGTCAGCGTGCGGGCGCACAGTTCGACGGCACGGTCGATCGCCTCCAGAAGACGCGGCATGGCGCGCTGCACCTCGGGCGCGTCGCTGGCGGCGAGGCTGTCGGACTGGAGCCGCGCGGTCGACAGGATGTTGCGCAGGTCGTGGTTGACCTTGGTGACGGCGGTGCCGAGCGCGGCAAGGCGGGCGCGCTGGCGCAGCGCCTGCCGCACCGTCTCCTGCATCACCGCCAGTTCGCGCTCGGCCATGCCGATCTCGTCGCTGCGGGAGCCGGGCTGGATCACGCTCGCCGCGTTCTCCGGATCGGCGCGGAACGCCATCATCGAGGCGGTGATCCGCCGCATCGGCCGCACCAGCAGCAGATGCAGGCTGACGAAGACCAGCGCCGCGGCGAGCAGCGAGAGCACGATCGAGAAGCCGAGGAGGCGGCGGCCGAACTCCTGCATGCTCTCGCGCAGCGGCCGCTCCTGGAGCAGCAGTTCTACCAGCACGGCCGGATCGCGCGGCGACGCCTGGAGCACCCGCAGCACGCGGTCGTCTGCGCGGACCAGCGCCGCGAGCGCGTCGCGGATCGCGCCGAAGGGAGTCATCCGGCGCAGGTCGAACGTCGCATCGACGGTCGGCGGCATGTCGCTGTCGATCATCAGGTTCATGCCGTCCGGCTTGTGCAGCATGACGCCCCGCGCCCCGACATGCGCCAGCAGCTCGTTCGCCCGCGCCTGGTCGACCGTCCGGCCGGGCGCCGTCTCGACCGCGAGGATCGCGAGGTGCGCGGCGGCGATGCGATCTTCCAGATAATCGATCCGGTAGCGCGCGACCGACGGCGCGAAGATCAGCACTTCCCCCAGCATCACGAAGAAGGCCGTGAGGACGAGGAGCCGCGCGGATAGGCTCCTCAGGAAGGCGGGCGGGCGGAGCATCGGCCGGCGAGGCGGGCGGAAGCCGCGCTTACCCGAACAGCTTGAGGAACCGCACCAGCGCCCGCGTCTTGCCGGAGAAGAGCTGCGGGGTGAAGAAGCTGCCGGCGGCACGCTTGCTCGCCTCGCCCAGAGTCGGGTACGGCGCGATCATCCCGGCCAGCGCCTTCAGCGGAATCTCCTGCTGGATCATCAATCCCCAGGTCTGGATCAGCTCGCCCGCGTGCGCGCCGATGATCGACGCACCCAGCACCTTGCCCTTCTTCGTCGCGACCACCTTGACCAGCCCGTGCGTCTCGCGCTCGGTCTGGGCGCGGTCGTTCTCGTGGAACGGCCAGCGCAGGATCGACAGGGCGCCGGCGCCGCCATGCTGCTGGCGCGCCGCTTCCTCGGTCAGGCCGACCTGCGCCAGCTCGGGCTCGGTGTAGGTGACCCAGGGCAGCGCCCGGTAGTCGACCTTGGCCGGCAGGCGGAACAGCGCGTTGCGGATCACGATCCCGGCATGATAGGCGGCGACATGCGTCAGGTGCGGCGCGTCGATCGCGTCCCCGATCGCAAAGACGCCCGGTGCCGTCGTGCGCAGCCGGCGATCGACCGCGAGGCCTTTTCCGTCGTGTCGGATGCCGGCGCGATCGAGGTCGAGACCTTCGGT
>DASWRT010000311.1:0-8613 GCA_036403035.1 Allostellaceae bacterium | reverse complement strand
ATGCCTGTCGGCATCTCCAGCGGCGCCGCGATCGCCGCCGCGCTGGCGGTCGGGAAGCGGCCGGAGATGGCGGGCAAGCTGCTGGTCGTCGTGCTGCCGAGCTTCGCCGAACGCTACCTGTCGACGGCGTTGTTCGAGGGGCTCTGAGACCGGCATGGTGGAGCTGACGGAAGCGCAGTTCCACCGCTATGCGCGGCACCTGATCCTCGACGAGGTCGGCGAAGAGGGGCAGGAGAAGCTGCTGTCGTCGCGCGTGCTCGTGGTCGGCGCTGGCGGGCTCGGCTCGCCGCTGCTGCTCTATCTCGCGGCGGCGGGCGTCGGCACGCTGGGGGTGGTCGACGACGACCGCGTCGACCTCACCAACCTGCAACGGCAGATCGTGCACGCGACGGAGCGGGTCGGCGCGCCGAAGGTCGAGAGCGCACGGGCGGCGCTGGCTGCGGTCAACCCAGACGTGCGCATCGAGGCGCACGCGGCAAAGCTGACGGCGGAAAACGCGGCGGCGCTGGTCGGCGCCTACGACCTCGTGGCCGACGGGACCGACAATTTCGCGACGCGCTACCTGCTGAACGATGCCTGCTTCGCCGCCGGCAAGCCGCTCGTCGCGGCGGCCCTGGCGCCGTTCGACGGGCAGATCTCGACCTTCAAGCCGTACCTCGGGGACGGCCACCCCTGCTATCGCTGCCTGTTCCGCGAGCCGCCGCCGCCGGATCTGATCCCGCGCTGCGAGACCGCCGGCATCCTCGGCGCGGTGGCCGGCGTGGTCGGCACGCTCCAGGCAGTCGAGGTGCTGAAGGAACTGCTCGGCATCGGCGAGAGCCTCAGCGGCACGCTGCTGATGTACGACGCGCTGCGCACCGGCTTCCACCGCGTCCGCATCGCAAAGGACCCGGCCTGCCCGACCTGCGGCGGCGGCCGGGCGTAGTCAAAAGTCAGAGGTACGGGTCGATCGCCGCCAGGGCACGGGCGACGTAGTCGTCCTTTTCGCCGACCGGCGCCACGTAGTGCAGCACCGTCTCGGCCTCGATGCGGCTCGCCATGCGGGCGATCAGCCAGGCGGCGAGATAGTGCGAGGCGAGACAGCCGCCCGCCGTCGCGATATTGCCGGCGGCATGGAACGGCTGCTCCAAGACCCGGATGCCGGCTTCGGCGACCCACGGCTTTGTGACGGTGTCGGTACAAGCCGGCACGCCGTCCAACAGACCGAGCGTAGCCAGAATCAGCGCGCCGCTGCATTGCGCGCCGACGAGTTGGCGCGATGGATCGAGCGCACCGCGCAGTTCGCCCATCGCCGCCGGGTCGGCGACGATCTCGCGCGTCCTCACGCCGCTGCCGACGATGACAGCATCGGCGTCATGCGCGAAGGACAAGGGCTGCTGGCGCTCGACACGCACGCCGTTCATTGAGGCGACCACCAGAGCCGGGCTGACGATCTCCGCCTTCCAGCCGGGCCGCCTCACCCTGTTCAGCATCGCCGCGGCGATGAAGGAGTCGAGTTCGTTGAACCCGTCAAAGGTCAGGATTGCAATCCGCATGACGGCCTTTCCATGCTCGCCCGATCCGGGCGGCGCGGCGTGAAACCTCCCCGTACTGCACGACGACGGGCCGCCGCGCAAGCGGCACGCACGCACCGCCCTGCTGCGCCTTGCGCGGCACGCACCGATTGGACACTCTGCGGGCGTGCCGCATTCCCCATCGCCGAAAGGAACCCGACCGTGCCCCTGATCCGCATTGAAATGTTCGAAGGCCGCTCGATCGAGCAGAAGCGCGAGCTCGTCGAGGCGCTGACCCGCGAGACGGCGCGAATCGCGCGGTGCGCGCCGGAAGCCGTCTCGATCATCATCGACGACATCAAGAAGGAGAATTGGGCGACCGCGGGAAAGCTCGCATCGGATAAATAGCCGACCTTCTGGCCTCTGGAGAGCCGCGATGCGAGCGCCATATCGCCCTGCACTTTTAATTCCAGGGAGCGCGCCCGGCGCTTCGGCGTTGAACGAGTCAGGAGAACGCAAAGTAAGTTGTTCATGCCTCTTTCAAAGCCTTTGCCTTTCGGCCCGCTCACCGACCGCACCGTCCATCTCTGCATCGACATGCAGAACCTATTCGCCGGGGACACGCCTTGGCATACGCCGTGGATGGAACGGGTGCTGCCGGTCGTCGAGCGGATCGCCGCACATCACCCCAGCCGGACCATCTTCACGCGCTTCGTTCCTCCGAAGAGTCCGGAGAGGATGCCGGGAAGCTGGCGGCGGTACTACGATCGCTGGCGGGATCTCACTGCCGAGAGGATCGATCCGCGGCTCGTCGACCTGCTCCCGTCGCTCGCCGCCTTGGTCCCGCCGGCGGAAGTCCTCGACAAGTACGTCTACTCGCCGTTCTCCGAACCGCATCTCGTGCCGATGTTGCAGAAGCGCGGCTGCGACAGCTTGGTGATCACCGGCGCGGAGACCGACGTGTGCGTCCTCGCGACCGTTCTCGGCGCCGTCGATCACGGCTACCGGGTGGTGGTGGCGACCGACGCCCTTTGCAGCTCGGCCGACGAAACGCACGACGCGCTGCTCACGCTCTATCAAAAGCGGTTCGGGCAGCAGATCGAGGCCGCCGACGCGGACACCATTCTCGCGTCCTGGCTGCGATAGCGGCGGCACGGGTTCCGTCCCGCGTCAGCGCGCCCCCGGTTCGCGGCGAGGATCGGCGCCGGGCGCTCCGTCACCGGGCGCTCCAGCGAACCCGTCGCACCGCTCGATGTTCTCGACGTGGGTGCGCTGCATCTCCTCAAGCGCCGTCCGCATCTCCGGATCGGCGATCCGCGGCAGCGCCTCGGCGAGCTTCCGCGCGACCCAGCCCTGGCCGCGGTTGAGGAAGGCGAGCCGGTCGGCGGGATTCTCGATTGCGCGCGCCTTCTCGAAGAAGCTCCCCGTCGCCTCCGACGGCGTCGCGCCGAGCGAGCGGAGCAGGCGGCCGAGGAGCGCGACGTAGCGCCCTTCGTCGCGCCCGACCGCGGCGAGCGCGTCGCGCATCTCGCCTTCCGGCGTCGTCTTGACGTACCACGCGAGCGTCTTCGCGCCCGCGCGCTCCGCCTCGATCAGCGTGTTGAGCAGCGCGACCAACTCGTCCCGCGGCAGCGGCTCGGGCGTGACGAGCCCCATATAGGCGGGGTCGGCCTCATGCGCCGAGCAGGGCGGCGAGGCGTAGCCGCGTGGTTCCCGATCCGGCATCGCGCACCTCCGATGCGGCTGACGTTCCTGAACGGTCAACGCTCCGCCGCCCTCAATGACGCCGCTGCGGCTGCCGCCGCAGTCGTCAGGCCGACGGCGCTCTCAGAGCATCGCCTCGATGACGCGGTCGGGCGGGCGGTGGCCGTCGGCGAAGGTCTTGATGTTGATGATGACCTTCTCGCCCATGTCGATGCGGCCCTCGATCGTCGCCGAGCCCATGTGCGGCAGCAGCACGACGTTGTCGAGCTTCAGCAGCTTCGGGTTCACCGCCGGCTCGTGCTCGAACACGTCGAGCCCGGCGCCGGCCAGCTCGTTCGCCTGGAGCATGCGGGTCAGCGCGTTCTCGTCGATCACCTCGCCGCGCGCCGTGTTGACGACGATCGCATGCGGCCGCAGCAGCTTCAGGCGCCGCGCCGACAGCAGATGGTAGGTCGCCGGCGTGTGCGGGCAGTTGACCGAGACGATGTCCATGTGGGCGAGCATCTGGTCAACGCTCTCCCAGTAGGTCGCCTCCAGCTCCTGCTCGATCGCCTCGGGGACCCGGCGCCGGTTGTGGTAGTGGATCGACAGGCCGAAGCCGCGGGCGCGCCGCGCCACCGCCTGCCCGATCCGGCCCATGCCGAGGATGCCGAGCCGCTTGCCCCAGATGCGATGGCCGAGCATGAAGGTGGGCCCCCAGCCCTGCCATTTGCCGGAGCGGATCAGCCGCTCGCCCTCGGCGACGCGCCGGGCCACGGCAAGGATCAGCGCCATCGTCATGTCGGCGGTGTCCTCGGTCAGGACGCCGGGCGTGTTGGTGACGGCGATGCCGCGCTGCCGCGCGGTCGCAAGGTCGATATGATCGACGCCGGTTCCGAAGGAGGCGATCAGGCGCAGGTTCGGACCGGCCTGCGACAGCATAGCCGCGTCGATGCGGTCGGTGACGGTCGGCACCAGCACGTCAGCCTCGCGGATGGCCGCGACGAGCTGGGCTTGGCTCATCGGCGTGTCGTTTAGGTTGAGTCGCGCATCGAACAACTCCATCATGCGCGTCTCGATAGGATCGGGCAGCTTCCGTGTTACAATGACGAGCGGTCTCTTCGTCGGCATCCTCGTTGGCCCCTCCCCGGCGCTCCCCTGGCCCTGGCCGGAGGTCAACGATGCGCCGGCTGCTTGGTTCGCGCTAGGTCCGTCAATGATCTCTTCCGGCAACGCTACAACATTCGATCGTGTTTAGCCTGTTACGTTTTCGTCGCGCCGCCGCCTTCGAGCCGCATTTCGCCGCCGTCGCGCGGGCTGCCCTCGCCCTCCTCTTCCTGCTTGCCGCCGCTGCGATCTCGCCGGCGGGCGCCGCCGACAAGAACCTGCCGGTGCCGCGCTTCGTCAGCCTGCGCTCGGATCAGGTCAACGTCCGCACCGGCCCCGGCGAGCGCTACCCGGTCGACTGGATCTTCACGCACAAGGACATGCCGGTCGAGATCGTCGCCGAGTTCGAGAACTGGCGGAAGATCCGCGACTGGCAGGGCACCGAGGGCTGGGTGCATCAGCGGATGGTCACCGGCCGCCGCTCGGTGATCGTGGAGGGCGCGGTGCGCGAGCTGCACAGCCGGCCGCAGAGCGACGCCCAAATCGTCGCGCGCGCCGAGCCCGGCGTGATCGCGCGCCTGCTGGAATGCCAGGACGGCTGGTGCCGCGTCGAGAAGGACGGCGTCACCGGCTGGCTCGCCCGCGATCAGGTCTGGGGCGTCTACCCGAACGAGACGATCCAGTAGCGGCCGCCGGCTGCGGCGCACGATCGTCGGGCGCGCAACACACGAAAAAGCGCCGCATTCCCGTAGTATGGACGGCAACCGCGGCCGGCATGTCGCCGGTCCGCAGCGCCGTGACGGAATCCAGATGCACTTTTCACCGCTCGTCGATCGCGTCGCCGGCAAGGGCGCCGGCGCCTGGACCATCCATTTCGACGCCATGCGGCAACGCGCCGCCGGCCGGGACATCGTTCTCCTGACCGTCGGCGACCCCGACCAGGGACCGCCGGAGGCGATGATCGAGGCGACCGTCGACGCGCTGCGCCGACGCCGGACCGGCTATTCGCCCATCGCCGGCCATCCCGAGGTGCGGGCCGCGATCGCGGCGCGCTTCTCGGCCCGCACGGGACAGCCCTGCTCGGCCGACAACGTCGTGCTGGTGCCGGGCGCGCAGGCCGGCCTGTTCTGCGCCCTGCAATGCATCGCCGGGCCGGGCGACGAAATCGTCCTGCCGGAGCCGATGTACGCGACCTACGAGGCGGCGGCCGGCGCATGTGGCGCAAGCCTCGTCAACGTGCCGCTGCGGCCGGAACTCGGCTTCCACCCGGACCTCGACGCGCTGGAGCGCGCGATCACGCCGCGCACGCGCGCCGTCTGGATCAACAGCCCGCACAATCCGACCGGCGCCGTCCTGACGCGGAACGAGATCGAGGCGATCGCCGGCCTGTGCCGCAGCCACGATCTATGGCTGCTGTCGGACGAGGTCTACGAGGAGATGGCCTACGCCCGGCCGCATATCAGCCCTTGGAGCCTACCGGGCATGGCGGAGCGGACGGCCGTCGTTTCGAGCCTTTCGAAGTCGTTCGCCGCGCCGGGTTTCCGCCTGGGCTGGATCATCGGCCCCGAACCGCTCGCGAAGCATCTCTTCAATCTGCTGCTCTGCATGCTCTATGGCGGGCCGCCCTTCATCCAGGAGGGCGCGCTCGTGGCGCTCACGCGCGACCTGCCGGAGGCGGCGGCGATGCGCGAGGACTATCGCCGCCGCGCCGGACTGCTCGCCGGCATCCTTGCCGACGCGCCGGGCTGCCGGGCCGCACCGCCGGAAGGCGGGATGTTCGTGATGCTCGACGCGCGCGGCACCGGGCTTTCGGCGGACGCGTTCGCGCGCGGACTGCTCGACCAGGAAGGCGTCGCCGTGCTGCCGTGCGACGGGTTCGGGCCGAGCGCCGCCGGGCATCTGCGCATCTCGCTCACCGCGGACGACGGGGTCCTGGCGGACGCGGGACGCCGGATCGTGCGGTTCGCCCAGGGGCTTCACGAGGCGGCCGGCAACGGAGCGGGACCGGGCTGGACCGTTTACGTGAAGGAGGTCGTCCGATAGATCGCCTGGGACCGCGGTGGTGCGGCAGTCTCTGGCCGAGCACCGATTCGCCTGAGTCCCAGGGGTCGGCCTCGCCCCCCGGAAGCGAGGCCGACGGCGCCCGCGCCGGCGCGAGGATGGATCAGCCGTCGAGGCGGATCACCACCGGCACGTGATCCGACGCCTTCTCCCAGCCGCGGATGCCGCGATGAACCTCGGCGGCGGCGAGATGACCGACCAGCGGCGGCGTCACCCAGATATGGTCGAGCCGCCGGCCGCGGTCGGAGGCGGCCCAGTCGCGGTTGCGGTAGCTCCACCACGTATACAGCTTCTGCTCGGCCGGCACGAAATGCCGCACCGCGTCGACGAAGCCGCCCGCGCCCTGCACCGCACCCAGCTTCTCGACTTCGACCGGCGTGTGGCTGACGACGTCGAGGAGCTGCTTGTGCGACCAGACGTCGGTCTCCAGCGGCGCGACGTTGAGGTCGCCGACCAGGATCATCTTCTTCGCCGGATCGTGCTCCCCCTTGAGCCAGTCGCGCAGCTCGTCGAGGAACTGGAGCTTGTGCGCGAACTTCGGATTGGCCTCGGGGTCCGGGATGTCGCCGCCCGCCGGGACGTAGACGTTGTGCAGCTCGATACCGCCGGGAAGATTGACGACGCCGTGCCGGCAGTCCTCGCGGGCGCACCAGCTCCGCGTCCCGCTGCCGTCGAGCGGCACGCGGGACAGCACGGCGACGCCGTTGTAGCTCTTCATCCCGTGCACGAGCATGTGCCGGTAGCCGAGTTCCTCGAACGCCTCGCGCGGGAAGGTCTCGTCCACAGTCTTCGTCTCCTGGAGGCACAGCACGTCGGGCTGCACCTCCGCGATGAGACGGCGGACGTTGTCGATCCGCAGACGGACCGAGTTGATGTTCCAAGTTGCTACGGTCAGCGCCATGATCCGCCGGTCAGCCTCCCGCTCACTCGCCGGCGGCGATCGTGATGTTGAGGTCTTCGAGGCCGTCGACGTGGCCGTGGAGCTTGTCGCCCCTGACCACCGCGCCTACGCCGTCGGGCGTCCCCGAATAGATCAGGTCGCCGGGCGCCAGCTCAACGTAGCGCGACAGGTACGCGATCGTCTCGGGCACGCTCCAGATCAGGTTGCCGATGTCGCTCTGCTGACGGATCTCGCCGTTGATCTTGAGCCAGATGGCGCCCTTGCCGATGTGGCCGACCTTCGAGACGGGCGAGATCGTCGCGCAGGGCGCGGCTTGGTCGAAACCCTTCGAGAGATCCCACGGGCGGCCCAAATTCTTCGCCTGCTGCTGCAGGTCGCGGCGCGTCATGTCGAGCCCGACGGCGTAGCCGAACACGAGGTCGAGCGCACGCTCCACCGGCACGTCCCGGCCGCCCTTCGCGAGCGCCACCACCATCTCGATCTCGTGGTGGTAGCTCTTCGTCATCGTCGGGTACGGTATGGTCGAGCCGTTCGGTACGATCGCGTCCGCCGGCTTCATGAAGAAGAACGGCTCCTCGCGGTCCGGATCGTGTCCCATCTCGCGGGCATGCGCGGCATAGTTGCGCCCGACGCAGTAGATGCGGCGCACCGGGAACGGGTCGCCGCCGGCCACCGGAATGGTCGTGATCGGCGGGGCGGGTACGGCGTAGGCGGCCATCGAAAGCACTCCCTGAATTGCAGGTGGGGTTAAAACACGAAGCAGCGGTGGCGGACAATGCCGAGCGGCGTCATCGGACGAGCACGCCTCGGCGCACTCCCTCGCCGCCGCCCGCCCCGGCGATCCCCTCTTCGTCGTACATCACCGATGCCCTGGACCGGGCTGCGGCGCGCAGGAAGAAGACGGTCACCGCGCAGCACGCGGCGGGGATCGCGGCGCAGATGAAGAGCGCGGGCATCGAGAGCTTCATCCCGATCAGCACGCCGCCGATCACCGGTCCGATGATGGATCCGATGCGCCCGATGCCCAGCGCCCAGCCCGCGCCGGTCGAACGCACGAAGGTCGGATAGATCGTGCCCGCCAGCGCGTTGAGCCCGATCTGCCCGCCGAGCAGGCACAATCCCGCAGTGAACACCACAAGCATGAGCATGTATTCCGGCATTGCGAAGGCGCCGATCATGACGACGAACGGAACGGACAGGATGAAAGCCGCCATGATCGCCATCATCCCGAAGCGGTCCATCAGGCGGCCGACGATCAGGCTGCCCACGGCGCCCCCGCCCTGGATCAGCGAGCCGGCGACCACCGCATGCGCCAGCGGCACGCCGTTGCTGTCCAGCACCGTCGGCAGCCAGCTCGTCAGGAAATGA
>DASWRT010000310.1:0-2439 GCA_036403035.1 Allostellaceae bacterium | reverse complement strand
CGCCGAACCGCGGTTCGGCTTCATCGTCGGCGACCGGGTCGTGGATCTCGCCGCAGGCATTCAGGCCACGGCCGGTATCGAGAACGGCGTCGCGTGCCCGGCCGACATAACCGGCTTCATCGAGGCCGCGGCGAGCTTGATCCCGGCGGCTCGCGTGCTAGCGGCCCTGGTCGACCGCGACGATCTGAGGGACGCCGTTAGCCGGCCGCTTGCCGAAACCGAGCTGCTCGCGCCGATTCCGCGGCCGCGCAAGAACGTCTTCTGCGTCGGACGCAACTACGCCGCCCATGCCGCAGAAGGCGCCCGCGCGCAGGGCAGCGAAGTCGTCGTGCCGAGCATTCCCGAGTTCTTCACCAAGCCGCCGACCGCCGTGACGGGGCACGAGAGCACAGTCCCGCTCGACCCGGCGGTCACCGAAAAGTTCGATTACGAGGTCGAACTCGGCGTCGTCATCGGCACCACGGGAAAGAACATCCCGCGGGAGCGCGCGATGGAGCACGTCTTCGGCTTCACGATCGTGAACGACTTCTCGGCGCGCGACCTCCAGCGGAGCCACGGCCAGTGGTTCAAGGGCAAGGCGCTCGACTCTTCCTGCGCGCTCGGGCCGTGGATCGTGCACAAGGACGACCTGCCGAACGTCGCCGATCTCCGGATCACCCTCCGCGTCAACGGCGAGACGCGTCAGGACAGCCGGACGAGCAACATGGTGCACGACGTGCCGGCGATCATCGAGAGCCTGTCGCGCGGCCTGACGCTGGAGGCCGGCGACATCATCGCGACGGGCACGCCGGAAGGCGTCGGCTATGCCATGAACCCGCCGCGGTTCCTGCGCTCCGGCGACGTCATCGAGGCCGAGATCGAGGGCATCGGCATCCTGCGCAACAGGATCGGCTGAGCACGCAAACGGGCAAACTAGGGAGAAGGAAATGCATGACCTGGACGAAAACACCGTCACCGAGGCGGTGCTGCAGCAGATGGCGAACACGCCCGATGCGCGGCTCAAGGAGATCATGGAGAGCGCGGTCCGGCACCTGCACGCCTTCGCCCGCGAGGTGTCGCTGACCCCGGCGGAGTGGCTGACGGGGATCAAGGTCTTTACCGAGATCGGGCAGGCCTGCACGCCGTTCCGGCAGGAATTCATCCTGCTGTCCGACGTGCTCGGGCTGAGCGCGGCGGTCAACGCGCTTCATGACAAGCGCGCCGGGGACAAGGGCACGACCTCCAGCCTGCTCGGCCCGTTCTACCGGCAGAACGCGCCGACATACGAGCTGGGCCAGTCGATCGCGACCATGGGAGCGGCCAGCGGGCCGGAAATGGTGCTGTTCGGCAGGGTCACCGATACGTCCGGCAACCCCATCCCGAACGCCTTGGTGCAGGTCTGGCAGACCGATTCCCACGGCCTCTACGATCTCCAGACTCAAGATCCGTCGAAGATGGATTTGCGCGGCTGCTTCCGCTGCGACGCGGAGGGGCGCTACCACTTCCGGACCGTGCACCCGCTCGGGTACTCGATCCCGATGGACGGGCCGGTCGGCGCGCTGATCCAGGCGCAGGGGCGCCATGGCTGCCGCCCCGGACACATCCATTTCCTAATCGGCGCCGATGGGTATCGCGAGCTGGTGACGGCGCTCTATATCGCCGGGGACCAGTACGTCGACAGCGACACGGTGTTCGGCGTTTCGCAGTCGCTCGTGATCTCGCCGCGGGAGAACGACCCGGACGGCCCGGTCCCCGGCGTTCCCAGCGCCCGCTACGATTTCAGCCTCGGACGCGCGTCGGCCGAGGGCGACGGGCGCGTCGGAGCCGATCCGTCGCAGATCGTCGCCGCCGCTCAATAGACGCGGCGCGACCGGCACTACACGACACGACAAAGGGCGGCGCGGCAGCGGCAGAGAACCGCCGGACGCCAGGGAGGGAAGAAATATGCTCGCAAGAAAGTGGGCCCTGGGGGTAGCGGCGGCGGCATCCGCCGCCGCTGCCGTGCCGCTGCTGCTCGCGCCGCTTCGTGGAGAGGCGGCCGAACCGCTGTCGAAACCGGTGAAGATCGGCGTGATCACCGACATGTCCGGCAGCCTGTCGGCGCAGACCGGCCAGGGATCGGTTGTCGCCGCGCAGATGGCCATGGACGACTGCCTGGCGGCGGAATGCGCGGGCATGCAGATCGAGATCCTGTCCGCCGATCACCAGAACAAGCCGGATCTCGCCGTCAGCATCGTCCGCAAGTGGATCGACGTGGACGGGGTCGACGCCGTGACAGACATCGTGCAGGCCGCGGTGCAGCTCGCCGTGCAGCACGTTATGGCGGAGAAGAACCGCATCGCCCTGTTCCCCGGCGGCACGGCCCGGCTGACGAACGAGGATTGCGCACCGGCGACGAGCGTGCAGTGGATGTGGGACACCTACGGCCAGGCCGTCGGGGTCGCGAAGCCGCTCACGCAG
>DASWRT010000309.1:0-10246 GCA_036403035.1 Allostellaceae bacterium | reverse complement strand
GGCGAGCACGTCGACGATCGCATTGCCGATGCCGACGACGTCGAGGGAAGCAGCCGCCATGAGAATAACCCGGGAGTCGCCGTGCAGGGGCGGCGAGTATATGGGCGAACGGGCGGGCGGCAAGACACGGCGGCGCGATCGCGGACGATTGACCTAACCGCAACGGGTCCGTACACGGCCGCCATGATCCCCGCCCTCTTCCGCGCCCTGTCCGACCTCGTCGACCCGGCGCTGCGCCGCGTGCTGTTCCGCAGCGTCGGCCTCGCGCTGCTCGTCCTCCTGGCGCTCTGGGCCGCGGTCGGCCTCGTGATCGAGCGCACGACCTTCTTCAACTACTGGCTGTTCGATCGGGCGGTCGACGTGCTCGGCGGGATCGCGACGCTGGCGCTGAGCTGGCTGCTGTTCCCGGCGGTCGTGACGCTGGTCATGAGCTTCTTCCTAGACGGCGTCATCGCGGCGATCGAGGCGCGGCACTATCCAGGGCTGCCGCCGGCCCGCCCGCAACCGCTCGGCGAGACCGTCGGCGGCGCGCTCCGCCTGACCGCGCTGGCGGTACTGCTGAACCTGCTGGCGCTGCCGTTTTACGTTTTCATTCCCGCCGCAAATCTACTTCTGTTTTATATCCTAAATGGTTATCTTCTCGGCCGCGAGTACTTCGAGCTGGTCGCGCTGCGCCGGTTCGAGGCTGCGCCCGCAAAGGCGCTGCGCCGGGCGAACGCCGGCATGGTCTTCCTCGCCGGGGTGGCGGCGGCATTCCTGCTGAGCGTGCCGGTCCTCAATCTGGCGGCCCCTCTCTTCGCCGCCTCCCTCATGGTCCACCTGTTTCAGCGACTCCGCGCGGGCGCGCTCATAACGTCCCATTAACCAAACATAAAGGATGTTCGGCGGTAATAAGCGACAAGTAATACTCGCTTCCACGCACATTCGCCCGCAATCCCGAGTCCCCGTACCCGCAAGACAAGGTGCCTCGCCGATGTTCCGCCGCAAACCTTCAGATCCGGACCAGGACAAACCAAGCATGGACAATTCCGACGATCTCAGCATCCCGGCGAAGCCGCTGACCCGTCCCGCCACGCCGACGCCCGCCGCCGCCACGCCATCTTCGCTCAATCTGGGCAAGCCGCCGGTGATGCCGCCGCGCGCCCCGGAGCCGCCGCGCCCGGCCGAGGCCACCGCGATGCCGCGCCCGATCGAGCTGCCGCGCCGTCCGGGCGAGGCGTCCGCCGCTGCCGCGGCGAAGAAGCCGGAGGCGGAGACCCGAAAGCTGATCGTCGGCCGCGAGATCGCACTGTCCGGCGAGATCACCTCGTGCGATCGGCTGGTCGTCGAGGGCAGCGTCGAGGCGAACCTTGCGAACTGCCGCGACATCGATATCGCAGAGAGCGGCCTGTTCAAGGGCTCGGCCTCGATCGACGACGCCGAGATCCGCGGCCGCTTCGAAGGCGTGCTGACGGTGCGCGGGCGGCTCCTGATCCGTTCGACCGGCAAGGTCGTCGGCACGGTCCGCTACGGCCAGATCGAGATCGAGTGCGGCGGCCAGATCTCCGGCGACGTCCAGGCGCAGACGCCGGCGGCGGCCCATACCGGCGATAGCGACATTGCTCGGATGCGTCCGGCAGAGGTCGAAAGCAACGTCGCCTGATACTACGTTAGATAAGCACCTTGCGCGGCGGCGGCGTCTCGGACGACCGCCGCCGCAGGAGACGACGGCATGACCGAGGCGCCGAGAGCGTCCGGGTTGTGTGAGGCGAAGCGGCCGCTGCCGTATCGGCAGCGGCGCGCCTCAAGCCGTCGTGCGGCCGCCGCCCGGCTCTTCCTCCTCGCGATCGCCACGTTTCTACCAGCGGCATGCGCCACGACTATCGATCGGCCGTCCGCGCCGGCCGAAGCTGCCGCGCAGCCGGCCTCCCGCGGCGCCGTCGCCGCCCAGGCCGTCGCCGCGGACGTCCAGCCCTCGGCCGATGCCGGCGCCCCCATCCTCGCGACCGCAGGCTCCGCAACCACCGTCGCCGTCGCCCTGGACCTCGAGCGGCTGCACGGGCTCTCCGTCGACGATCTGCGGACGATGCTCGGCACGCCGGACTTCCGGCGACACGATGCGGCCGCCGAGATCTGGCAGTACCGCGGCGGCGGCTGCATCCTCGACCTGTTCCTCTACCGCGAGACCGGCGGCTATCGCGTCAGCTATGCCGAGACGCGCGACGCCGGCCTGCTGCGCGGCGCTCCGGCGGGGTGCCTTTCGACGGTCGTCGCATCGCGCCGCTCGCTCCACGCCAGCAACGACACGTACTGACACGGCCGGCTGCGGCTTCGGCCGGCCGCGCCCCCCTCGCAGCGGCCGATCAGGACCGCAGCGGCGCGACGTCCGACGGGGTTTCGACGGGCGCGAACCCGCCGCCCTCCGTCCGCGCGAGGAGATACGCGACCCTCTCGGTAAGCTCCGCGATGCGGAACGGCTTGCGCAGCACGGAGGCGCCGGCTTCCAGAGCAAGCACCGATGTATCGGCATAACCCGTGATGTAGAGCACAGGCAGGCCGGGACGCCGCAGCCGCGCCCGCTCCGCCAGAACCATGCCGCTCATCTCCGCCATGGCGACGTCGGCGACCAGCAGGCCGACGCGCGGTTCGTCGGCGGCGTCGAGGCGGGCAAGCGCTTCGCTGCCGCTCTCGGCCTCGATCACCGCATAGCCGAGCCGGCGGAGGGACCCGACCACGATCTCCCGCACGTCGGCATCGTCGTCGACGACGAGAACCGCCGCCCTGGTCCGATCTGCGGCGGCGGTCGCGGCATCCGCGGCGGCCCGTTGCATCGACCCGGCGGGCTCGTCGCCGAGCGCACCCGACACTGGAGCGGGGCTGCGCGGCAGGAAGATTTCCACCGTCGTTCCTTCGCCGAGGCGGCTCCTGATGCTGATGCCGCCGCCGAGCTGCGTGGCCACGCCGTACACTTGGCTCAATCCGAGTCCGGTGCCCCTGCCGACGTCCTTGGTCGTAAAGAACGGTTCGACGGCCTGCGCCAAGACCTCGTCGGTCATGCCGGTGCCGGTGTCGGAGACCGCGATCACGACGTAGTCGCCCGCCGAGAGATTGCTGATGGAGGCCGCCGCGGCCAGGTCGACATGCCGGTTCTCGGCCGACACGGTGAGCGTGCCGCCGAGCGGCATCGCGTCGCGCGCGTTGATCGCAAGATTCAGGATCGCAAGCTCGACCTGCGTCGCATCGGCAATCGCCGGCCATAGATCGCCGGCCGCGACGATCCGCATCGTGACCGTGCCGCCCAGCGTCCGCGCGAGCATCTCGCCGACACCGTCGAGCAGCCGCTTGAGATCGGTCGACGCGGGCATGAGGTTCTGCCGCCGCGAGAAGACCAGAAGGCGCTCGGCGAGCTGGCCGCCGCGGAGAGCGGCGCGCAGCGCGGCCGCCCGCAGCCGCTGCCCCGCTTCGGAGGCGACATGCCGCTCCAGCAGTTCGAGCGAGCCCTGCACCGCGGTCAGCAGATTGTTGAAGTCGTGCGCGATGCCGCCCGCGAGCTGCCCCACCGCCTGCATCTTCTGCGCTTGCAGCAACGCCCGTTCGCTCCTCTCACGTTCGGCAAGGGCCGCGGCGACCCTCGTTTCCAGCGTGGCATTGAGCTGGCGGAGCTGCTCCTCTCGCTCCTGTAGCGCACCATTGATCCGGTCGCGTTCGTCCTGCCGCCGCGCGACCTCGTCCACCATGCGATCGAAGGCTTCGCCGAGCGCCCCGATCTCGTCGGCGCGACCGGAAAGGCCGGTCCTGGCGGCATAGTCGCCTCGGCGCCACGCATCGGCGACCGCGAGAAGCGCAGCGATCGGCTGGCGCACGATGTAGCGGCCGGCAAGCCACGCGAAGCCGGCCGCGAGAAGGAGCCCGGCGGCGATGAGCACGACGCCGCGCCGGTTCATGCGGTCGACCACGCCGTAGACCTCCTCGGACGAGAGGCCGGCGCTGACATAGATGTTCTTCGGCGGCAGCGGTGCGGGCTTGTAGCCGAGCACCCGGAGCGTGCCGTCCTGGCTCATCACCTCGACCGAACCCGGCTCGCCGGCCGAAACCAGCGGCTGGAAGGGGTCGGGGATTCGGGTGCCGATGAAGCGCTCGGGGAACGGCGAGCGCGCGATGATGATGCCCTTGCGGTCGGCGACCGTGATCGAGCCGTTCTTCGACAGGCCGCGCTCCTCAAGACGCTCGGTCAGCCAGCGCAGGTCGAGCGCGGCGGCGACCACGCCGATGGTCCGGCCGTCGAGGCTCCGCAGCGGCAGTGCGAGCGGCAGAACGGGCCGGCCGGCGACCCGTCCGTCGGTGTATTCGCCGATCGTGAACTCGCCGGTTTCAATCACCTCGCGGAAATATGAACGATCGTCGAAGCGGAGGTTGGTCGGCGGCGTCACCTGCCGGCAGGCGACGCGCCCCTCCAGGTCGATGGCGGCAATACTGGCGAGATAGGGGACGCGCGCCTGCAGCGTGGCGAGATAGGCGACGCATGCGGGCGTATCGAATGCGCGCACGGAGGGAACCTCGGCGACCGCCGCGAGAAGGTTCTCGACACCCTCGAAAATCCGGTCGAGCTCCGATGCCGCGAGCTTTGCCTGACGCAGCGCGAGATCGTGGGCCTCCGTCGTCCGGGTCAGGCGGAGGTCGATCTCGTTATAGGCCTGGATTGCGACGGCGGGGAGCAAGGCGACCGCAACCAGCAGGAACAGGCGACGCGTCAGCGTCAACGTCATCGGAAAGCAGCCTTCAGTACTGCCGCTCTCGCGGCGGACCGAACTCTACCCCTGAGCGAGTGGTAAGGCATAGAAGAGATGGAAATCGACCGGAGCCACCGGGATCAGGGAGCCTTCCCGCTCTGTGCGCGGACGGCCGCCGCTGCCGCCGCCCGCTGCCGTTCGCGCAGGGCGCGCTTCAGCTCGCACGGTCCCCGGCCGGTCCGGCATGAATCGATCGCCGCATCGATCTCGGCGCCGAGCAGCAAGGCGAGGCCGATGAGATAGAACCAGACCAGCAGCACCACGACCGCCCCCATCGACCCGTAGAGCCGGCCGAAGGAGCCGACATGGGCGACATAGGCGGAAAACCCCGCCGACGCGACGAGGAACAGTATCGTCGCCGACACGGCCCCCCAGCTCACCCACTGCCAGCGGAAGCGGGGGCGGCTCGGCGCAGCGAGGAACAGCAGTTCGATCGCGATGGTCAGGATGCCCGCCAGAAGCGGCCAGCGGGCGAGCAGCAGGAGAGAAAACAGTTCCGGCCCCTGCCGCGCCGCCAGCGCGAACGGCAGCAACGCGACGAGGGCGAGCGCGCAGACCATGATCAGGATGCCGCCCAGCGAGATCCCGAGCGCCACGATCTGCCGCCTCAGGAACGAACGCTTCTCGGTTTCGTCGAAGACGATGTTGAGCGCCGTGATCATTCCCGAGGCCGCCCATTGCGCGGTCCACAGCACGAGGAGCAGGCTGACCGCGAAGCCCAGCCCAAGGCCGAACTTCCCCGGCGTATCGCGCAGATAGCCGGAGAGGACCGACGCCGCCTCGTCCGGCAGCAGCCCGCGCGCCTGATCGACCAGCCGGGCGAGGTCCGCGGGATCGCCGACCAGCCCGTACAGCGCCGCGGCGGCGGCCAGCGCCGGCATGAGGCCGAGCAGGCCGTAGAAGGCGAGCCCGGCCGCGGTCAGCCGCAGATGGTCGCTGAAGATCTCGGCAAGCGCGGCGCGTATTGCGGGAGGCCACGGCGCCGACGACGCCGGCACGGCGCCGGGCGACGGACTTTGACCGGGAACGATGTCCGGGTGGCTCATGGCGCCGCACTCCCATGACCGGCGGGCTCGCCAGTTAACGCAGCACGCGCGAACTTCGCTCCCCGGACCCCGCCGCCGCCTATTCCTCCAACGCCGCCGCCTCCGGCGCGCTCGCGCGTTCCGCGACCATCTCGGTGGCGGTCGTCTTCGCCTTGTAGCCGCAGAGGTCGCGGACCACGCAGGCCGGGCAGTCGGGCTTCCGCGCCTTGCAGACATACCGGCCGTGCAGGATCAGCCAGTGGTGCGCGTGCAGCCGGTAGGCGGCCGGCACCCGCTTCAGCAGCTTCAGCTCGACCTCCAGCGGTGTCTTGCCGGGCGCCAGGCCGGTGCGGTTGCCGACGCGGAAGATGTGCGTGTCGACCGCGATCGTCGGCTCGCCGAAGGCGACGTTGAGCACGACGTTGGCGGTCTTGCGCCCGACGCCCGGAAGCGTCTCCAGCACCTCGCGCGAACGCGGCACCTCGCCGCCGTACTGCTCGACCAGGATATGCGACAGCTTGACGACGTTGGCGGCCTTGGTCCGGTAGAGGCCGATCGTGCGGATCGCCTCGCGGAGCCGCTCCTCGCCCAGCTCCAGCATCTTCCGCGGCGTGTCGACGGTCGCGAAGAGCGGGCCGGTCGCGCGGTTGACGCCGACGTCGGTCGCCTGCGCCGAAAGCACGACGGCGACGAGCAGCGTGTACGGGTTCTTGTATTCCAGTTCGGACTTCGGCGCCGGGATCGTGGCGGCGAGCCGGCGAAAGAACTCTTCGATGTCGGTCTTCTTCATGGCGCTACTTTAGCGTGCGGCGACGCCGGCGGTCGATGCGTCCGTTCGCAGCCGTTCCAGCGGCGCGCGACGCCGCGGCGCTTTACGCTCCGCCCGGCGTTTACGTATCCTGATGGCCATGACTCCGCGCCCCGAGCTGGAAACCGAGGCCGACCCGGCGACGCCGGTGTTCCTCGATGCGGTCCTCGCGCCGCATCGCAGCCTGCCGCCGTCCGGCTTCCTGGCGCTGATGCTGGCGCTCGGCGGCGCCAGCTTCGTCGCCGGCATGATCTGCGTGCTGATCGGAGCGTGGCCGATCTTCGGGTTCTTCGGGCTCGACGTCGCGCTCGTCTATTTCGCCTTCCGCCTCAACTACCACCATGCCAAGGAGCGCGAGCGGGTGCGGCTGACCGACACCGCACTCACGGTGGAGCGGATCAGCGTGCGCGGCGAGCGGCGGCGCTGGAGCTTCCAGCCCTACTGGCTCAAGGTCATTCTTGAAGAGCACCACGACGAGTCGAACCGGCTGCTGATCGCGTCGCACGGCCGCTCGCTGGTCGTCGCGAGCTTCCTCGGCCCCGAGCAGCGCCGCGCCTTCGCGCAGGAACTGCGCGACGCGCTCGGCCGCTGGCGCGAGGCGCTGACCGGTCGCGGATAGGGCCGGGTCACAACCCCAGCACGTCCTTCATGCCGTAGAGACCCGGCGGACGGCCGACCAGCCACCGGGCGGCGCGCACCGCGCCGCGGGCGAAGGTCCGGCGCGTGGTTGCCTTGTGGCCAAGCTCCAGCCGCTCGCCGTCGGTGGCGAACATCACGACGTGCTCGCCGGCGACGTCGCCGCCGCGCAGCACGGCAAACCCGATGTCGCCAGAGCGCCGGGCGCCGGTATGCCCGTCGCGGGCGCGCTGCGAAACGTCGTCCAGCGACACGCCGCGCCCGGCGGCGGCGGCCTTGCCCAGCGCCAGCGCCGTGCCGGAGGGCGCGTCGATCTTGTGCCGGTGGTGCATCTCGAGGATCTCGATGTCGTAGTCGGGACCGAGACGCTGCGCCGTCTGCTCGACCAGTCCGAACAGCAGGTTGACGGCGAGGCTCATGTTGGCCGACCAGACGATCGCGGTCCGTCCGGCGGCCTCGCGCACCGCCTCGGTCTGCGCCGCGTCGAGGCCGGTCGTGCCGATCACCATCGGCGTGCCCTGCGCGGCGGCGAGCCGGGCATGCGCGACCGTCGCAGCCGGCACGGTGAAGTCGATCACCACGTCCGATGCCGCGAAGAGCGACGCGGGATCGGACCCCGCCGTGACGCCGAGCGCGCCGAGCCCGGCAAGCTCGCCGAGGTCGTGGCCGAGCGCCGGGCTGCCGGCCGGCTCGATCCCGCCGGCCACCGCGCAGCCCTCCGTCGCCGCGATCTCGGCGATCAGCATGCGCCCCATCCGTCCGCCGCAGCCGACGATCCCGATCCGTGCCGCCGACGTTTCCATCGCCGTCATACCCGCACGATCTTGCCGGGGTTCATGATGTTGTCCGGATCGAAGGCGCGCTTCAGCGTGCGCATCGCATCGACCGCGTCGCCGTGCTCGGCGACCAGCAGGTCCATCTTGCCCCAGCCGATCCCGTGCTCGCCGGTGCAGGTGCCGTCCATCGCCAGCGCCCGCCGCACCATGCTCTCGTTGAGCCGCGCCGCCTCGGCGATCTCGTCCGGGTTGTCCGGATCGATCATGAAGGAGAGATGGAAGTTGCCGTCGCCGACATGCCCGACCAGCGCCGACGGCACGAACGACTGCGCGATCTCCTTCTTCGTCTCGGAGATGCACTCGGCAAGCCGCGAGATCGGCACGCACACGTCCGTGGCCCAGCCCTTCGAGCCCGGCCGCAACGCGAGCGCCGCGTAATAGGCGTCGTGGCGTGCCTGCCAGAGCTTCGACCGCTCCTCCGGCGAGGTCGTCCAGTGGAACTGCACGCCGCCGTGGTCCGCAGCAATCCCCTTCACGACATCGGTCTGGTCGGCGACGCCGGTCGGCGTGCCGTGGAACTCGAAGAACAGCGTCGGCGCCACCTTGTAGTTCATCTTCGAATAGCGGTTGACGGCGTCGACCTGGACATCGTCGAGCAGTTCGATCCGCGCCACCGGCACGCCGGCCTGTATCGTCTGGATCACGGTGTTGACCGCGTCCTCGATCGTCGGGAACGGGCAGACCGCCGCCGAGATCGCCTCGGGGATGCCGTGCAGCCGCAGCGTGACCTCGGTGATGACGCCGAGCGTCCCTTCGGCGCCGACGAACATGCGCGTCAGGTCGTAGCCCGCCGCCGACTTGCGCGCCCGCCGCGCCGTGCGGATCACCTTGCCGTCGGGGAGCACGACGGTCAGCGACAGCACGTTCTCGCGCATCGTGCCGTAGCGGACCGCGTTGGTGCCGGAGGCGCGCGTCGAGGTCATGCCGCCGATCGAGGCGTCGGCGCCGGGGTCGATCGGGAAGAACAGGCCGGTGTCGCGCAGATGCGCGTTGAGCTGCTTGCGGGTGACGCCGGCCTCGACCGTGCAGTCCAGATCCTCGGCGCCGACCCGCAGGACCCGGTTCATTCGGGACATGTCGATGCAGATGCCGCCGCGCAGCGCCGCGACATGCCCTTCGAGCGACGTGCCGGTGCCGAACGGTATGATCGGCACCCTGTGCGCGGCGCAGAGCCGGACGATCTCGGCGACCTCCTCGGTCGAGTGCGGGAACACCACCGCGTCCGGCGCGTGCGGCTGGTGATAGGACTCGTCCTTGCCGTGCTGCTCGCAGACCGCCGCCGATGTCGTGAAGCGCTCGTCGAAGCGGGCGCGCAGCGCGTCCATCACCGTGGGATCTGGCGGGACACGGTGTTGCGGGAAAGGAGCGTTCATCGTCGAGATCCTTGGGAGCAAAATTCGCGCAACCCTAGCCGGAATTCCTCCCAGGGAGTAGCGCGGCGTTGCAGGCCGGCGGCGATCCTGAGTTGCCCGGAACGCGGCTTCCGGCCAGGGCGTTGGCAGGTATCGCCGGCTGTCGAGGAATCCGTGATGCGCCGCCTTACGTCCGCGATGCGGTCCGCCGCCGCCGCAGCCGCCACGCTGTTCATGGTCGCTGCCCTCGGTGGCGGCGCCGCCTCCGCCCAGGATCACATTGTCCCGGAACAGGACCCCGGCAGCCCCGGCGCTGCCGACGATGCCGGCGGGATCATGAACCGGCCGCTGCCGTTCCGCGACGGGCAACGGCTCCGCTACATCGCGGGCGACGGCACGTACCAGGGCTATGCGGAGCGGCAGCGGCTGACGATTCGCTTCTACGACGCGGACGGGAAGTATCTCGGCCGTGCGCAGCGCGTCTCGCAGGTGCGCACCGACTACTATGCCCCCGACGGCACCTTTATCGGCCATCGTTATCACCAGGTGATGACGACGCGCCCGGTCAGGAATACGGGCGGCGATCACGGCTTCGATCCCGGCTGAACGACGCGTCGATCCGACCATCGCCGCCGCTGCCGCCGCCCTTGCGGCTGCTTGTGCCTACTGCAACCGAGATGGTTGCGCCCGCCGCAACGGAGGTTGCGCGACGGGTTGTGGCAGGGACATAGATTGAAAACGGCATCGGCGACCGCGGAACGGGATTGTAATCTTGTGTCCGCGGGTCCGGCGCGGTTGAGAAGTAGGTCAGTAAGGATTA
>DASWRT010000308.1:0-6556 GCA_036403035.1 Allostellaceae bacterium | reverse complement strand
AGGGACAGTCGTCCGGGGATCTTTGCGCCGGAGAGGGCGATGCATTTCGAGCCGCGTCTGTGGAGCTTCACCGAAGGAGTCCGGCTTCGCATCCTGTGGGCGACGCTGATCGGCCTTGCCGCGGTGGGGTTCGGCGTCGCGCGGCTGGGATTGCTCGGCTGGCTCATCGGCGAGGTGTTCGCCGGGCGCGGGATGGCGGCGCTGGCGCTGCCGATCGCTCTGGTCGCCGGGGTGATGGTGCTGCGCGGCGCGTTCGAGCACTGGCGCGTGATGGTGGCGCACGAGACGGCGGCGCGGGTGCAGAAGAAGCTGCGCCGGTCGATCTACGACAGGATCGTCGCGCTGGGGCCGGGAACGGTCAACCGTCAGCGTTCGGGCGCGCTGACGCTGTCGCTGATCGACGGCGTCGAGCAGCTCGAGAGTTATTTCGGCCAGTTCCTGCCGCAATTCCTGATCGCGCTGCTGACGCCGGTGCTGATCTTCGCCGCCGTCGCCTTCATCGACCTCCCCGTGGCGACGGTGATGCTGGGCTTTGCGTTCCTCGCGCTGTTCGCGCCGGCCCTCTGGCACCGCTTCGACGTCGCCAACTCCTCCACGCGGCAGGAGGCGTACGACGCATTCGCCGCCGACTTCCTCGATTCGATCCAGGGATTGGCGATCCTGAAGGCCTTCGGGCAGAGCAAGGCGCGGGCCGACAGGCTCGAAACGGAGGCGCACGACCTGTTCCGGAGCACCATGCGGGTGCTCGGAACCAACGTGCTCGCCCGCGGCATCACCGACAGCTCGATCGCCTGCGGCGCGGCGGCGGCGCTGGCGCTCGGCGCCGTCCGGGTCGAGGCCGGCGCGATGGAGCTGAATTCGCTGCTGATCATCCTGATGCTGGGCGTCGAGATCTTCCGCCCGATGCGCGAGCTGCGGACGGTGCTGCATCAGGGAATGGTCGGCATGTCGGCGGCGCAGGGGATCTACCGGATCCTCGACGGGCACCCGGCGGTGGCCGACGCCCCTGCCCTGCCGCCGGCCGCACTCGGCGCGATCGAGCCGGCGGTCGCCTTCGAGGACGTGCGTTTCCGCTATCCCGGAACGCGCCGCACCGTCCATGACGGGCTCGCCTTCCGGGTCGCGGCCGGCGAGCGGGTCGGCCTCGTCGGCCCCTCCGGCGGCGGCAAGTCGTCGATCGTCCGCCTGCTGCTGCGCTTCTACGATCCGGACGCCGGCACGGTCCGCATCGGCGGCCACGATCTCCGCCGGCTCCCGTTCGAGCGGATCCGCTCGATGATCGCTGTCGTCAGCCAGGACACCTTCCTGTTCCACGGCACGGTCGAGGACAATATCCGCATGGGCCGGCCCGATGCCGCCGAGAGCGAGGTGCGGGCGGCGGCAGCGGCGGCCAACATCCACGACTTCGTCATGACCCTGCCGCAGGGCTATCGGACGGTCATCGGAGAGAAGGGCGTCAAGCTCTCCGGCGGCCAGCGGCAGCGTGTGGCGATCGCCCGCGCGCTGCTCCGCGATGCGCCGATCCTCGTGCTCGACGAGGCGCTGTCGGCGGTCGACGCCGAGAACGAGGCCGTCATCCAGCAGGCGCTCGACCGGCTGATGCGCGGGCGCACCACGCTGATCCTTGCCCACCGGCTCTCAAGCGTGATCGACTGCGACCGCATCCTGGTGCTCGATAGCGGCCGGATCGTCGAGAGCGGCCGGCATGCCGATCTCATGCGGGCGGGCGGCGCCTATGCCCATTTGATGGCCGAGCAGGCGCGGGAGGCGGCGGCGTCCGGCTCGCTCGACGCACCGCTGCCCGCCCGCGGCGGCGGCGTCGAGACGGCGGCCGAGGCCGCGCCGGACGGCGGCGCCATCAAAACGGTGACCGAGGGCATCATCAAGGCCGAGGGGCTGGGCTGGCCGCGCCTCGTCGGCGCGCTGATGGGCTTGGTGATGCCATGGCGGGGCCGGCTGGCGGCCACCTTCGTGTTCGGCGTGCTGCGCGTCATCGCCTTCATCGGCGTCGGCGTGTTCAGCGGGCTGACCGTGCTCGCCCTCAAGCACGGCCAGCCCTTCGGGACGTGGCTCTGGGCGCTCGCCGTGGTCGCGCCGCTCTCGGGCGTGCTGCACTGGCTGGAGTCCTGGATCGCGCACGACATGGCGTTCCGCCTGCTTGCGGAAATGCGGATCGATGTCTTCCGCAAGCTCGACGCGCTCGCGCCGGCCTATCTCGTGCGGCGGCGGATCGGCGACCTGATGGCGCTCGCCACGCACGATGTCGAGCTGGTCGAGTTCTTCTTCGCGCACACCGTGGCGCCCGCCTTCGTCGCGATCCTGGTGCCGGCGGCGGTCCTCGCGGTGCTGGCCTGGGCGAGCCCGTGGCTGGCGCTGACGCTCGTTCCGTTCCTCGCCGCGGTCGGGCTGAGCCCGTTCCTGATGCGCGGACGCGTCGACCGGCTGGGTTCCGAAGCGCGCGAGGCGGCGGGCGAGCTTGGCGCCGTCGCCGTCGAGTCCGTGCAGGGCCTCGGCGAGATCGTCGCCTTCCAGCAGGAGACGGCGCGCGGCGCGCAGCTCGACGCGCTCTCCGAGCGCCATATCCGCCTGCGCCTGCCGTTCTTCCGCGAACTCACGGCGCAGCACAGCCTGCTCGAAACCTTCACCGGACTGGGCGGCCTCGCCGTCGTCGCGGCCGGCGCGGCATTGGCGGCGCGCGGCGCGGTCGATCCGGCGGCGCTGCCGCTCCTCACGCTGCTCGCGATGGCGGCGTTCCTGCCGGTCTCGGAGATCGCCCAGATCGGCCGCCAGCTCGCCGACACGCTCGGCGCGACGCGGCGCATCTACGCGCTCGCGAACGAGCCCGTACCGGTAGTCGACGGGCCGGGCGTGCCGGAGCGGCGCGAAGGCGCGGCCTCGCTCACGCTCGACCGGGTCAGCTTCGCCTATCCGGGGCAGAACCGGCGCGCGCTCGACGCGGTGACGATCGAGATCCCGGCCGGCAGGACCGTCGCGCTCGTCGGCCCCTCGGGCGCCGGCAAGACGACGACGGCGCAGCTCCTGATGCGGTTCTGGGATCCGGACGAGGGGCGGATCACGCTGAACGGCGCGGACCTGCGCGATTACAAGCTCGACGATCTGCGCCGGCGCATCGCCCTCGTCGCCCAGGACACGTACTTGTTCAACGACACGCTCCGGAACAACATCCGCTTCGCCCGTCCGGACGCGAGCGAGGCGGACCTTCTGGCGGCGGTCGTGCACGCCTCGCTGGGCGACCTCGTCGACACCTTGCCGGACGGCCTCGACACTCCGGTCGGCGAACGCGGGACCAGCCTCTCGGGCGGCCAGCGGCAGCGCGTCGCGATCGCGCGGGCGTTCCTCAAGAACGCGCCGGTGCTGATCCTGGACGAGGCGACTTCGCATCTCGACGCGGCGAACGAGCAGGCGGTACGCCGCGCCCTCGACCGGCTTCAGGCGGACCGCACGACGATCGTGATCGCCCATCGGCTTTCCACCGTCCGCGACGCCGACTTGATCGTCGTGATGGAGGACGGAAGGGTGGTCGAGACCGGAACGCACGAGGCGCTGCTGGCGAAGGGCGGGCTCTACGCCCGGCTGATCTCCCGCCAGCTCGCGTCAGCCGCCTACGCCGCGCAGTGAGAATGATCGGTCGCACGCCACGGCGCAGCGAGGCCGGCGAGGTTGACCAACGGCAGCCGGCGGAACAGGAACCATCTTCGTCCGCGCCTCGTTCCGCACCGTTGCCGGGCAACGGCGGACAGGGACATAGGCGAGGAATGCCGGCCACGATACGAGCGATGCAGCGCCACCGCCCGCACCGGCCACCGGCACTCCGACGCGTCCTGCTCGCGGCAGCGATCCTCGGCGTCTCCGGAACCGAACTGCAGGCCGCGCCGGACGACACGCAGACGAAGCTCTACAGCGCGGGCGATCTCGTCGTCGGCGGCAAGCTCGAAGCAGGGTTCGGCTATTTCAGTGCGCGGAACGTCGATTTCGGGCGCGGCAATTTCAACAGCACCGACGACAACAGACGCCGCAACCGAAACTGGTTCGAGGGCTATCTCAAGCCGACCGTCACGGCGGAATACGCATTGGATGGGCTCGGCGCGCTCTACGGACAGGCAAGCGCGATCGGCGCCTTCACCCGCGGCGAGGGCGACGCCGTATTCGGCCGCTCGACGACCTCGTATCAGCCCGAGAACGTCGAGCCGGAGGATTACTTCATCGGCTGGCGTTCAGGCTCCGCCCTGCCGTCGCTCGGCACCGATGCGCTCGACGTGTCGGTCGGGCACCAGAAATTCACCATCGGCGACGGGTTCCTGATCCTCGACGGAACCGTCGACGGATGGGGCCGGGCCGCCTATTATCTCGCGCCGCGCAACGCGTTCCGCAACACGGCGATCGTCCGGCTCAACACCTCGCCGGTGCGCGCCGATTTGTTCCATCTCGAAGCGGACGTGGACCAGCAGCTGCTCCGCGGCAACGACGTTCCAGGCACGAAGCTGTTCGGCGCCAACGTCGAATGGTTCACGTCCGAGCCGGGGCGGGACGACGCGCGGATCGCCTACCAGCACCGTCTGCGCTATGTCGGCCTGACCTTCCTGCACGTCTATTCGGCCGAGGATGTCCCAACGGACAACGTACCGCCCTTTGCCTACAACCAGGCGTCGGTCGCAGCAAACCGCCGCGGCCTCAATGTCCTGGCGCCGCGGCTCGGCGGCTCGTGGGTCCCTGCCCTGCCGGGGCTGATGTTCTATGGCGAGTATGCGCGCGAATGGAATAACGGACCGGACCGCAAGGTCGACGCGAACGCCTGGTTCGTCGAGCCGCGCTACGAGGCGAAAGAGCTGCCGCTGAAGCCGGCTCTCGGCTACCGCTTCGCGCATTTCAGCGGCGACGGCAACCGGTCGGACGGCCGCGACACCTCGTTCGACCCGCTCTTCTACGGCACCGGCAAGCGCGGCACTGGCACGTGGTACATCGGCGAGATCTTCGGGCAGTACGCGTTCTTCAACAGCAACGTCGACGTGCAGCAGATCTCGCTGAAAGTCTCGCCCGCCGATCCGGTGACGCTGGGCCTGCTGCTGTACCGCTTCGACCTGGACCGGCCGCGGCAATATGCCGGCGTGACGGCGCGACATTACATGAACGAGGTCGACGGCTACGTCGAATGGACCCCGGTCGGCTGGCTGAAGATCACCGCGGTCGCCGCGGCCGTCCGGCCGGGCGCCGCCGCCCGCCAGATCTCGGTCGAGCAGCCGAGCGGCCCGGACGGCAAGACGATCTATCTCGGCGAGCTATTCGCCCACTTCACGTTCTGAGCGCCCGGCACAGACGCTCGATCTCCTCCTCGGTGTTGTAGTAGTGGATCGAGGCGCGGACGAGTTCGGTCAGGCCGCGCGCCTCCATGTCGTACCGGGTGGACGAGACCGTCGAGACGGAGACGTTGATCCCGGCGGCGCGCAGCCGCCGCTGGATGTCGGCCGGGGCCTCGCCCGCGACGGCGAACGAGACGATGCCGCTCAACTCCGCGCCCCGGTCGTGGACCGTAACGCCGGGAAGCGCGCGGAGCCGGTCCCGCATTCCGTCGGCAAGAAAGCGCACGCGGTCGCGTATTGCATCCAATCCCCAGCCGAGCGCGTAGTCCGCGGCGACTCCGAGACCGAGCTTTCCGGCGACGAAGCCCTCCCAGTTCTCGAAACGCCGCGCGTCGGGACGGATCTCGTAACGGTCCGCCGCGATCCATGCCGCGGCATGGAGGTCGAGGAACGGCGGCTCCAGCCGCTCGATCCAGCCGCGACGGACATAGAGGAAGCCGGTGCCGCGCGGCCCGCGCAGGAACTTGCGGCCGGTCGCCGACAGCATATCGCAGCCGATCGCCTCGACATCGACCGGCATCTGCCCGATCGACTGGCAGGCGTCGAGCAGGTACGGCACGCCGGCCGCACGGGCAATGCGGCCGACGGCGGAAGCGGGGTTGACGAGCCCGCCGTTGGTCGGGACATGCGTGAGCGCGATCAGCTTGACGCGCCCGTCGACCATCCGCTCCAACGCCTCGACAGAGACCTGGCCGTGCTCGTCGTCGGGGACGATGTCGACGGCGACGCCGCGCCGGCGCGCGGTCTGAAGGAACGCGATCACGTTGCTTGCATACTCGGCGCGGGCGGTCAGGATGCGGTCGCCCGGCCCGAGCGGCAGGGCGTAGAACGCCATGTCCCACGCCCGCGTCGCGTTCTCGACGACGGCGATCTCGTCGGCGTCGCAGCCGATCAGCCGCGCCAGCGACGCATAAACCGCCTCCAGCCGGGCGGCGGCCTCCGCGCCCGCCTCGTAGCCGCCGGTCCGCGCCTCGCGCATCAGGTGCGCGACGACCGTATCGAGGACCGGTTGCGGCGGCAGCGCCGCGCCTGCGTTGTTGAAGTGCGCCACCTCGGCGCAGCCGGGCGTCTCCCGCCGAGCCCGTTCGACATCGATCGCAGCCGCCATCGTCCGCACCAACTCCGCCGTCGTGACCGGGCGGCGAGCATGTCCGCCGCTGGGGGTGTGCGTCAACAGC
>DASWRT010000307.1:0-7178 GCA_036403035.1 Allostellaceae bacterium | reverse complement strand
TTCCCTATCCCCGCGATCCCCAACCATCCCCCCGATCCCCAATTCAAATATCCGCATTACCGCCAAGCCGGGTTCACGCTGCTCGAACTCGTCGTCGTGCTGGCGATCCTCGCGCTGGTGGCGGCGGTCGCGCTGCCGCATTTTCTGGTCGGCAAGGAGGATGCCGACCTGCGCGCCGCCGAGTCGGAAGTGCGGGCGGCGCTGCGGACGGCGCGGACGACCGCGGTGGTCGAGAACCGCGAGGTGCGGTTCGCGGTCGATCCGACGGCCCCCGCCTACGGCATCGAAGGCGACGCGATGCGGCCGTTCGCGGCGGGCCGCGACATCGCCGTGCGGATCGTCGGCGGCGTCACCGCGACCGCCATCGCCTTCTTCCCGAGCGGCGGCTCGTCCGGCGGCAGCATCGTGCTCAGCAACCGGCACGGACGCCGCGAGCTGCCGATCGACGGCACGACCGGGCAGGTCGCCGATGTCCCGTAGCACGGTTTGCGATCCGGTTCGGGACGGGCAGCCCGGCATTACGCCGGGTTCCCCCACCCCGCCCCTCCCCCGCAAGGGGGGAGGGGGAAGATGCCGCGCTCCGTCCTGCTCCCTCCCCCCTTGCGGGGGAGGGTTGGGGTGGGGGGGACCGCACGCACTCCGCACCAGGGTGAGCCGGAGGGACCCGCGCGAACGCGGCTTCTCGCTGCTGGAGGTGGTCGTCGCGCTGGCGGTGCTCGGCCTCGTGCTCGCGGCGCTCGCCGATGCGCTGCGCGCCGGCCTCCTCGGCGGCAGCAAGGCCGCGTCGGTCGAGACGATGCTGGCGCTGGCCGAGGCGAAGATCGCCGCGGTCGGCGTAACCGAGCCGCTAACGGACGGGCGCAGCGGCGGCACGGCGAACAACGGCGGCGACCGGGTGCGCTGGCAGATCGACGTGGCGCGCACCGACGCCGGATTGAGCGGCGCGTTCGGCGATACCGGAAGCATCGGCGCGGACACGGACGCCGGCCTGCCCCAACCGTTCCGCGTCGCGGTGACGGTCTCCTGGGACCAGGGCGGTACGACGCGCAGCCTCTCGCTGGAGACGATCCGCCTCGCGCCGCCGGAACGGCGGGACGCGCTCCAATGACGCCGCTCTCCCGGCGCTACCGCCGCCGCCGCGCCCGGCAGCGCGGCTTCACGCTCGTCGAGATGATCATCGCGCTGGCGCTGACGGCGAGCCTCGTCGTCGTGCTGTTCTCGGCGATCGGGCTCGGCTTCCGCGGCATGGCGCGCGTCGAGGCGGACGCGTCGGTGCTGGAGCGGCGGCAGCAGATCGACTACCTGCTGCGCCGTCAGCTCGCCGCGACCTATCCGGCGAGCAACGTGTTCGCGACCGAGAGTCCGCTCACCGGCTCGGCGCAGGCGATGACCTTCTATGCGTTGGACGGGCCGACCGGACCGGGGCTCTACCGGGTCTGGCTGGTTCTCGACGAGGGCGGCGGCGGCAGCGGCAGCGGCAACCGCGGCGGCGACCGGAGCCTCGTGCTGACGCGGCAGGCGCTCTCGGCCGGCCAGGTCGGCGGCTTCGAGCGGACGGTGCTGGCGCGCAACGTCGTCGCGTTCCGCCTCGCCTATTTCGGCCGCACCGACCCGGCGACGCCGCCGGCATGGCAGGAGAGCTGGGACGGCATGCGCTGGCCGCCCGACCTCGTGCGGGTGACGCTCCAGCTCGACGGCGAAACGCCGGGTGCCTGGCCGGACACGGTGATCCGGCTGTGGGCGGCGGAGCACGGGCTGTGAGCCGACGGAGCGGGCAGCCGCGCCGACCCGAGCGCCGCCGCGAACGCGGCGTCGCGCTGGTCGTCGTGCTGTGGGGGCTGGCGCTCGTCGCGGTCGCGGTGATCGCGATCGGGCTCGCCGGACGCAGCCAGACCCTGCTGGCGCGCAACGCCGTCGAGAACGCGCGGGCGCGGCTCGCCGCCGAGGCGGGCGTGCAGCTCGGCCTGCGCCGCCTGCTCGCCGCGGCGGCGCAGGGCGGCGCCGTCCGGAGTTTCGATGGCGCGCCCGAGACGTGGAAAAGTGGCGACGGCGCCGACGTCGCCGTCGCGATCCGGGACGAAGGCGGCAAGATCGACCTGAACGAAGCACCGCCGGAGCTGCTCGCCGGGCTCGCCGTCGAAGCCGGCGCACCGCCCGAGGAGGCGCAGCGGATCGCCTGCGCGATCGTCGAGCGGCGCGGATACCTGCCGGCGGGCTGCGTGCCGAGCGGCGTCACGCCCGGCCTCTTCGCCGCGCTGGAGGAGCTGCGTTTCGTGCCCGGCGTCACCAACGCGCTCTATCTCCGGATGGCGCCCGCCGCGACCGTGCATTCCGGCGCGGTGACGATCGATCCGCGCGCCGCCGGCCGCGAGGCGTTGCTGGCCGTGCCGACGCTCGCCCCGGACATCGTCGACTCCATCCTGGCCCGCCGCGAGACCCGGCACGGCGCCGACTGGCGCGAAGATCTGCTGAGCGGCGACCCGGATGCGGACTTGCTGCGCGACCGGCGCTATTTCTCGGTCTCGGCGGCGCAGGTCTTCGCGATCGCCGCGAGCGCGCGGAGCGCCGGGGGCGGCCGCGCCAAGGCGGAAGCCGTCGTGCGCCTGACCGGGGATGCGAAACGTCCTTACCTCGTCCTCGCATGGCGCGAGCCGTCGGGATAGCGCGCGGTGTGATTGTCATGGCCGCATCGTTTCTCTAGAGTTTAGAAATACTCCACACGTACGTTTCGCGGTTTCTCCGATGTCGTCTCCTCTGGCGCGGGCGCTGCGGCGCGAGGTCAATCTCGGCCGGGCCGGCGGCACGCTTTGGCGCTGGTGGCTCGCCGAGATGCGGGCCATGCTCGGCGACGGCGCGCTCGGCCGCCTGCTGCGCACGTCGCCCTCCGTCGCGGTCGCGGTCGATGGCGACGGATGGCGCCTCTTCCGCGAGGCGCGCGGCGGTGGTGCGGCCGACGAGATCGGCGTGCTGGACCGCGACACGATCGCGGCGCACGGCGAGCAGGCCGTTCGGGCGCTGACCGGCATGCGGCGCCGCGGCGCCGCGCCGATCCCGGCGGTCCTCGTCCTGCCCGCCGACCTCGTGCTGCAGAAGACGCTGCGCCTTCCGGCGGCCACGGTGGACAGGCTGGACGCCGTGCTGCCGTTCGAGATCGGCCGCCACACTCCCTTCCCTGCCGACCGGCTCTATTACCGGTACGAGCCCGTCGCGGCTTCCCGAAACGGCGGCGGCGGCGCAGCCGCCGCGGCGGCGCAGGCCGCGTTCGCCGAGGTGCGGATCGTCGCCGCGCCGCGCGACCGCGTCGACGCGCTCCGCCGCGAGATGGCGGCGGCCGGACTCGACGCGGTCGCCGTCGTAGAGCCGGGGAGCGCGCCGCTGCACGACGCGGTGCGCCGGTCGCTGCTGCCCGCGGCGGCCCGTCCGACCGTCTGGACCACGGCCAACCGCGGCCTCGCCGCCGCCCTGCTGCTCGCGGCCGCAGCCGCGGCCGCCGCGCCATTCGCGGCCGACCGGTTGCACCTCGCCGCCGCGGAGCGCGAGATCGCCGCCCTGCGGCCGGCGGCGGATGCGGCGCGCACGGCGCAGACGCGACGCGCCGCATCCGAGGCGCAGCGCCGCGCGATCCTCGCCGCCAAGGCAGGGCAGCCGGGGACGCTGGAGATCCTTCTAGCGCTGACACGCACGATTCCGGACGGCGCTTGGCTCACCTCGCTGTCGCTCTCCGGCCGGGAGATCGTGATCGAGGGGCTGGCGCCCTCCGCCGCGTCGCTGGTCCGTCCGCTGGAAACCGCGGGGCCGTTCACGCGCGTCTCCTATCGCGCCCCGATCACGCGCGACCCGCAGACCGGGCTGGAAGTCTTCCAATTCGCCCTGACGCTCGCCGCCGAGGGAGGATCGGCGCAATGAGCGGCGGCGGCACGGCGGGAGCGGCGGCGGTCGGCCGGATGGGGTCGCGGCTCGCCGCGCTGGCGATCCTTGCCGGGGTCGGCGCGGTGTTCTATGCCGGGCTGGTCGTGCCCTACCAGGACTGGCTCGCGGCGTCGGCAGAGCAGGTGGACGCCGCGACGTCGCTCGCCGCGCAGTACCGGCGCCTTGCCGCGGAAGCCGGCGACGGCGACGCGGGAGGCGCGTCGCCGCTCGCCGCGCTCCTCGTGGCGCCGGACCTGTCGGAAGCGCAGGCGGCCTCGCTGATCCAGGAACGGCTGAAGGGCTTCGCCGCAACGGCGGGCATCGAATTACAGGGCGTCGCTGTGCTGCCGCGCGAGGACGCCCCGGCGCTGCAACGGCTGCGCCTCCGGCTGCGCGGCACCGGCGACGTTGCGGGGCTGAGCCGGTTCCTGCACGCCGTCGAGAGCGCCCGCCCCGTGCTCGTCGTCGACACGCTGCGGTTGCAATCACGCGCCGGCACCGCCGCCGCCGCAGCGAACGGCACGGCGGGCGCAGGCGCAACCGCCGCGCCGCTCGATCTCCAGCTCGACATCCTCGCATTCCGGGAGCGGCCGGCATGAGCCCGGGTACCCGTCTGTCCGTGGTGCTTGCCGCCGCGACGGCGGCGCTCGCCGTCCTGGCCGCGTGGCCGTTCCTGTCCGAGGCAGGGCCGGTGACGCCCGGCGGCGCGCCGGCAGCGCCGGGGGCGGCGGCAGGTGCGGCGCTCGAAAGCCGGCTCGCGTTACCGCCGCTCGACTCGTTCGCCGACATCGCGGCGCGCCCGCTCTTCTCGCCGACACGGCGTCCCGGCATTGCCGCACCAGTTGCGGTCGCCGTGCGGACACCGAGCCTGCGGCTCGACGGCATCCTCGCGATCGGCTCGCGGAAGACGGCGATCCTGAGGGACACCGCAGCGAACCGGACCGTGCGGGCGGCCGAGGGCGACAAGCTCGACGGCGGCTGGACGGTCGACCGCATCGAGCGCGACCGCGTCCGCCTCGTCTCGCCGCAGGGCGGCGAAGCGATCCTGACGCAGGGGAAACGTTAAGGCCGTCGTCCGACCGCGTCATGCCCTCGGCCTCGACCGATGCCGGCCTTGATTCCTAAAAGCGGAATTTGAATCGGGGATCGGGGAGATGATTGGGGATCGACGGGATATCGAAGAAAGGACGCTTTAACGCGAAGGTCGCAAAGTGCACGCAACGGTCGCGAGGGAATGACTGCGCGCCTGCGGCGCACGGAACAACTTGCTTCGCGTCCTTTGCGAACCCTTTGCGGCCTTCGCGTTAAGGCGTGAACTTTCTTTTCCTCTTCCCCCCGATCTCCGCTTCAGGTTCTTGCCGCCGGTCGATGCCGAGCGGGCCTTGCTCAGGCATCGCGCCACACGGGCTTGACTGACGGCCGACAAGGCGCGCCCGGCGGCGCGGCCGGTGCCGCATCAGTCGATCCGTTCGAGGTCGCGGAGCGTTCGCTCGTCCTCGACGCTGCCGGCATCGGAGAGGGTGCGCGGCTCCAGCAGCATCACCTCGCATTCCTCCTCGGCGACCGGCATATGCTCGACGCCGTGCGGCACGATCAGGAACTCGCCGGGGCCGACGCTGATATCCTTCTCGCGGAAGCGCATCAGCAGCTTGCCGCTGACCACCAGGAACAGTTCGTCCTCGGTGTCGTGGCGGTACCAGAAGAACTCGCCCCGGAGCCGGACGAGCTTGATTTGCGTGCCGTTGACCTCGCCCGCGACCCGCGGGATCCACGCATCGCCGAAACAGCGGAACGCCTCGGCGAGGTTCACCTTCTTCACCGCAGCCACCGACATGCGCCCTCCCTTCCGGCCGGAATGACGGAGATCAGGCACTTCAGTTTATGGGCGATGCGCAGCGGGTCGATAAGCCGTTCGGACTATTGCAATACGCGGCGATTTCCCTCTCATCCGAAAATGCAAGGGAAGAATCGGCCGCGAAAGCCGGCGCGGGCGCTGGAGGACCTATTCTCAGGAGGCGATCAGCGCACCGCCGTCTCGCCCGGCCGCCGCGGACCTGCCTCCGCGCGCGGCCCGGGCCCGGTGAGCGGCTTCGTCGTCCGGGAAGCGGGACGCACGCCGCCCGCCGGGATGAAGTCCTCGCGGCGCACCTTGTCGGTGACGAACCACGGGTTCCCGTTCGCGTCCATGTAGAGGTAGCGCTGCTCCTCCAGGGTGAAGGGACGGGAACCGATGCGGCCGAAGATCGCGATCTGGTTGCCGGTCTCGTCGACGCCGCGGTCGCGGTCGAGACCCTTCGACAGGGCCGTCGCCGGCGAACTGGTCTTGTACGACGCGATCAGCTCCGGCTTCGGATCGGGCGAGAAGCCGTAATAGTTCGGCTGGCTGTCCGGCGAGGTGAGCTGGAGCACCTTGATGCCGTTCGCGCCGTCAGCGACGTAGGCGAACAGCGAGGCGTTGGTCGTGCCGACAATCACGTCGCGCGCGTCGTTGAGCCGCCCGTCCGCCGTGTACTTCATGTACATCTTCGGCCGCTCCGCATTCTCGACGTCGACGATCGCCAAGCCCTCGCGGCGCGCCGCAACGTAGGCATAGGTACGCGCCACGTAGAGGCGCCGCGCATCCTGGAACGGCACGAACGCTGATGGGACGACCTTCGGCGCCTCCGGGTTCGTCACGTCGACGACATGCAGCCCGTCGCGATCGAGCGCGAAAAGATAGCGGAACTGCAGCGCCGTCGCCCGCGCGTCGTTCATCGGGATCACCGTGACGACCTTCGGGTGCATCGGGTCGTCCATGTTGAGCACGACGATTCCCGCGTCGGCGGCGACGTAGAAGTAATAGCCGGCGATCGTCAGGTGGCGGGCCCCCCGGAGGATGCCGCCCTCGTTCCAGGTCAGCGCGCGGGTCAGGAAGTTGTTCCGCGGCTCGCCGTCCTGGAGCGTGTCGACGTTCGTGACGATCAGCCCTTCCTCGGCGTCCGTGATGAACGCGTAGTTGTAGATCGGGTGGAAAGGCTGCTCCTGGTTCGTTACCCGCATCAGGTCGCCCTGGTTGCGCAGCGGGTTGATCGGCTGGTTGGTCGGCAACGCCACGCAAGTCGCGTTCTTCGACCGGATGTGCGTGTCCTGGCCCAGGGGCGAGAACGGCGCGGTAATGATGCGCTCCGAGATGCCCTTGTTGGCGACGCTCGCCACGTCGTAGGCCTCCATGCCGCCGCTGCCCTGGGCGACGTACAGATATTCGCCGCGGAGCTGGAGGCAGCCGACCG
>DASWRT010000306.1:0-7665 GCA_036403035.1 Allostellaceae bacterium | reverse complement strand
CCGACGCTCTCCTGCCGCTTCTCGTCGACGTCGGGGCGCTCGGTCTCGCGGCCGATGCCGCCGAGGCTCGGCTTCCCGCCCTGCGGATGGTCGAGCCGGTCCGTATCATTCCGCTTTTGCCCATTCGTCATGCCGTGTCCTCCCTCCAGTCCGTCGGTCGATCGACCGCAGTCGATCAGAGAACGGCAGGGCCGGGAGCGGAGTTGCAATGGGGTTGGGCAAGATTGATAAAAGAAAAAACACGTTCGAACCATAAACACACCAAGACACCAAGAAGGTTTATTTAGCGCACGCGGTGCGCCGGAACTTCCTTGGTGTCTTGGTGGTTCAGACGTTGTTAATTCGACTCAGCGGCCGCGGTCGAGGAATTGTCGGAGTCGGGCGAGCGCGTCGTCCTCGGCGCCGCCGCGGTTTTCTCCCTCGGCCCGGCGGGCCGCCGCGATCCGCTCGTAGAGGCGCGCGGCACCGGACAGCATTTGGCTGCCGCCGGGATCGTCGAGGAAGCGGGAGATCTCCTCCATCTCGGCGACCCAGCGATAGGCCTTGGGCAGCATGCCCGGCACCTGCCGCGACAGCCAGGCGAGCAGCGCCGGCTGGCTCGCGGCCAGCTCGGCTTGCAGGGCGTCCGCGACGCCGCCGGCCTCGGCGCCGAGCATCATTGCCGTGCCGAGCGCGGTCAGGCCCTTCGTCAGGGACGCATAGGCCATCTTCAGCGCCGAGGCGGCGCCGATCCCGCCGGCGAGCGGCCGGACGTCGAGCCCGTGCCCGCGCAGCGCGAGGACGGGCCGCAGCCCCTCCTTCCCGCCCGAGACGTAGATGCGCGGGCCGGCGTCGTCGCCCTGCTCCGGCTGCGGCGGCGCGCCGATGATGCCGGCGTCGACGAACGCGCATCCGGTATCGGCGAGGCGGTCGGCGACGCGGCGCACCGTCTCCGGGCTCACCGCGTTGCAGTCGACATAGACCGGTTTCGCGCCGCTGCCGCTCGGCAGGCCGCGCAGCGCCGGGGCGAGGCGTTCGGCGAGCGCCACCGCTTCGCCCGGCGGGACGATCGACAGGACGATGCCGGCGCCCGCGACCAGATCAGCGTCGTCGCCGACCGGCTCGATGCCGGCGCGGCGGACGCGCTCGGCGCTGGCGGCGCTGCGCCCGGCGAGCGAGGTGCGGACGGAGGCGCCGCGCTCGCGCAGGCGGCGGCCCACCGCCGCGCCCATCTCTCCCGGCGCGATCACCGCCACGACGGTCCGCGGCATGGAAGCCGCCTCCCCGCGCGCCGTCACGGCCGTCGGCCCCTGGCGGCGAACCGCTCTCGCAAGGGTTGCAGGCCGGCGATCTCGCTGACCAGCTTCTGCGTCACCGCCTCGGCGAAGGAGTCGAAATCCTGGACGACCATCAAAAAGCTCCCGACGCCGCCGATAACGTTCTGCCGGTAATATTCCGGCAGGCCCTCCGGCGGCTGCACATGCGACATGACATAGGGGTTGTCCGGGTGCTCGTTGATGATCGCGAGCCCGTTGATCGTGATGCCGGCCGCCACCGCCGCGTCGCGCGCCTCGGTGACGGCGCGGCCGGCATTGTTGGTGCCGTCGCCGGAGACGTCGATCGTGTGCCGGTCGGCGGCGACGCCGGAGCGCGCGAGCTGCTGCACCGAGAAGTCGATCCCGGCGCTGATCGAGGTGCGGCTGTAGAAGGAACGCGGCGCGGCGATCAGGCGGTCGGCAAACACTGCGGCGCTCTCGCCGTCGCGGATCACCATCCAGTCGACGACGAGGTCCTGCTCGTCGAAGCTCGACCATTCGACGTAGCTGACGGCGACCGCGCGGTTCGGCCCGGAGGCGATGGCGCGCTGCACGCGCGGGTCGAGGAAGGCGTTGGCGTAGCCGCGGCGCTGAAGCTTGAACTCGTCGTCGGTGATGCTGCGCGATACGTCGACGGCGAGGACGAGCGCGAGATCGACGGGCGGCTCCGCGGCGCGGGACACAGGCGGCGCGGCGACGGCGAAAGCGACGAGGATCGCGGCGGCGAGAAAGGCGAGAGCTGACCGCATCGTCGCATGCTCCTCCCAAGCTGCTGCTGACGCTGCATCCGAGCGGGCGATTGTCCGCCCACTGATGGGGAACCGCAAGCGGGGCGTCCGCCGTCGCGGGAAACAGGCGATCCTCGCGGCGGCAACGATTGCGGGCGGCGACACGGGCCTGCCATATTCTTGTCCCGGAATAGCGGGAACGCGGCGGACGTTCCTTTCCCGTCCGCCATCATGGAGCGTGCCGATGTCGCGCGCCTTCTCTGCCTCCGCCTTCCGATCCGTTCCCCGCATGCTCCTCGCACTCGCGGCGGCGGCGCTGCTGTCCGCCGCGGCCGGCGCCCCGCCTGCCCTCGCCGATCCGCCGGGGCGGGTCGGACGGCTGAGCGCGGTCGAGGGCACGGCGTCGATGCGCGTCGGCGGCGACGGGGATGAGTGGTCGATCGCGCCGCTGAACGCGCCGGTCACGTCGGGCAACGATTTCTGGGTCCAGCCGGACAGCCGCGCCGAGATCCGCGTCGGGCCGACGGCGCTGCGCCTCGACGGCGGGACCGAGCTGCGCATCGTCCGCCTCGACGATCGGGCGCTGCGGGCGGACGTGCCGCAGGGCGCGCTCGACGTGACGCTGGGCGACAGGCCGCCGCGGCAGCCGGGCGAGACTTACGAGATCGGCACGCCGCGCGGAATCGTCGCGCTCGGCGGTCCCGGCACCTACCACATCGAGGCGGGCAGCGCCGAGGCGCCGACCCGCGTCGCCGTGCTGACCGCCGGCGGCGTGGCGACGATCGCCGCCGGCAACGGCTCGCAGATGACGGTGCACCAAGGCGAGAGCGCCGACGTCGGCGGCGACGGAAACGGCGCGATCTCCTATGCGACCGGGCCGGCGCAGCCGACGCCCTTCGACCGCTGGGCGCTCGCCCGCGACGAGCGCGACCGCGCCGCGGCGGAAGCGGCGGCCCGCTACGTCCCGCCTGCGATGACCGGGTACGAGGATCTCGGCGCCTACGGCACGTGGCAGCCCGAGCCGGCTTACGGCACGGTCTGGTATCCGCAGGCGGTGCCGGCCGACTGGGCGCCCTACCGGTACGGGCAGTGGCGCTGGGTCGAGCCGTGGGGCTGGACCTGGATCGACGAAGCGCCGTGGGGCTTCGCGCCGTTCCACTACGGGCGCTGGGCCTATATCGGCAACCGGTGGGGATGGGTGCCGGGCGCCGTGGCCGCGAGACCCGTCTACGCGCCGGCGCTCGTCGTGTTCGTCGGCGACGGGCCGCGATGGCACGGTTTCAACCACGACGAGCACGGGCACGAACATGACCACGGGCAGGGGCGGCGCGTCGGCTGGATCCCGCTCGGCCCGCGCGAGGTCTACCGGCCGCCCTACCGCGCCAGCGCGACCTACATCCGCAACGTCAACGTCACCCACGTCACGAATATCAGCAACACGACCGTCAACGTGACGAACGCGACCTACGCGAACCGCCGCTTCGCGACGGTCGTGCCGCGGGCCGACTTCGTCGCGGCGAGGCCTGTCGCCAGGGCGGCCGTCGCCGTGCCGGCCGCCACGCTCGCGACCGCGCCGGCCTCGCCCGCGCCGCCGGTGCGTCACGACGCCGCCGTCGCTTTCGCCGGGAATGGCGGCCGGCGGCCGGAGGGAGCGGAACCGGCCCCGCACCCGCCGCCTCATGCGACAGCCGCGGCAGCGGTGCTCGGCGTGGGTGCTGTCGCCGGAGCAGCGGCCGCCGCGCATGCCGCAGGCGCGCACGCTGCGATCCCTCCGAACTCCCCGGTCGCCGGGGCCGGCCGAGATCCGGCTTGGCATGGCGGGCCGCCGCTTCAGCAGCAACAGCAGCATGGCGGGCCGCAGCAGCCGCATGGCGGCGCGCCCTTCGCCGGTCCCGCGCATGCGCCGATTCCTGCGAGCGTCCCGCACCCGCCGTCCGTCGCGGCGGTCCGTGCCCCCGCTGCGCCGCGACCCGCGGCAGCGCCGCAACCTGCACCGCCCGGCCGTGGCGGTCCGGCAAACGTGGCGGCAGGCGAGCCATGGCGTCAGCAACAACCGCAGCAGCAGCGCCAGCCGGCGAACTCGCCGCCGCCGATTCCTCCGCATCCGGCTACGCCGGCCGCGGCTGCAACGGCGCCGATGCCGAGACCGCATCAGGCCGAGTTCATGCAGCAGCAACAGCAGCGGGAGCAGCATGCGATGACGCCGCCGTCGTCCGCCGCGCCGCCGCAGCCACGGCCGCAACTGCAACCGCAGCAACAGGCGCGTCCCGCAGCGATGCCGGCTCCTCAAATGCACGCGCCCCTGCCGCCACCGCCAGCAGCAGCAGCGCACGCACCGGCGCCGCAGCCGCACCCACGGTCACCGGAGCCGCAGCGTCATGAGAATGGCGGCGGGAACGGCGGCGGCGGAGCGGGCAGGCCCCGGCCGCCGCACGGCGCCGGAAACGGCTGAGCGGCTAAGCACGCCGCCGAAAGCGGGACAAAACAGCACCGCGGTCTTCGATCTTTCACCTCGGCCCTGTATACGTGCTCGGCCGTCCTGAGAGGCGGCGGACCCGGGCAGGCAGGGCGGAGCGGATCGGACGATGCGGGCTTACCGGAAGCGCGACGTTTCCTGCCGCCGCACGCGCACGTCGCCGCCGCTGCCGCCCCGAGCGTCACGGCACGCGCGGGCCGACCGCGAATGAGGTTCGAGCGGACGCAGGGCTGGGGCCTTCCGGTCGTCGCGTGGCCGGACCGGCTGCGGCCGACCGTCTGGGACCTCGCCGCGTTCCCGCTGGTGCTCGGCATCCTCGCCTTGCTGGGATGGGGCGCGGCGTCGATGAACGTGCCGTATCAGGTCGGCGAGCCGCTGCCGATCTCGCTCGATCCCATGAACCTGCCGGCCTACGCGCTGCGCACGGTGCTGCGCATGTTCCTGGCGCTGAGCGTGTCGCTGGCCTTCAGCCTCGGCTACGCGGCGCTGGCGGCGAAGAACCGGCACGCCGAGAAGCTGCTGATCCCGCTGCTCGACATCCTCCAGTCGGTGCCGATCCTGGGATTCCTGTCGATCACCGTCACCGGCTTCATCGCTCTGTTCCCCGGACGGCTGCTCGGCGTCGAGTGCGCGGCGATCTTCGCGATCTTCACCAGCCAGGCGTGGAACATGACGTTCAGCCTCTATCAGTCGTTCCGGACGGTGCCGGGCGAGCTGATCGAGGCGGCGCGGATGTACCATCTCGGGCCGTGGACGACGTTCTGGCGCCTGGAGGTGCCGCACGCGATGCCGGGCCTCGTCTGGAACATGATGATGTCGGTGTCCGGCGGCTGGTTCTTCGTCGTCGCGTCCGAGGCGATCACCGTTCACGGGCAGACGATCGCGCTGCCGGGCATGGGCTCGTACATCGCGACCGCGATCGACGAGCGCAGCCTGCCGGCGATCGGCTATGCGGTGCTGACGATGCTGGTCGTCATCCTGATCTACGATCAGGTGCTGTTCCGGCCGCTGCTGGCATGGTCGCAGAAATTCCGCAACGAGCAGCAGGCCGGCGACGAGGAAGCGGAACGGCCCTGGTTCCTCGTCCTGACGCAGAAGGCGCGCCTGTTCGAGCTGTTCCGCTGGTTCTGGCGGCGGATGCGCGCCGAGCTGGGGCGGCTCGCGCCGAAACGTCGGCGGCGTCCGGGCGCCGCCGCCGCGCAGGAGGCCGGCGGCGCGGCGAAGGCGCACGGCACGGTCGACCGCATCGTCGACGCGGCGATGGGAATCGCGACGCTCGCGCTCGTCGCTGGGCTGGCGGTCTATGTCGTCGCCGCGCTCGGGCTCGGCGAGGTCGGGACCGTGTTGCTGCTCGGCCTCGCGACCGCGGTGCGCGTCGTCGTGCTGATCGTGCTGGCGTCGCTGCTGTGGGTGCCGATCGGCGTGTGGATCGGACTGCGGCCGGACCTCGCCCGCCGCGCGCAGCCGATCGTGCAGTTCCTCGCGGCGTTCCCGGCCAACCTGTTCTTCCCGGTCGCGGTCGTGCTGATCCTGCGGTTCCATCTCAACGTCGAGATCTGGATCAGCCCGCTGATGATCCTCGGGACGCAGTGGTACATCCTGTTCAACGTGATCGCCGGTGCGAGCGCGATGCCGTCCGACCTGCACTACGCGGCGGGAAATCTCGGCGTCACGCACTGGCTGTGGTGGCGGCGCATCATCCTGCCGGCGATCTTCCCGGCCTACATCACCGGCGCGGTGACGGCGGCCGGCGGCTCGTGGAACGCCAGCATCGTCTCGGAGGTCGCCCGCTGGGGCGACACGACGCTGACCGCGACCGGCATCGGCGCCTATATCGCCGCCGTGACGGACAGCGGCGACTTCCCGCGCGTCGTGCTCGGGATCGGCGTGCTCTGCCTCTACGTCGTCCTCTTCAACCGGCTGTTCTGGCGGCGGCTCTACGACGTCGCGGCGGAGCGGCTGCGCCTCGATTGACGGAACCCGCGCGCATGACGATCCCGCTCCTCGTCGCCGACAAGGTCAGCAAGACCTATCAGACGCCCGACCATCAGGCGCGCCTCGTGCTCGACCGGATCGACTTCGCGCTGCGCGAAGGCGAGGTCGTCGCGATGCTCGGCAAGTCCGGCTCGGGCAAGTCGAGCTTCCTGCGCATCCTCGCCGGGCTGGTGCCCCCCAGCGGCGGCGAGGTGCGCTATCGCGGCAGGCCGGTCGACGGGCCGGTGCGCGGCATCGCGATGGTGTTCCAGAGCTTCGCGCTGTTCCCCTGGCTGACGGTGCTCGGCAACGTCGAGCTGGGGCTGGAGGCGCTGGGCGTCGAGCCGAAGGAGCGGCGGCGACGCGCGCTGGCGGCGATCGACCTGATCGGCCTCGACGGGTTCGAGGGCGCGTACCCGAAGGAGCTGTCGGGCGGGATGCGGCAGCGCGTCGGCTTCGCCCGCGCGCTGGTCGTCGAGCCGGACATCCTGCTGCTGGACGAGGCGTTCTCGGCGCTGGACGTGCTGACGGCGGAGACGCTGCGCGGCGACCTGATGGACCTCTGGCTGGAGCGGCGCATCCCGACCAAGAGCATCCTGATCGTCTCGCACAACATCGAGGAGGCGGTCGAGATCGCCGACCGCATCGTGATCTTCGGCAGCGACCCCGGCCGCATCCGCGCCGATCTGCCGATCCGCCTGCCGCGTCCGCGCGACTGGAACAGCGCCGGGTTCCGGGCGACCGTCGATCAGGTCTACACGCTGCTCACCACCGACGCGACGCGCGGCGGCGGGCGGCGCGGCGCCAAGTCCGACGGGCTCACGGTCGGGACGCGCCTGCCGGACGCGCCGATCCAGCGGCTGAACGGCCTGATGGAGCTGCTCGCCGACCCTCCCTTTAACGGCCGCGCCGACCTGCCGCACCTCGCGGACGAGGCGAGCCTCAGCATGGACGATCTGTTCCCGCTGATCGAGGCGCTGCAGATCTTCGGCTTCGCGCATGTCGGCGGCGGCGACATCGAGCTGACCGCGCCGGGACGGCACTACGCCGACGCCGACATCCTCGAACGCAAGCGGATTTTCGCCGAGCAGCTGATGAAGACCGTGCCGCTCGCCACGCACATAAGGAAGGTGCTGGACGAACGGCCGAGCCACCGCGCGCCGGCAAGCCGGTTCCTGCGCGAGCTGGAGGA
>DASWRT010000305.1:0-8917 GCA_036403035.1 Allostellaceae bacterium | reverse complement strand
CGCGGAAGCACGGCCGGCGTGTCTCCGCGGCTCCCCGCGTCCTCCGCGGTGGAAGCGAATGGCCGCGCAACGGCCGGGCGCGACGTGGAAATTTCCGGGCGGAGGGCCTTGCGCGGGGCGCGATTATCGCCACGTGCGTTCGGTGAGGCGGCTTGCTAAAGTGGCGGCCGGCCACCGCAACGACAGACGCGCAGGATCGGTTCATGGGTTCGTTCAGTTTGATGCATTGGGTGGTGGTGCTCGCCATCGTCCTGATTCTCTTCGGGGCCGGCAAGATGCCGCGGGTGATGGGCGATTTCGCCAAGGGCATCAAGGCGTTCAAGGCCGGGATGAAGGAAGACGACGAGACCCCGGCCGCCGCCGGTGCGCCGCAGGCGCCGCCCGCCGTCGCGCCGCCGTCCGCCCAGGCCAATGCCGCCGCCGCCGCCGCATCGCCGCAGCCGGCGGTGGGCCCCGCCGACGGCCATACCGCGGCGCATCGCGGCTGAGATAGGGGCCAGGGCAGCAGCAGCATCGCGGCGCCGCTTCCGGCCGTGACGGACGGGCACGGGCAGGGGCATGGCGGCCCCGACGCCGCATTTGACACCGGCGCCACCGGCTCGTGCGGCGCCGGTACAGCCATGACCACAGCCGCGATCGAGATCCGCCGCGATCCGAGCAAGGGGCGCGGCGTTTTTGCGCGCCGGGCGATCGCAGCCGGCGAGCTGATCGAGGCGGCGCCGGTCGTCGTGTTCGACGCCGAGGAGGCGCGCCACCTCGATCGCACGATTCTTCACCACTATTATTTTCACTGGGACGGCGATCCCGACGCGGACGGGCGGAGCGCGGTTGCGTTCGGCACTCTTTCGGTGTGTAATCACTCGTCGTCACCACGGGCGAGGGTGGAGCGGAATTATGCCGGACAGACGCTCGACCTCCATGCCGTGCGGCCGATCGCGCCGGGCGAGGAGGTGACGATCGACTACGGCTGTCCCCTTTGGTTCGAGGTCAGCGAATGAGCGCTTCCCGATCAGCAGCAGCAGCAAAAACGTCAGCAGCAACGACGACGGCACCGGAGCCGGTGGCGGTGGACGCCGAAGGGCGGCGCCCGCGCTATGCCAGCCTCGTCGAGGCGTTGCCCGCGGTGGTCCCGTTCGTCCCGCCGGAGGCGCTGGAGCGCCGGGTCGGCCGGCCGCTCCGGGTCCGCATCGGCGCCAACGAGAGCGCGTTCGGGCCGTCGCCCAAGGCGGTCGCGGCGATGGCGGCGGAGGCGGCGCGCGTCAACTGGTACGGCGATCCCGAGGGGTTCGAGCTGCGCAGCGCGCTCGCGCGCCGGCACGGCGTCTCGATCGACAACGTGGTGCTGGGCGGCGGCGTCGACGAGCTGCTCGGACTGGTCGTCCGCGCCTTCATCGATCCCGGCGACGTGGTCACGATGTCGCACGGCGGCTATCCGACCTTCGCCTTCCACGTCAACGGCTTCGGCGGCCGGTTCGCGACCGCGCCATACCGCGACGACCGCAACGACCCCGAGGCGCTGGCCGACGCGGCGCGGCGGGCCGGGGCGCGGCTCGTCTATCTCTCGAACCCGGACAACCCGAGCGGGAGCTGGCTGCCCGCGGCGGCGCAGCGCGAGCTGATCGAGCGGCTGCCGCCGGGCGTGGTGCTGGCGCTCGACGAGGCCTATGCCGACTTCGCCCCGGCGGACTCGATCCCCGAGATCGACCCGGAGGATTCGCGGGTGATCCGGCTGCGCACCTTCTCCAAGGCGTTCGGGCTCGCCGGGCTGCGGGTCGGCTACGCGATCGCGCCGGCCGAGACGATTCGCGCCTTCGACAAGATCCGCAACCATTTCGCCGTCGGCCGGCTGGCGCAGGCCGGCGCGCTCGCCTCGCTCGGCGATCCCGAGTTCATCGCCGGCGTGGTGCGCGAGGTCGCGGAGGGGCGGCGCGAGTACCAGCGCCTCGCCGACGAGCTGGGACTGAAGGCGCTGCCGTCGGCGACGAACTTCGTCTCGATCGACGTCGGTTCGGCGGAGCGGGCGAAGGCGGTACTGGCGACGCTGCTGGAGGAGCACGGGGTCTTCATCCGCATGCCGGGCCTGCCGCCGCTCAACCGCTGCGTCCGCGTCACAATCGGCACCGCGTCCGACCGCGCCGCCTTCGCCGAGGCGTTCCGGCAGGTGCTGAAGCGGGTGTAGATCGCCTGAAGTAAAAATAAAGCTCGAACCGCCAAGACACTAAGACACCAAGGAAAATTAATGCGCTGCGCGCTGTAAAAACCCTTGGTGTTCTTGGTGTCTTGGTGGTTCGAACGTTGTTTTATTCTTCTTTTATTTACGGCGTTACTCGACGAGCTTCAGCTCGCGGAGCGTCTGCTGCGGTCAGCCGTCGACGTAGTGCGGTTCGGGGCGCTCGAGGAGGGCGTCGTAATGGACCAGCGCCGGCTCGCCGCCGAGCGGGCAGGGGGCGCCGTCGCGGAACGCCCACTCGCCGCGGTCGCAGTCGGATGCCCGGACATAGCCGTTGAGGTAGAAGCGGCGGTCGCCGCGGGTCGCGTTGCGGCCGGAGCCGTGGACCGTCAGCACGTTCCAGAGCGCGACGTCGCCCGGCTCCAGTTCCAGATCGACGAGGCGGGCCGGGTCGAGCCCGAGGCGGCGCAGCGACTCGTCGGCCAGCGCCGCGTCCATGACGCTGCTCCCGGGCGGCACCGGGATCTCGACCTCGCCGAGCCGGTGCGAGCCGGGATAGACGCGCATCGCGCCGTTCGCCGGCTCGTGCCGGTCGACGGCGATGCCGGTCTGCACGTAGGAGTCCGGCAGGTTGCGGAACGCCGTGCGCGGGCGGCGGAAGCGGACGTCCTGGTGGTAGGCGAACTCGGCGGCGGCGGAGCCCGGCGGCTTCCAGTGGAGCTGGTTGATGATCTGCTTGAGGTCGCGGCCGATCAGCGGCGCGAGGATCGCGAGGAGCCGCGGGTCGGTGCGGTAGCGCGCCAGCACCGGATCGACATAGGACGGCCACTGCACGAGCCGCAGGACGCGGCCCAGATGCGCGTCCTCGCCCAGCCGGTAGAAGAGGTTGCCGTGCCGCCAGCTCGCACCGCGCGCCATCCCCTCCGCCCAGTGCCGGTCGAAGGCGGCCCGGAGCGCCGCCACATCCTCCGCGCCGAAGACGCCGCGCACGACGGCGAAGCCGTGCTCGCGATAATGATCGACCGTCGCCGCAATCCCGCCCGAGCCGGACACGCCTGTCTCCCTCTCAGCGCGCTACTCATAGCGTGCCTTGGTTAACGATTTTCGACCGGCGCGCGGTCGGGTCGGACGAGGGTGAAATTCCGGATTGAGGGATCGACTCCCGCATCGGCGCTGTTTATGGTGCGATGCAGCACCGTCACGGAACCGTCATGCCGCCGACCGACATCGCCGCCGCTCAGACCGTCGCCTCGTCCCTGCTCGACGCGCACGGCGGCAGCCGGGCGGCGCGGATCGCCCGCCATCTCGCACATGCGCTCGGCGAGACCGGCGACACCTCGGCGGCGGACCATTGGCGCGCCGTGCTCGATCTCACCGGCGGCGGCGAGAGTCCCGCCGGCTCCTGACGGCATCCCTACGGGACGGGAGATCAGCGCAGGACGGCGCGCATCGTCCGGACGTCGCGGTCGCTCGGGATGTAGGCGGTGCAGCCGGCCATCTCGGCGACGAACGGAAACTCGGCGAAGGCGCCGAGCGCACCCTGATCCTTGAGCCGGGCGACGAAGCCCGGCCCCGGCGAGTGGACGACCCAGGCGTTGGGCAGCCATGTCCGGCGCAGCGGCAGGCCGCCGGCATCGACGATCGCGGCGATCTGGCGGTCGCCGGGCAGGGACGGCGGGAACAGCGTCAGAAGGTTGCCGCCGTTCTCGTCCGAAACCGCCGCGGCGCGCAGCGTCATCGCCATCACGGCGCCCCAGAGGACGAGGACCGCCCCGGCAAGCGCCAGCGCGGTCAGATGCGGGCGGTGGATCATCTCGCTTGATCTGGGAGCGGACGGTTGCCGGATCAATCGCCCGCCCCGTCCGCTTCCCCCTCCTCTTGCGCCGCCGCGGCGCGGGTCAGCGCGCCGGCGCCGGTGCCGGCGCAGGTTGCTGCTCGTCGATCGGCAGGTTGATCAGCGCCGAGATCAGGCTGAGGATCGCGCACACCCACCAGGTCGGGACGTACGACCCGGTCGCCGCATACAGCCAGCCGCCGCACAGCACACCGAGGAAAGAACCGATCTGGTGCGAGAGGAAGGCGATGCCGAACAGCGTCGAGAGATAGCGCGTGCCGAACAGCGACGCGACGATGCCCGACGTCAGCGGCACGGCCGCCAGCCAGAAGAGGCCCATTATCACCGCGAAGGCGAAGATGGTCGTCGTCGTGAGCGGCAGGAGCACGAACAGCGCGATCGATGAGGCGCGGACGACATACAGCACGCTCAGCAGCTTCTTCTTGGCGAAGCGTGCGCCGAGGACGCCGGCCGCATACGAACCGGCGATGTTGAACAGGCCGATCAGCGCGATCGCCCACGCGGCGATCGTCGGGCTGATGCCGGCGTCGGCGAGATAGGGCGGCAAATCCACGGTGATGAAGGCAAGCTGGAAGCCGCACGCGCCGAAACCGATCACCAGCAGCCGATAGCTCCCATTCCCGAAGGCTTGCCGCAGGGCGGCGCCGAACGACAGCGGACGCTCGGTGGCGGCTTGCGCCGCGGCAACCGACCCGGCGCCCGTGAAGCTCGCGGCGAGCACGGGCATCGTGGCCGCGAGGCTGCCGAGCAGGATCAGCGCCGTCTGCCATCCATAGGCGGAGATGAAGGCTTGGCCGAGCGGGACGACCAGGAACTGGCCGAGCGAGCCGGACGCACTGCCCAGCCCCATCACCCAGGAGCGCTGCTCCGCCGAAACCATCCGGCCCAGCGCGCCCAGCACCGTGACGAACGAGCAGCCGGACATGCCGAGTCCGACCATTATGCCGGCCGTCATATGCACGCCGAGCGGCGAGCCGGCATATGACATCAGCACCATGCCGAGCGCATAGATTAGGCCGCCGCCGACCAGCACCCGCGCCGGTCCGAACTTGTCGGACAAGGCGCCGGCGATCGGCTGGCCGATGCCCCAGCCGAGATTCTGGATCGCGATCGAGATGGCGAAGATCTCGCGGCCCCAGCCGAGCGTCGACGACAGCGGCTCGTTGAACATCCCGAACGTGGAGCGCAGGCCGAACGAGAGGGCCGAGATGACGCAGCCGCAGATTATGGTGAGGGTCAGCGGTACGACCAAGCCACGGCCGGCCGTGCCAGCCGCCGTTCTTTCGATCGTCGACATACCGTCTCCTTTACCGTGCACCGCGGCGCCGAGACGGCAGGCGCGATGACTCGATTATCCCGACGCGCTGCTCCCGACGGGAGCGGCATCGGCGTCATGACGTCGACGGTAAACCAGAAGCGGCTTGATGTATACACACCGAGCGGTATACTTTGCGGCATGCCGAGAAACGCCGCCGACACCAGAACCCGCATCATCGATGCCGCCGAGGATCTTTTCTACGCCGAGGGCTTCCGCGCCGTCAGCGTCGACGCGATCGCCGAGCGGGCCGGTGTGACCAAGCGCACGCTCTATTACCATTTCGCGAGCAAGAACGAGCTGATGGCGGCCTATCTCGACGGCCGCGATGCCTCGACGATGACGCGCTATCAGGAATGGTTCGCCAAGACCGGGGAGGGGCTGCCGATCTCCGAGCGCATCGCCGGCATATTCGCGAAGTTCGCCGAATGGTCGAGCAACCCGGAGTGGAAGGGGTGCGGCTTCATCCGTGCCGCCTCGGAGTTGGCCGGCGAGCCGGATCATCCGGCCGTCGCCGTCGCGTCGCGGCACAAGAAAGGGTTCGAGGCATGGCTCGCCGGCCTGATCGCCGAAGCCGGCATCGCCGATTCGGCCCTGGCGGCGCGCCGGATCATGCTGCTGCTCGACGGCGCGGCGTCGCAGAGCCTGCTGCACCGCGACCCGAGCTATGCCGAGGCGGCGATCGGCGCGGTGCACGCGCTGCTCGCGCCCGGCCCTATCGCGGCGACGGCATCGACATCGGCATCGGCTATGATCCGTCCGTCGTCCGCGGAGCCTCTGCATTCCCCGCACTGAAGCGTTTTCCGTCCCGCCGCCGGGAGCCGGCGCTCACATCCCTTCCGCTATGGCCGCAGCGGCGGGGGAGTGGATGTGAGCCATGCCGGTGTTCATGTTGGTGCTGCGGGGGCACATCACCGCCGAGGGGACCGCGAAGGGCGAGGGGTAGAGCGTCTCCTCGACGATCTCGACCTCGAACGAGTTGCGCAGCGCGGCGACGATCTCGGCCGGGAAACGGTCGCTGCACGTCAGGGTCTCGCCGCTCGCATCGAGCCGCGGCAGCTCGAACGCCTTTTCCAGCGGCATGTTGAAGTCGACCAGGAACGAGGCGAGCTGGACCATCGCCGAAATGATCCGCCTCCCGCCCGACGCGCCCATCGCCACCCACGGCACGCCCTCGCGGGTGCCGAGCACGGGGCAGACGTTGGCGAGCGGCCGGCGGCCGGGCGCGATCGAGTTCGGGCGCCCCGGCACCGGGTCGAACCACATCATGCCATTGTTCATCAGCACGCCGGTCCGCGGCAGCACCACCTTCGAGCCGAAACGGGAGAGCAGCGTGTTGGTGAGCGACGCCATGTTGCCGTCGCGGTCGACGACCGCGATATGCGTCGTGCACGAGTCGGGCGCCGCCGCTGCCGCCGCCGTGCCGCCCTGGCCGAGGCTGCGGAACCGCTCCTCGAAGGCGGCGCGCAGCGCGTCGGCGTAGACCACGTACTCGCCTTCGTCGGGATAGGCGCCGGGCACCGCCGGCAGCCGGCGGTTGATCTCCTGAAGCGCCGCCGCGAAGGTCGGCCCGCCGGTCAGCTCGCTCGGGTGATGGAACACGACGCCGCGGTAATCGATGTTCGGCGGCGTCCCGATGAGGCGCGCCCGGTATCCGGCGAGGTCGGCGGCGCGGAGCGGGCTGCCGCCCGCCTCCAGGTCGGCGAGGAGCAGGCCGGCCAGCTCGCCCTCGTAGAAATCGCGGCGGCCGGCTTCGGCGATGCGGCGGTAGGTCGCCGCGAGCGCGGGCATGGGCAGGCGGCGGGGCGCCGCCCCTTCCGCCACGACCGGCGGCAGCCCGTCCGGCAGATAGAGCGCCCGCGACGCCGGAAACTCCCTCAGCTCGGCCGCCCCGATCGCGACCGACAGCATCGCGTACCAGTCGATCCGCAGCCCCTCCTCGGCGAGCCGGATCGCCGGCGCGATCAGCTCGGCGAGGCTCTTGCGCCCGAACGCCTCGACCGCGAGGCCGAGCCCGTCGACCGCGCCCGGCACGCCGATCGATTCATAGCCCTTGAGGTTGCGGTCCTCGACGACCTTCGGCCAGCCGAACAGCGACGGGCTTGTGCCGCCGGCGAGCGCGTAGCGCGCCGGGTCGAGGCCGGCGGCGGCGACCGTCGTGAAGTCGACGGCGCGGACCTGCTGTGTCCGCGCCTCGCCGTAGAGGAGGAACCCGGCGCCGCCGATGCCGCTCATCCACGGCTCGACGACGCCGAGGGCAAAAGCCGTCGCCACCGCGGCGTCGGCGGCGTTGCCGCCCTCCGCCAGCACGGCGGCGCCGACCGACGCGGCGACCGCGTTCTGCGCGACGACGATGCCGTCGCGCGTCACGCGCGCCGGCTTCGTCGGAACCCAGTTTTCCTGAAGGGGTTGAATGGCCGACCTCCCATCCTGCCGGAAACTAATACAAGATACGCCGCAGCCCGCGCTATCGATACGGCCGCCTATCGATATGGCGCGGCGGTCCCGGTCCGGCACGGCATTCCACGGAGAGAGGACGAATTCCTGTCATGACCTACGATGCGATCGTCGTCGGGATCGGCGGCATGGGCAGCGCCGCCTGCTGGCACATGGCGCGGCGGGGACTGCGCGTGCTCGGACTGGAACGGTTCGACATCCCGCACTCGATGGGATCGTCGCATGGCCTGACCCGCAGCATCCGGCTGCCCTATTACGAAGATCCCGCCTATGTGCCGCTGCTGCGCCGCGCCTACGAACTGTGGCGGGAGCTGGAGGCAGCCAGCGGCGACCAACGGCTGCTGACCGTCACCGGTTCCGTCGATTCCGGGCCGCCGGGCAGCGAGGTGTTCGAGGGCGCGCTCCGCTCGGCGCGCCTCTGGGGTCTGCCGCACGAGGTGCTGACGAGCGCCGAGCTGACGCAGCGCTTCCCGGCCTACCGGCTGCCGGCCGAGACGATGTCGGTGTGGCAACCCGACGGCGGGTTCCTGGCGTCGGAGCAATGCATCGTCGCGCACGTCCAGGCCGCTCAGGCGGCCGGCGCCGAGATCCGGGCTCGTGAGCGCGTGCTCGGCTGGGAGCCGACGGCCGGCGGCGGCGTCCGCGTCACGACCGATCGCGGGGCCTACGAGGCCGGGCGGCTCGTGCTCTCGGCCGGCGCGTGGCTGGGCGATCTCGTGCCGGGGCTGCAAACCGTCGCGGTGCCGGAGCGGCAGGTGCTCGCGTGGTTCCAGCCGAGCCGGCGCGAGCTGTTCATGCCGGACCGCTTCCCGGTCTTCAACGTCATGGTCGAGGAGGGAAAGTATTACGGTCTGCCGATCCATGCGGTGCCCGGCTTCAAGCTCGGCCGCTATCACCATCTCGGCGAGACCGGGGCGGCGGAGGCGGCCGACCGCGACGTCCATCCGCGCGACGAGGCGGTGCTGCGCCAGTTCGCCGAGCGGTACTTCCCCGAGGGGGCCGGGCCGACGATGGGGCTGCGCGCCTGCCTGTTCACCAACACGCCGGACGAGCATTTCGTGATCGACGAGCACCCGGAGCTGCCGCAGGTGATCTTCGCGTCGCCGTGCTCGGGGCACGG
>DASWRT010000304.1:0-5198 GCA_036403035.1 Allostellaceae bacterium | reverse complement strand
AGTCCCGCAGCGTTGTTCTTCGGCGCGATTCGGGATGAGACCAGCACGACGAGCAGTGCGTAGAAGGCGAAGACTGCGGCGCTTTGGAGAAGGCCGGCTATGCATTGGGCGCCGCACGCGTGTCGGCCAATCTCCCGAATGTCGGCGGCGATCCACCCGACGGACGCGCCTGCCAGAGTGCCGAAATAGGCGACGGCAGCAGCACTGACGAGGAGTCGGTGTGGCGTACTGGCGCGGCTGCGCTGTGACACCCCTGCAGCGGCGGAGTCGATATGGAGCGAGTTGCTGCCGTCCGCGCAAATGGAAGACGCTTCCGGGTTAGTCGCGTGGCTGACCAAACTCATGCTCTCACCTGCGTCGACGATGCACGCGCCTGCGGCGCCCGAGAGTGCTGCTGGCCACTCTAATTCTTCCTTATGGGACACAAGAAAATCTTAAATTCTCTTGAATCGCGAGCGCGAAATGGCAGGGTTATTGGTAAATCTTTTCTTTCATATACCACCGTCTTTCGGCCTATGGCGCCCTCCCTTCGGAAAAGGAGACATCCATTATTTAAAATTCGAACATTCTGGAAGAGATCTCTTTCCGTTTTTCATGCTTCATTAAGACGCGCATCCAATCATGGGTGCGTTCACGATATCCGGGAGAACACCCATGCTTGTTTCGATGAAGAAGCTGATTGCGGACCGGAGCGGCGCCACCGCCGTGGAGTATGGTCTTATCGCCGGTCTCATCGCGGTTGCCATTGTCGCCGCACTTACAGCTCTTTCCGGTGGCATTACAGCCGCGCTCACGGCCGCGACCGGCGCACTCACCGCCGGCTGAATCATCGCGGGACGACGCAGCAGCGCTGCGTCGAGGAATACTGGGCGGCCAAAAGGCCGCCCTCCCTTTTCGACCACCGACGAGTGAAAGACTTCCGCCGATGCCGGTGACGCTTGGCCTCCTGCAATGGCTCGGACTTGCGGTCTTTGCCGCCGCGCTCGGTGACGCCGCGCTTCACGACGTACGGTCCTTCCTGATCCCCAATCGGCTTTCGATTGCGGTCGCCGCCTCGTTCGCCGTGTTTGCAACCGGCCTTCCTTCCGTCGAGATCGCCATTTCGGTCGGCGCCGGTTTCATCGTGTTTGTTGCAGGCGCCGTCTTATTCGCGCGGGGCTTGCTCGGCGGCGGCGACGTAAAGCTGCTTGCGGCGGTCTCGCTCTGGGCGCCCCCCGCCCGCTTCGCGGAATTCATGCTGGCGACATCGCTTGCCGGCGCCCTTCTCGCCCTGATGCTGATGACCCCGCTCCGCTTGTGCCTGCCGCGGCCGGCCGGAAGCGGTGACGAAACCGAGCCGGTGCTGCGGCAGCCGGTTCCGTTCGGCGTGGCGATCGCGGTCGGCGGCCTGCTGGCCGCCACGTGGCGCGCCGGCTTTTGAGGAAATAGGGACGATGCTCGTCCGTCGCGCCGGCTTCTTCGTCCTCGCTCTCCTGATCTCCGGTCTCACCGCGGTCGGCACGCGCAACTGGCTCGATGCGCGCTTGGCCGACGCCCGGCCCGCGCTAGCGGTTCCGGTGCCGCAGGCGCTGCCCGCGAAGCAGGTCCTCGTGGCCAACGTCGATCTGCCGGCCGGCCAGTTCGTGCGGCCGGAACATCTTCGCTGGCAGGCTTGGCCGGCCGATGCGGTCGGCGACGCGTTCGTCGTCGAGGGCGGCGCACGGACGATCGAGGATTTCGAGGGCGCCGTCGTGCGCAGCGGCGTCACTGCCGGAGAGCCGGTCACCGAAGCGCGCCTGGTGCGCCCAGGCGACCGCGGGTTCCTCGCAGCGGTGCTGGCGCCGGGCGCGCGTGCCGTCACGGTGCCGGTGACGCCCAGCTCCGGCGTCGCCGGGTTCGTCTTTCCGGGGGACCACGTCGACGTGATCCTGACGCTGGCGATCCCGCAGGACGACAAGCCCAGCCACGAAAGGCGGGCGAGCGAGACGATCCTCTCCGACATCCGCATCCTCGCGATCGATCAGCGCGCCGACGACCAGAAAAAGGAAGTCGCGGTGCCGAAGCTGGCGACGCTGGAAGTGACGCCGAAACAGGCGGAGATCATCGCCGTGGCGGGCGAGATGGGCAAACTGTCGCTGACCCTGCGCAGCCTCGCCGTCGCCGACGATGCACCGCCGGCCGCCGCGAAGCAGGCGCCGAGCCATACCTGGGACAGGGAGGCGACGCAGCTTCTCGCGCCGCCGCGGGGACCGTCGCGTACGGTTCGCAGGGTGAGCGTCGTGCGCGGCAGCGCATCGAGCGAAATGGAGTTCAAATAGTGGGATCGAGAGTCGGTACGCTTCGGACGGCTGCGGTAGCGGCGGCTGTGCTCGCCACCGCCGCCCTGATCCGGGGGCCGGTCCCAGCCGCTGCCGCGCCGCAGGTCGTGGCGCCGGCATCGATGCAGATCCAGCTCGAAGTCGGCAAGGGCCGCCTCGTCAAGCTCGACCGGCCGGCCACCAGCGTATTCCTCGCCGATCCGGAGATTGCCGATGTCCAGGTGAAATCGCCCAGCCTCGTCTACGTCGTCGGCAAGGGAGCCGGCGAGACGACGCTGTTCGCGGTCGGCGACCGCGAGGAGGTGATCCTCAACGTCGCGCTGTCGGTCCGCCACAACGTCGACCGGCTGCGGCAGGCATTACGGGATCTGCTGCCGGACAGCGCGGTCGACGTCAGCTCGATGGGCAACGCGCTGGTGCTGGAGGGGGCAGTCCGTTCCGCGGCGGAGGCGGAGGACGTGCGGCGTGTCGCCGCCCGCTTCGTGCCGGAAGAGAACCAGCTCGTCAACAAGCTGCGGATCGACGCGCCGACCCAGGTCAATCTGCGGGTCCGCGTCGCCGAAATGTCGCGCGAAGTCATCAAGCAGCTCGGCGTCAATTGGGAGAGCATCGTCTCTCCCGGAAGCTTCGCGTTCGGGTTGGCGACCGGCGCACCGGTGCTCAACGCGGCGACCACGGTGCCGCCCGGCACTGCCGCCAAGCAGTTCGTGACCCGCCGCGATCTCGGCAACGGTCTCGGCACCGGCGCGACGGCGAACAACGCCTTTGCCTCGCTGTCTACGCGCCGCATCGACCTCAACTCGCTGATCGACGCACTCGATCAGGAAGGACTGGTGACGGTCCTCGCCGAGCCGAACCTGACGGCCACATCGGGCGAGACGGCCAGTTTCCTGGCGGGCGGCGAGTTTCCGATTCCGGTTCCGCAGGGCCTCAACACGATCACGATCGAATTCAAGAAGTTCGGCGTCAGCCTCGATTTCCAGGCGAACATCGGGACGAACGACCGGATCAACTTGCGCGTCCGGCCGGAGGTCAGCCAGCTCTCCAGCAGCGGCGCGATCACCATCAACTCGATCACCGTCCCGGCGCTGACGACGCGACGCGCCGAAACCACCGTCGAGCTGGGCAGCGGTCAGAGCTTCGCGATCGCCGGCCTGCTGCAGAACAACGTCACGCAGAACCTGAACAAGTTCCCCGGGCTCGGCGACCTGCCGGTGCTCGGCCCGCTGTTCCGCTCCAGCCGGTTCCAGCGCGACGAGAGCGAGCTGGTGATCATCGTGACGCCCTACCTCGTCCGTCCGGTCTCGGCCGGCAAGCTGATGGCGGCGACCGACGGCTTCGTCGCGCCCACCGACGCCGAGCGCTACCTCAAGGGCGCGACCTACCGGCCGCAACCGGCGCCGCGCCCGTCGGCGCCGCTGTCGCGGTCCGGCAGCACGCTGATCGGTCCCTACGGCTTCGACCTCGAATGAATGAGCGGAGCGCCCGCGCCATGATCGTCCGCCGACTCGCCCGCTCTGCCCTCCACGCCGTCACGGCCGCGGCACTCGTACTGTCCTCCGGCTGCGCTCCGGCCGTCCAGGAGTGGCAGGCCGTGGAGGCGCCGAAGACGCTGAAAGTGGATTTCCAGCGGCTGCGCCATACGGTGGCCTTCGCGCCGGGCGGGGCGACGCTGCCGCCCGCGGAATCGGCGCGGCTGCTTGCGTTCCTTGCGGATGCCGAGTTGGATGCGAGCGACCGCGTCTACCTCGTCGCCTCGCCCTACGACCGGTTCGCCGAGGCGCGGCGGACCAGGCTTGCCGAGCTGCTGGCGCGGCGCGGCTACCGCAGCGAGAGCCGCGCTGCGGCACCGGGGGGGATCGAACAGGCGGCGGGCGACCGCACGCCGCTCGCCGGCGGCGACGAGCTGGCCGTCGAGGTGGAGCGCTTCGTCGTGGTGCCGCCGCCCTGCCCCAACTGGTCGAAGCCGTCGGGCACCGATTTCGGCAACGCGACCTCGAGCGATTTCGGCTGCGCGACCGCGACCAATCTCGGCCTGATGGTGGCGCAGCCGCGCGACCTCGTGGTCGGCCGCGTGCCCGGCCCGCCGCAGGTCGACCGGGTGGTTCTCATGGAGCAGGATTTCCGCCAGCGCGCGCCGCAGGTGCTGAACTGCGACAAGACCGGCTGCCCGGCCGGACCGGCAAGCGCCGGCGACTACCCGACGTGGCAAAAGACGGACCCGAGCGGCGGCGACCGGAAGGTGGACGCAACGCCGAAAGCGGCGGCTGCCGGCGCCGCGCCGCCCCAGCCGGTGACGCCCAGCTCCCCACAACAGCAGCAGCAATAGCAGCCGCCATGTACCGCGCGAGCGCCAGCACCAACGCCAGCACCGCGATCCGATCGGCTTCCGTGCCGGGCGACGGGGGACTCCTGGCCGTCGTCGCCGACGACGTGACCCGCGAGACGGTGAGCCGTGTCGCCGCGCAGCAGGGCTGGCCCCACGCCCGCATCGAGCGCGGCGGCGTCGGCGCCGCATTGGCCGCCGTGGAGGCTGCCGCGCCGCGCCTGCTGCTCGTCGATCTGAGCGACGCCGGGGATCCGGTCGCGGCGCTCGATGCGCTGGCCGAGTGCTGCCCGCCGGACACGGCGGTCCTGGCGATCGGTACGGTGAACGATGTGGCGCTCTATCGCCGCCTGATCGGGATGGGCGTCGCCGACTACCTCGTCAAGCCGGTCTCTGCCGAAGCGTTGCAGGAAGCGTTGCTGCGCGCCGCCGCTCCCCCCCAGCGAGACACGCCGATTGCGCCGGGCGAGGCGCGGCCGGCGCGCGTCGTCGCCATGGTCGGCGCCCGCGGCGGCGCCGGCACGACGACTGTCGCGATCGCGACGGCGTGGTGCATGGTGCACCACCAGGGGTTG